>JBHHWB010000028.1:0-41025 GCA_046756305.1 Gemmatimonadota bacterium
AGATCATCAACCCAATGTCGGCGCGTGAGTTGACGTCGAGCACGGCCGGTGGGTTCGGAAGGCACGATTTCACAGGAACCGACGGCGGGATCCTGTCGCGGCTGGAGCTCTACTTCCAGGGTGATCTGGTGGCATACGACATAGATTCGGACAACTACTCTGCGACTTTTTGGAGCTGGTTCAACGCAGCGAACGGATACTGCTCAACTGTTGAGGATATTGAGCAGGGCGTCGTCCCAGGGGGTGCGCAATCGCGTGCTTAACCCCAGTGGTTTGTCCTTTACGACACCCGCAGCTCGCGAAAAGCTCGTTCTCCTAAGGTGCTGGCCGATCGGGGCCGGGGCTTCTCCACCTCCCGGAGGATGTCCTCCAGGAGTTTCCGAGCCAGGTGCTGCCGCTCGAAGGCCGCACGGTAGATGCCGGGTCCTCCCAGCATCTCGGTGCGCCGCTCCACGGCGCCTGTGCCCGCGTTGCAGCCTCCCCGGGAGGCCGGGGGGGCCCACTCCTGCCCCCCGCTACGGACTTCCGGCCGCTGCCGGACCGCACCACCTTTGTGCATGAACATCTCTCCCGGGGCGCGGTGGCCCCACGGCCGCGCCTTTCTCTCGAGGATCCGGTGGGTTGCGTTCGGGCCCGCGGTCCTCCTTCTGGCGTGCGGGGGAGGAGAAGGGCCCACGGCGCCGGACCTGACCTCGAACCTTCGTGACGCTCCCCCTTCAACGCGGCGCACCGTCGCCGCTCCCGCTCTCACCTTCCGCGTGCTGCGGGTGAAGGCTCCCACGGGAGGAGGTGGAGACGCTGTCGTCGTTGCCGATTCCTCCGGGGCGCGGCCCTGGCACGCCCTCCTGGACGCCGGGGGGGATAGCGTCGCCGCCGTCTACCTGCGGGAGGCCGGGATCGACACGCTGGACCTCATGGTCCTCACCCACGCCCACCAGGATCATTATGGAGGCATGGGCGACGTGTTCGATGAAGCACACGTTGTCCGCTTCGTCTACAATGGTCAGGTTCGCAGTCTGGCCTCCTACCAGGCCGTCCTCGATGCCGCCCACGCCATGGCGGACACGGTGCTCATCCCCACCGAGGCGCTCAGGATTCCCATGAGCTCATCGGCTGCGGTGACGATCCTGCCTCCGTTGGATACCTGGCTGGCGGTGGACACCGACGACGGGGAGGAGATCAACGAGGGCTCGCTGGCGGTGCGGGTCTCTTACGCGGATTTCTCCTTCCTTTCCACGGGAGATGCCGAACACCGGGCCAATCAGCGCTTCGCCGCCGCTTTTCCCGCAGAGATCCGCGCCGCCGTCCTGAAGGTGGGTCATCACGGGTCCAGCGACGCCACGAGCGCGTCGTGGCTGGAGGCCGTGGATCCCCAGGCGGCGGTGGTCAGCGCCAACGGCACGACGCACCCCCATGGGTCGGCTCTGGAACTCCTGCGTGCCCGCACCGCGGATCTTTTCTGCACCCCCAACCATGGAACGGTGAGCGTGCGGGTGGGAGCGTCGGGGGATTGGGACGTGCGAACCGCCCAGGACCCGCGGAAACGTTGCACCCGGGGGACGGAAGCGTTCTAGAAGCCCGTCCGCGTCATGCAGGAGGCCGCGCGCAGGGGGTGTGGATTTTCTTTGATGCGCCGGAGTTGTGGCGTATTATAAAGGATCAAGCCAGACGGGCATTTCCGTCCCCCTACCTTTCCCCGACGCACATCTGGAGATATTCATGCGCAAGAGCATTTTGGCTGCGGCCGCGGCGCTCATGCTGGCCATGCCGGTTTCCCTTTTCGCGCAGGGCCTGGCCGTGGCCGCTCGCGGCGGAACGCTGGGTGTGGGCGCCGAAGCCGCCCTCGGCCTGTCGAGCAATTTCGCCATTCGCGGCGGAATCGGCCTCATGCCCTTCGAGCCCAGCGCGACCATCGATGGCATCGACTATACGCTGAAGCTTCCCGAGACCTGGGTCAACATCGGAGCGGATCTCTATCTGGGAGGTGGTTTCCGCATCGGTGCGGGGATGCTTTTCAAGCCCGACGACCCCACCCTCACCGGCGAGGTGTCGGCGTCCAAGAGCGTCACCATCGGCGATAAGACGTATACCGCTTCCGATGTGGCCCAGCTCAGCGGCACGCTGGATTCAAAGGACCAGGCCCCTTACGTGCTCATCGGCTTCGGGCGCCATACAAAGTCGGGTATCGGCCTCTTCCTGGACATCGGCGCGGCGTTCGTGGGCGACCCCAAGGTGACTCTGAGCGCCACCGGCAACCCCACCGTGGTGAACTCCAGCGAGTTCCAGTCCGAGCTGCGCAAGCAGGAGCAGAACACGGAAAATGATCTGGGATCGTATCTGAAGATCTGGCCCATCCTCAACCTGGGGCTGAAGATCGGTCTCGGTCGCTGACGGAGTTCAGTCGGCCAGGAGGGTCGTGAGCGCTTCCAGCAGCTCCGGAACATCGAAGGGCTTGGGCAGGAAGGGGACCCCCGCGTCCTGCAGTTCCCGACGAAACGACCCCGCGCTGGAATACCCCGACATGAAGAGGATCCGGGCCTCGGGGCGGTGGGCAAGGAGGTTGTTGGCGGCCTCCCGCCCCCCGAGGCCCGGGAGGACCAGGTCGCACAGGACGGCGTGAATGGGACCCGGGTGGCCGTCCACGACGTGCAGGGCCGAACGGGCGTCTTCGGCTTCCAGAACCCGGAAGTCGTAGAGTTCCAGGATCTTGCGGATCAGCGCGCGAATGTGGAGGTCATCATCCAGCACCAGGACGGTGCGGCCCTCCCCCTCGAGGGGTGCGACCCTTTCCGGGGGAGAGGCGCTGTCGGTGCTCATGGAAGTTCACTCCGGCCTACGGGCGGGGCAGGACGGGCAGGAGACGAGAGTCGGCGACCGCCGCGAGCCTATGGCCCATCCCCTCAAGGTATGCCTCGTCTTCCGCGAAGGAAAGAAAGGTATGCGCGCTCCGATGGCGTACCAGCATGACCAGGTCCCATCGCTCGTCGGGGGGGGGCGATGAGGTACGGTCCGCCGTCTCCCGAAAGCGCAGAAGGTTGAGCATCACGATTTCGCCTTCGATTCCGCGAAGCATGAAGGCGCGCCCCGATTCCTGAGTCGGCTCGAGGTAGACGGGCGTGTCGTCGAAAACGTAACGCTTTGGAGTGCGATGTCCGACCTGCGTATCCGCCGCTTCCTCGTTTCCGACAGGATCGGGGAGGTGTCGGCGTGGATTCTCCGCCCTCGATCCGCCCGCGCGCTGTACGTTTTCGCCCACGGTGCGGGAGCGGGCGCCAGGCATCCGTTCATGGAGGAGATGTCACTGCGGTTGGCCCGCGCCGGCGTGGCCACCTTCCGTTTCAACTTTCCCTACGTGGAGGCGGGACGCAGGGCTCCCGACCGGGCGCCCGTGCTGCAGGCCACGGTTCGGGCGGCCGTGGCGGAGGCGCAGAACGCGGTGCGCCACCTCCCCGTGCTGGCAGGCGGCAAGTCCATGGGAGGCCGGATGACCTCCCTGGCGGCGTCGGAGGCCCCCCTGCCCGGCGTGGGGGGCCTGGCGTTCTTCGGTTTCCCGCTCCACCCGCCCGGGAAGGAATCGGTAGAGCGGGGGCTTCATCTCAGGGAAGTGGGGCTTCCCATGCTCTTCGTGCAGGGAGACCGGGACAGGCTGGCGCAACTGGATCTTCTGCGCCCTTTCCTCGCCGGCATTCGACCCCGCCCCACGCTGCATGTGGTGGAGGGAGCCGACCACGGGTTCCACGTCCTCAAGCGCTCGGGGCGCACCGACGAAGAAGCGCTCGATGAGGTCGCGGCGGTGGCGGCAGAGTGGATGGAAGACGGGATTCAAAAGTAGCTGGCCGGCGGTGGTGATCCCGCCATGGAGACGCAGTCCATGGGGGTCAGTGTCCCAACCCGTTTCCCCTCAACCTGACCCCCGCCACAGTCGGCTTGTCGGAGGGTGCGCTTCACATATTTGACGCCGACCCGCAGCCCCGGCATTCTCTACGCGTTCTGTGATACGCCCGTGCCGATCGCCGGGGGGAGTCGCGTGTGCCAGGAGGATTCACGATGAGTCGAAAGGCGTTTTGCCCCACCTGTTCGGTCGCCACCGGGAGAGTGTTTCTTCTGCTGGTCGGCGGGTTCGCCATCGCGCCAGCCTCCGCCGTGACGGCTCAGGAGGAGGGGAGCCGGATGGTCGAGCAGGTCTTCCCGGACCTGCAGTACCGCAGCGTGGGCCCCTCCCGCGGGGGACGCGTCACCGCCGTGGCGGGCCACCGAGCCCGGCCCAGCACGTTCTACATGGGGGCTACGGGCGGAGGCGTTTGGAAGACGGAGAACTACGGGGCCACCTGGCGGCCCATCTCCGACGGGTACTTCGCCACCGGGTCCATCGGTTCCATCCGGGTCGCCCCGTCCAACCCCGACATCATCTACGTGGGGACTGGTTCCGACGGGATCCGCTCCAACGTCATCCTGGGCAAGGGGGTGTACCGCTCCGACGATGCCGGGGAAACATGGCGGCTCCTGGGGTTGGAGAAGATGGGACAGATCGGGGCCGTGGAGATCCATCCCGAGAATCCCGATGTCGCGTTTGCGGCGGCGCTGGGGAATCCGTGGGCGCCGAACCCCGAGCGCGGTGTGTACCGTACCCGTGACGGCGGAAGGACCTGGGAGCAGGTCCTCTTCACCTCGGACTCGGTGGGCGCCATCGATCTGGAGTTGAATCCGGAGAATCCCGATGAGGTGTACGCCGCCATGTGGCGGGGGGAGCGCAAGCCGTGGACCATCATCTCCGGGATGGAAGCGTCTGGCCGGGAGGACGGGATCTGGAAGTCCACCGACGGGGGCGACACCTGGCGGATCGTCACCGATGGACTGCCCACGGGCCTCATCGGCAAGATCGATCTGGCGGTGTCTCCGGCGGACCCGAACCGTGTCTACGCCCTGGTGGAAACCACCGACCCCAACGAGGGGCTCTACCGCTCCGACGACCGGGGGGAGACGTGGCGCCTGGTGAGCAACCAGCGTGGTCTGATGAACCGTCCGTTCTACTACACGAACGTATACGCCAACCCGGTCAATGCGGATATGGTCTTCGTGAATAACGAGGGCCTCTGGGTGTCCACCGACGGCGGCAAGACCTTCCAGCGCCGCTCCACGCCCCACGGCGACAACCACGACATGTGGATCAATCCCGACAACCCCATGATCGGGATCCAGTCCAACGACGGTGGCGCCAACGTTACACTGGACGGTGGGCGCACGTGGTCCACCCAGCACAACCAGCCCACGGCGGAGCTCTACCAGGTGGATGTGGACGACAACTTTCCCTACTGGCTGTACGCCGGGCAGCAGGACAACACCACCATCATGGTGCCCAGCGATCCTCCCGCCCGCAGCGCCCCGGGCGGCCACACGGCCTACTGGCAGTCTGTGGGAGGGTGTGAGACGGGCCCCGCTGTTCCCAAGCCGGGGGACCCCACCATCGTATACAGCAACTGCAAGGGCCGTTTCGGGCGCTACAGCCACCTCACCGGCCAGGAGAAGCAGTATTACGTGGGATTCGTGAACCTGTACGGAACGAATCCCGCCGAGCTTCCCTACCGCTTTCAGCGGGTCGTGCCCATCGAGGTATCCCCCCACGACCCCAACGTCATCTATCACGGCTCCCAGTACGTGCACAAGACCACCGACGAGGGGGTCACCTGGGAGCGGATCAGTCCTGATCTGACGGCCTTTCGGGAGGAACGGCAGGTCATCAGCGGCACGCCCATCACCCGGGACATCACCGGTGAGGAGCACTATTCGGTGCTCTACGTCATCGAGGAATCTCCCGTCCAGGCCGGGGTGATCTGGACGGGCGCCAACGACGGTCCCGTCCATGTGACCCGGGATTGGGGCGCTACGTGGAAGGACGTGACGCCCCCCGACATGCCCCCCGAGGGGAGGATCCAGAGCATCGAGCCTTCACCTCACCGGGCCGGGAAGGCGTACTTTGCCGGATACCGGACCCTGCTGGGCGATTTCCGGCCCTACATCTACCGGACCGAAGATTTCGGTGAGACGTGGACCCTCCTCACGCCGGGAGACAACGGCATTCCAGGAGATTACCCGACCCGAGTGATTCGTGAGGACCCGGAGCGGGAAGGACTCCTTTACGCAGGGACGGAATACGGGATGTTCATCTCCTTCGATGACGGAGCCCACTGGGAGCCCTTCCAGTTCAACCTTCCGGTAACCCCCGTAACCGACATCGCATTGAAAGCGGGCGACCTGGTCCTCTCCACCATGGGTCGGGCCTTCTGGATCATGGACGACCTGAGTCCCGTGCGGCAGTGGGACGCGCAGGTTGCCGCCGGTGCGCCCCACCTCTTCCAGCCGGCCGACGCTTACCGGGTGCGTCGAGGGGGCGGATTTGGATTCGGGCCCTCCACGCCTGACCAGCCGGAGTGGTCCGAGCCGGGGGCGGTGGTGGACTACTACCTCCCGGAGGACGGCGCCGCGGTCACCCTGGAATTTCTGGACGAGGAGGGGACGGTGCTGCGTACGGTTCGCTCCTCCGGCCCCGGCGCCCGTACGGAAGAGGGACAGGCCATGCGCGGGCCCTTCCGTCGCCGGACCGGGCCGGTGCGCGCCACGGCCCACAGAGGGGTGAACCGTTTCGTATGGGACCTCACCGTTCCGGGGCCCGCAGGCTCCTTCCGGGGCGGTCCCATGGTGGTGCCGGGAAGCTACCGGGTACGTCTTTCCGTAGACGGCGCCGCCACGGCGCGGTCGTTCCGGGTCCTCATGGATCCACGGGTGGAAGCCGACGGCGTCACGGTGGCGGACCTGGAGGCCCAGTTCACCCTGGTGCAGGAGCTCGGGGCCACGCTGGGAGAGGCGCGGCGTCTGGCACGCCGCGTCGAAATGGCGCTGAACGAGACCGAAGAAGGCTCGGAATCCTATGAGGCCTTGAAGGAAATCCAGGCCGCCGTGGTCACCGATCGGACCATCTCCAGCTATCCACAACCCATGCTCCTGGATCAGCTCCAGTACCTCTACGGGAACGCCAACCGGGCCGACCAGAAGCCGGGGCGGGACATGTACACGCGTCTGCGGGAGCTGCGCGAAGAACTGGGCCGTTATGAAGAACGGCTGAAGGGCCTCGGAGAAGCGGCCGGGCAGGGAGGTGGCGGGGTGCGCCCCGCTTCCCTCAGTTCCGCTCCACGATGAAGGTGTAGCGATTCCCCAGCGTGTAGCCGGCCATGGCGGTGCCGAAGAATTTCTGTACCGCCTGGCCGAGTTCCCGGTCGTCGGTGACCAGGGAGATGCCCACGAGGACCCCGGTGTCGGGATATTTGGGCAGGCCGTCGGGGAGGATCCAGTTCTCCCAGTCGAGGCGGTATCCGGGACCGACGAAATCAAAACCCTCGGGAAGATAGGCCTCGAGGCCGCCGGGAATCTGGCCCGTGTAGGCGTCAGCCGGCCAGGCAAAATGGTCGGCCTGGTAATGGGCGGCGGCCAACCGGATCACATCGAAATCGCCGGCGACGCCCGCGGCCCGGGACTTGAGCAGCACTTCGTGGAAGCCCGGAACCGCCATGCGGGCCAGCGTGCTCACGACCACCGCCACCGTGAGGACCTCGATCATGGTGAAGCCACCGGCCTCCGGTTCGGAGCCCCGACCCCGTGTGCCGGATTTGCGAACGAAAGAGCGACCCGCAGAAGGGAGGATCCGGGAGATGAGCCGGATCATGGTCCGGCACCTTCCCGGGCTTCCGGGGGCACGGTGAGGAGATCCGCCGCCGGCCCCACGAAATCGAGAGGCGAAACCTCCGATTCGAAGGCCAGCTCGACGCGCTCCGTACCGCCTGTGAGCTCATAGGAGCGATTGTCCTTCCGGTGGTATCGAACGCCGGGGAAGGGGGGCCCGGCCTCCTGGAGAACCCAGGGGAGGCGACCCCGGGCAAGGCGGAAGGCTTCGATTTGCTGGCTCTGGAGGAAGAGATTGAGGCGGAGCGCCTGAGCCTCCTCCGCAACGGTGGGCTCCGGCGGAGGCGTGACGTTGGTCCACGAGGGGGCGAAGATCCAGAGATAGGCCGACCCCGCCCACAGCGCGGCCAGGACTCCCCGCCGGATCCTTCTTTTCTTCTCCCGGGTCCGCTCTGCCGCCGCCGCCTCGCGAATGCGCTCTTCCTGGTACCGCATGACCTCCGCAAGGGCGCGGGCGCGCTCCTCCTCGGCGCTGACGCGCTCATGAGGTCGGGGGTCATGGGGGCTGGAATCGGACACGATACCGCCGGGGTGGTTGCAGGGGATACATCTCCACACTCAATCTACCACGCTTCGCCCGTCCAGCGTCAAGCAAATTGTGCGTCCTTCAGGGCGTGCCGGGAGGGGCGGACTGTGTCGCGGGCAGGACGAGGGTCCAGGTGGAATCGCGTACAAAGGAACGCGCCGGGCCGTATTCCTCGAGGAGCGCCGCCAGCACCGGGTCGTGCCCCGAAGTAAGGCGAAGGAGTCCGAGCGGTAGGAGCCAGGGCGCCGGGGGCGCGACGGTGTCCGCCTCCTCCACGGCAGGCTCCGGCGGCGGAGGCCGCTGCACCAACTCCCACCGGCGCCACTCGACATGGTAGGGGCCGGAGGAGGGTAGAGCATCTGCAGGAAGGAGGGGTCTTAGCTCGGCGGGGATGCCACCCGCCGGGTCTTCCTCGGGCCACCTTCCTCGCTCTTTCCGAAACTGCAGGAGCGCGGAGTGGACCAGGGAGACGGTGCGCCGCGCTTCGGTGGCGTGGAGGGTCTGGCGGGCCTGCAGCACGTAGGGAAAGGCGAGGGCGGTCAGGACGGAGAGGACCGCCACCAAGAGGAGCAGGTCGCCCGAGGAGAAACCACCGCGTCGGTAGGACGCCCTCATGGGGATCGCCTCCCTTCAGCGGCGGTCCAGGACCCGCCTACCGCTTCAAACCCCGGATCGGGGTGGGCCGAGTCGTAGACCAGGGGACGGCCGTTGGGCCGCCGGGCCACGAGCTGGTAGACTCGATTGTTGGAGCGCACGAAGGTGATGTCCGGAAGGGCACGGCCCACCTCCTCGAGGGAACCGGGAAGGCGAAGCTCGCGAACCCGAAACCCCTCTACCGCCTGGGCCTGGAGAAAGAGTGCGGCCCGTACCCCGATTTCCCGGTCACCCTGTGTGACGGCTGGGACAGGTGGCCGGGGAAGCCAGGCCGGAGGGAGGACCGCAGCGTACGCTGCCGCCGCCAGAAGGAGGAGCGCGAGCACGCCCTTCCAGATGGCGGGACGTCGCTCCTCGAGGGGAGTCTCACTGTACTGCAGGTCCTGGGCAGTTACGTGGGCCAGGGCCTCGGCCAGGAGCCGCTCCCGCTCTTCGACGCGGCTGACCCGGGCCTCGTCGTCGTCCGGCGCCTGACCGGGAGGCACGTCTTCGGAGGGTACGTCCCCGGGAGGCACACTCCCGGGTGTACCGGGCGTTTCAGAACTCACGGCGGCGCGAAGTGGGAAGCATCATTCCCTCAACTTAAGGGTCCCGTCGGTCGGGAACAGGTGAACGGCCGCGGCGTCCGATTTCTCCGGCGCTGCCGCGGGGCCGCGCTGCCGGGGTTCGGCGCAGCAGGAGCCGGTCTGTGCGCGTCTCCATCCTCCTACCTGCGAATTGCGTACTGCACCTTCACGATGAGGGCGTTGGACTGGCGCTGCCAGCGAGCCCCCACGCCGCGAGGATCAGGTTCTTGTCCTTCCGGAATTTGGAGGTCCGGTACGTGAGGTCCACCCCGCCCGTCCAGGCTCCCCCGCGCCCCAGAGGGTCACCGGTGGTTGCAAGGAATCCCACCGAGGATTCCCGCAGGACGTTCTGCTGGACCCGGGCCACGGCCATGTCTGTGCGGGGCGCCACCCCCTCCACAGCGTCGGTGTTGAGGGCCAGGATGCCCACGTTGGTGCCTCCCGCGCGGCCCGACACCTTGCCCCCGACCCTGATGGGGACGGGCGTTCCTCCTCGGTCTCGGCAAAGTCCGTGTTCACCGTCAGAGAGGCGAGGAGGCTGGCGCGCAGGCGCTGGGTCACGTCCAGGCTCACCTCCTGGAGGCGCTGAATCTGCCGCTCGCCCACACCGGAGATGAGGGCGTCGTAGCGAGCCCCGGTGGGGTTCACGGCAAAGGTGTATCCCGAGCGCCCGTCCAGGTTCGTATCCAGGACGAAGATCACGTGATCCTCCGCCCGCAGGTACGGGTCCCGGGCCTTGGAAAAGGATACGATCCCGCCGGGATCGGGGTCGTACGCCACGATCCCCACCACCAGCTCCTGCCGGTTCGCCAGGACACGCACAACCGTCCGCCCGGTCGGGGTGGCGCCCTCCACCGGCTCGGTCATGGTGAGATCAGGAATGGAGTCGGCGTGCGCCCAGGCCGGCTCGTCCAGGATGCCGTCGAGCTTGATGGGACCGTCCAGACGTCCCACCCGGAGGGTGGGTACCGAGGCCTCCTGAGCGAAGGCGGGGTGAGGAAGGAGGGCGAAGGGGAGGGCGAAGAAAAGGGCGACGAAGCCGGCCCGGAAGAAAGCCGCCCACCGGTGCGGTGCCCGGCTTCCCCCATCTATATGGAGGCGCATTTCGTTCTCAGTCCCGTATGAGCTTCCGGTACCGTACCCGATGGGGACGCTCGGCGTCCGGTCCCAGACGCCGGCGGCGGTCGGCTTCGTACTCCTGGTAGTTGCCTTCGTACCACACCACCCGGCTCTCCCCTTCGAAGGCCAGGATATGGGTGGCGACCCGGTCGAGAAACCAGCGGTCGTGGGAGATGACCAGGACGCACCCCGCGAAATCCAGAATGGCGTTCTCCAGGGCGCGCAGGGTATCCACGTCCAGGTCGTTGGTGGGCTCGTCCAGAAGCAGGACGTTTCCGCCCTCCTTCAGCAGCTTGGCCAGATGTAGGCGGTTCCGCTCCCCTCCGGATAGGACCCCCACCTTCTTCTGCTGGTCGGCGCCGCGGAAGTTGAACCACGACAGGTAGGCGCGGGGGTTCACCTCCGCCCGGCCGAAATGAAGCACGTCGAGGCCTCCACTCACCTCCTCGAACACCGTCGCGTCGGGATCGAGGGCCTCCCGCGACTGGTCCACGTAGGCCAGGCGCACCGTCTGCCCGATCTCGATGCGGCCGTCGTCGGGTTCTTCCTGCCCCACGATCATGCGGAAGAGGGTGGTTTTGCCCGCGCCGTTCCCGCCGATGATGCCGACGATGGCGCCGGGTGGCACGTCGAAGGAGAGCCCTTCCATGAGGAGGAGCTCTCCATAGGCTTTCGTGACGTCGTGAGCCCGGATCACGGTGGATCCCAGGCGGGGGCCCTTGGGGACGAGGATTTCGGCGGTACGGATGAGCTCCCGCTCGTCCTGCGCGAGGAGTTCTTCGTAGGCGCTGATGCGTGCCTTCCCCTTGGCGTGACGGGCGCGGGGGGACATGCGAATCCACTCCAGTTCCCGGGCCAGCGTGCGGCGGCGGGCGCTTTCCTGTTTCTCCTCCAGGCGCAGACGCTCCTGCTTCTGCTCGAGCCACGATGAGTAGTTGCCTTTCCATGGGATGCCGCGGCCCCGGTCCAGTTCCAGGATCCATTCGGCCACGTTGTCCAGGAAATAGCGGTCGTGGGTGATGGCGACGACGGTCCCGGGAAAATCGGCCAGGTGGTGCTCCAGCCAGGCCACCGACTCGGCGTCAAGGTGGTTGGTGGGCTCATCCAGAAGGAGCATGTCGGGCTGCTCCAGGAGCACCCGGCACAGGGCTACGCGGCGGCGCTCTCCACCCGAAAGGGGGGTCACGTCGGCATCTCCCGGCGGCAGGCGCAGCGCGTCCATGGCCACCTCGATCTTCCGGTCCAGATCCCACGCCCCCGAAGCGTCGATGCGGTCCTGGAGCCTGGCCTGCTCTTCCAGGAGCCGGTTCATCTCCTCGTCGGAGGCAACCTCGCCGAACTTGAGATTGACTCCCTCGAAGCGCGCGAGGAGATCCCGCGTCTCGCGTACCGCCAGTTCCACGTTCTCCCGCACGCTCAGCCCCGCCTCCAGGACGGGCTCCTGAGGCAGGAAGCCGATGCGCGTGCCCTTCGCGGCCCATGCTTCCCCGTGGAAGTCCGAATCCAGTCCGGCCATGATCCGGAGAAGGGAGCTCTTACCCGACCCGTTGGGACCCACGACCCCGATCTTAGCTCCGGGGTAGAAAGAAAGATTGATGTCCTTGAGGATCTCTCGCTTGGGCGGGACGATCTTGGACAGGCGGTGCACGTGGTAGATGAACTGGGGTCCGCTCATGGAACGCCGGGGGCTGGGTGGAAGGGGTGGAGGGCAGGGGGAAACGGAAGAAATCTAACCGGGAGTTCCCATCCAGCTATCCCCCAGGGACGGTTCCTCACTATATTCTTCAAGCTTGGCTTCCTATGCATTCGAGGAGGGTCATGGGATGATGGACAAGGAAATCCAGGACGCGATCAACGAACAGATCCGGGCCGAGCTCTATTCGGCTTATCTATACCTGGCCATGTCGGCTCATTTCGCCGAGCGGAATTTCGACGGCTTCGCCCAGTGGATGCGGCTCCAGGCGCAGGAAGAGGTGGGTCACGCCATGCGCTTCTTCGACTACGTGCTGCGCAGGGGCGGGCACGTGGAACTTCATACGGTTGAGGCGCCCACCGCCGACTTCGGCTCACCCGCAGACATCTTTGCAGCCGCGCTGGAGCACGAGAAGAAGGTGACGGCCATGATCCGGTCCATCTACGAGTTGGCACGGAGGAGGGAGGATTTTGCCACCGAGCAGAAACTCCAGTGGTTCATCGCCGAGCAGGTAGAAGAGGAGGAGAGCGCCGGACGAGCCGCCGAGCAGTTGAAGATGGCGGGCGACAACATGGCAGCGCTTCTCATGCTGGATCAGCGTTTCGGGGCACGTGAGGCGGAGGCCGGGCAGGAAACCGCAGGGGACGGCCGCGCCTGAGCGTGTCAAATTGAAAGGGTTGCGCCAGGGAAGTCCGTTCCCACATCTTGCGCGCGAAGACCCATGCAGATGAAAAGGTTATAAGAGGCACCCGCCCGGGATCGTTTTCCGGATTGAGGTCATAGCCATACCCATGGAATTCATGCCGGAACGCCCGAAGGAAAAAGTCCTCGTCGTCGATGACGATCCCGCCGTCCTGCGCGTCGCCTCCAAGGTCCTGGAGCGCGCGGGCTATGAGGTCTTCGAGGCCAACAGCGGCTCGGAGGCCATGGAGATCATGGAAAGCCGCAACGGCGATATCGATCTCCTCCTCACGGACGTGGTCATGCCCGGGATGAGCGGGCGCCAGCTGGGGGAGCTCGCCCGGACGCGCTTTCCCGATGTCCGCATTCTGTACATGTCGGCCTATACGGAGGATGAAGTCATCCTTCAGGGTGTGCGCGTCGCCGAAGTCGATTTCATCTCCAAGCCGTTCACGGTCGAGGGCCTGCGTGGCAAGGTCCGGGAGATTCTCGACCGTACTGCGACGTAGGAAGATTTCAGGAAGCCTCCCGCGGCGGCGTTCCTGACCGCGCTCGTGCGTCCGGTCATCGAGCGGCCGCTTCCCCGCCGCTCCTCTGCGAAACTCTTCCTTTCAATGCTCGTAGTCCCCTGTAGCAATCAAGTGAACGGGGATGACTCCATGACAACCGCGACCCGCAGCGTGACCTTCCGGGATTTTGCCATCTTTCAGCTCAAGCTCCTCCTGGACGGGCTGAAGGACGTATTCGTATTCAACATCTCCATGGGCGCCATGGTGCTGGACCTCCTTTCGGGCCGCGGGCGGCGTCCCCGCCTTTTTTACTCGGTGCTGGCGTGGAGTGAGCGCTTCGACTCGTGGCTCTGCCTCCACGGCGCGGTGCGCCGCCTCGAGGAGGAGGGGAGTGAAGATGGCCTCTTCGGCGTGAGTCGGGCGGGCGACGATTCGCTGCTGGGTCGCCTCGAGATGTGGGCGAAGGGAGGCGACGGGCCCGGCGAGAAGCACTGAGGCTTTCCGAACCGGGGAACTCGATTCATCTTGGGAGCGATTTTGCCTGCACCACGGAGAAGGTCGCCCCATGCCCCGTTCACGCTCTCAGCTTTCCCATTCCCCGGCGCGATCAGGTCTCTTCACCCTGGTCGCCTGCCTGACCGGGCTCATGAGTTTTGCACCGGTCCTTTCCGCCCAGAGCAGTCTTCCCGATCACCGCAGCGACGCCGAGCGCCTCCACCTCGCGGTCCAGGAGACCTCCGGAGGGATCCGTTTGGACGGCCGACTCGACGAACCCGCATGGGCGAGTGCCCCGGTGGCCACGGCCTTCGTGCAGGCCGAGCCCCGGGAGGGGCTGCCCGCCAGCGAGGGCACCGAAGTGCGCGTTCTCCAGGACGGGAAGAATCTCTACATCG
The DNA here is from genome assembly GCA_046756305.1 of Gemmatimonadota bacterium. Classification (GTDB taxonomy): domain Bacteria; phylum Gemmatimonadota; class Gemmatimonadetes; order Longimicrobiales; family Gaopeijiaceae; genus JBHHWB01. The sequence continues at coordinate 14,376 of JBHHWB010000028.1, forward strand.
GGGCCATGCTCTACGATGCGGACCCTGACGGGATCATCGTCAACGACATCAAGAAGGACTTCCGGGATACGGGCCAGGACGCCTTCGGCGTGATCCTGGACACCTTCAAGGATCGGAGGAACGGATACGTCTTTCTCACCAATCCGGGGGGCGCCCGCGCGGACTGGCAGGTGGCCAACGAAGGACGGGAGATCAACGCAAGTTGGGATGCCATCTGGAGGGTCCGCACGGCGCGCACGCCCGAGGGTTGGTCGGTGGAGATGGAGATTCCCTTCCGCACGCTGCGTTTCAGTGAGAATCTCGATTCCTGGGGCATCAACTTTTCGCGCCGCATCCGCCGCAAGAATGAGATCGACTACTGGTCGCCCGTCCCCCGCGCATATGCCCTGACCCGTCTCTCCCTGGCCGGGGACCTGGACGGAATTCCCCATACCTCCAGTGGGCGGGATCTCAGGATCAAACCGTACGTTCTGGGCTCCGAAGTGCGGGACGTGGGCGTCACCGAGTACGAGAGCCGCCAGGAGGTTGGACTCGACGTGAAGGCCCGCGTCCTGGGCGCCTTCACCCTGGACCTCACCTACAACCCCGATTTCGCACAGGTGGAGGCCGACGTCCAGCAGGTGAACCTCACTCAGTTCAGCCAGTTCTTTCCGGAGAAACGGGAGTTTTTCCTGGAGAATTCAGGACTCTTCTACGTGGGTGACGCGGCGCGCAACAATCGCGTGTTTACCGTGCCCGTTCCCGACGAAGATCTCCTCCTTTTCTTCTCCCGGCGCATCGGCGTCGCCGACGACGGGCGCGCCATTCCCATTCAGGGTGGCGCCCGCCTCACGGGCCGGCTGGGCGGAACCAACATCGGGGCCATCGCCATGCGCACCGAGGGTATTTCAGGGATTCCCGGGAACGACTACGCCGTCCTGCGGGTGCGCCAGAATGTGGGCAGCTCGGGCACCGACATCGGCGGCATCTTCATGATGCGGGACCAGCGACGGCAGGGCCCCGACGGAGACGACTACAACCGGGTCTACGGCATGGACGCCAACATCCGTCTGCCGGCCAACACCGACTGGAACACCTACGTGATCGGGACTCGGTCGCCCGGCGTGAGTGACGGCCAGTATGCGTGGCGGACCTCGCTTAACCGGGAAGGGAATTTCGTCCACATCAAGTTCGGCGCCATGGAGCTGGGCGAGAACTTCCGCGACGACCTGGGCTTTTTCCGCCGCACCGGGGTGCGCAAGTACTTTATCGACTTCGGGCTTCGCCCCCGCCCGGAGGTGATGCGGAGGCACGGCGTGCGCGAGATGCATCCCCACATCGTGTGGAATTTCTACGATGACCTGGACGGCAACCTCGTCGCCAAGCGCCTCCACTCGGGATATACCTTCTTCCTGAACGACGGCGGTTTCTGGGAGCTGAGCGTGAACCCCGCCGCCGAGACCATCAACGAGCCCTTCGCCATCTCCCGGGACATCGATCCCATCCCCGCTGGATCCTACTCGTGGGTGGAGTGGATGCTGCGGGGCAACTCGGATCCGTCGCGGGCCGTTTCCGGGGGCTTCACCGGGATCGTGGGAGGACTGTGGAGCGGCACCCAGAAGACGGTGCGGGCCAACCTGACGCTGCGCCCTTCGTACCGCTTCTTCCTCGAGACGCGGCTTCAGAGAACGGTGGGCGACCTGGATCTGCCGCCCGCCACCTTCACCAAGACGTTCTGGACGTTTCGCGGCAACTACTCCTTCAGCACCAACATGTTCATCGATGCCTTGGTTCAGTACGATCCCGGGCGGAAGCTCGTGAACAGCAACGTGCGCTTCAATCTGATTCACCATCCCCTCTCGGATCTCTTCATCGTGTACAACGAGAGGCGTTTTTCCACCGGAGAGGGTATTCCGCCCGGCAGGGGAATCACCGTGAAGGGAACGTACATGGTTGCTTTCTGATGACAGCTTCCTGAGGGGAGCCGGCCCATGACGCATCGGAAGCTCGCCGTCAAGATCTGCTGCATGCGGAACGAGCGTGAACTGGCCCTGGCGGCGGCGGCCGGTGCGGACTTCGTGGGCCTCGTGGGCCCCATGCCGTCGGGGCCCGGCGTACTTTCTCTGGAACGCGCCGGAGAGCTTGCGGCGCAGATGCCGGGCGACGTCACCGCGGTGCTCCTCACCTCCGGCACCGACCCGGAGGTCATTGTTGCACAGGTGCGGGCGACCGGGGTGGGCGCGGTGCAGTTGGTGCGACATCACAGCCCTGCGGTGCGCGCTGCGCTGCGCCGCGCGCTGCCTGACGTGATTCTCATGCAGGTACTCCATGTTGAAGGAAGGGAGGCTCTGCGCGCGGTTCGGGAAATGACCGAGCTGGCCGATGTCCTTCTCCTGGATTCAGGAAGACCCGCCGGAGGCGCGCCGGAACTGGGTGGGACCGGACGTCGGCACGATTGGGAGGTGAGCGCGGAGATCGTGCGGCGCAGCACAATCCCCGTGATGCTGGCCGGCGGGCTCACCCCCGAGAGCGTGGCAGAGGCGGTGGGGAGGGTCCGCCCATGGGGCGTGGATGTGTGCTCCGGGCTGCGGGACGCAGAGGGCGCCCTCCTCCCCCACCTATTGCACGATTTCGTGCGTTCGGCGAGGAGGTGTGGGCGTCGGGAAAACCCCCACCGCCCCCCCAAATAATTCCCCACTTCCATGTCCTTTTTCCTCCCGACACCCCGGGGCGGCTGCACCGTCTAGCTTGATGGCGGGCCAGCAGTCTCACCCGAGGCTGCATCAAAAAACCTGACCCTTTGAGGGGGGAAGGATGGCGATGAAGCTGCCGACCGTCGGCGCGCAAGCGGCGACGGAGCGAAACGTACACGTCCATTCCGTCCACGATTTCGCCGTCGAGATTGTCTCCGACTCCGGCGAAGGCGCCCAGAAATGCGGACAGATCTTCGGTGCCGTGTCCGCCAAGATGGGCAATGGTGTATGGACGGTCGAGATCATTCCGGCCGAAGTCGAGCCACCTCCGCGAAATCCCGCCGGCGCGTCGGGCATTCGCATCCGAATCGGGGATCACGAGGTCACCAACTGGGGGGACGCCAGCGGTCTGGTGGTGGCCTTCAACGAGCAGGTCCTCCTGGGCCGGCACCAACTCAACGCCCTGGCTCCCGACGCCATCATCCTCTTGGAGAACATGTGGGCGACGCATCCCGACCCGGATATTCGGGCCCAATGGGAAGCCGCCATGGAGGATCTCTCCCGATTCGATTACCGCATCATCGAGGTGCCCATGGAGGAGCAGTGCCTCACCGTGGTGGACAACCCGCGGCGGGGCAAGAACATGTTCGCCCTCGGCCTCCTCTCCTGGATCTTCGACCGCGATCTCAAACGGGCTCGGGCCCAGATTGCCCACGCGTTCCGCAACAAGAAGCCGGAGATCACCGAGCGGAACCATCAGCTCCTCGAGCTGGGGTACCGCTGGGCATCCGAGAATCTGGATGTCCGCTACGACATCCCCACCATGGATACCGATACCTCCATGGTGGTGATGAACGGAAACGAAGCCATCGCCCTGGGCGCCGTGGCGGCCGGTCTTGAACTGGCGGCCATGTATCCCATCACACCGGCGACTTCCGTGTCCCATATGCTGGGAGAGATCTTCGACCGCTACGGCGGCGTGGTGCATCAGGCGGAAGACGAGATCGCCGCGGTGGGTGTGGCCACGGGAGCTTCGTATGCGGGCAAGGTGGCCTTCACCATCACCTCGGGTCCCGGGCTGGCTCTGAAGACCGAATTCCTGGGCCTGGTGACCATGGGCGAGATTCCTCTCGTTCTGGTGGACGTGCAGCGGGGGGGACCCAGCACGGGGCTTCCCACCAAGGTGGAGCAGTCCGATCTCATGGCCGCCGTCTTCGGCCAGCCTGGCGACGCACCCCATGTGGTCATGGCGCCGGCTTCCATCGAGGAGTGCTTCCACATCATGACCACGGCGCGCAAGATCGCCGAGACGCTGCGCACTCTGGTGATCGTCCTCTCCGACGCCAACCTGGCGACGGGGGTCGCCCCGTATCCCCGGCCGGAGCTTTCCAGCGCATGGCAGGCGGCGCCGCCCGACCAGCGCCCCGTCCCCGAAGGGGTCAGGCCGTACGACTGGGATCCGAAGACAGGCCTCTCGCGGCGCTTCGTCCCCGGCCAGCCCGGGGGTGAGCACACGCTGACGGGACTGGCCCACGACGAGAACTCGAAGGTGGCGTACGATTCCGCCGTCAATCAGCGCGCCTCCACCATGAGGAGCCGCAAGATTGCCGCTTTCCAGAACACCCTCCTTCCTCCCGAGGTGTTCGGGAATCCCGAGGGCGGGGACCTCCTGGTGGTGGGCTGGGGGAGCACCAAGGGCGCCATCGAGGAGGCGGTGACCCGGGCGCGGGCGGAGGGGCTGGAGGTGTCCTCCACGCATCTCACCTTCCTCTCACCCCTGCAGCCGGGGCTCAAGGAGATCTTCGACCGGTTCAGGAAGGTCATGACCGTCGAGATCAACTATTCCGACAATCCCGACGACCCCTTCATCAACGAACAGAACCGCCGGCGGGGGCAGCTTTCCATCCTTCTCCGCTCTGCGACGCTGGTGGACGTGGACTGCTGGACGCGGGTACTGGGCGAACCGCTGCGCCCCGGGAAGATCCTGGAGGCCATTCGCCAGCACATGCCGGGAGGTGAAGCATGATCGCAGAAAGTTGCTCCCTGCTGCAGGCTTCCCACGAAGACGAGGACCTGCGTCATTTCGACATGTCCTCGTACCAGGGGCCCCAGGCCCGCTGGTGCTCGGGGTGCGGAGACCACTCGGTTCTGGCGGCGGCGCAGCGCCTCCTGGCCGATGAACAGCTCAAACCCGAAACCACCGTTTTCGTGTCGGGCATCGGCTGCTCCAGCCGCTTCCCCCACTACATGAAGACGTACGGCTTCCACGGGCTGCACGGGCGGGCTCTGCCCGTGGCTACCGGCGTGAAGCTGCAGCGCCCCGATCTGGACGTGTTCGTTGTCATGGGTGACGGGGACTGCGTCTCCATCGGGGCCGGCCATTGGGTTCACGCCCTTCGCTACAACGTGGATATGGTGGCCCTTCTTCTGGACAATGAGATCTACGGTCTCACCAAGAAGCAGACCTCCCCCACCACCCCTCAGGGCTATCCCACCAACACCCAGCCCAAGGGAAGTTATCTCCCGGCCATGAACCCTCTGGAGGTTACGCTGGGCGTGACCAACGCCTCCTTCGTTGCCCAGACCGCCGAGTGGATTCCGGGACACCTGTTCGCCACGCTGAAGGCGGCGCACGCCCACAACGGCTTCGCCTTCGTGCGCATCCTGCAGCGCTGTCCCCACTTCACGCCGGACCTGTACGCCGACGCGGTCAAGGATCCCACCAAGGTGGAGATCCTGACGCATCCCGAGGGCATCAAGGTGGAGGGGTTGGACCAGATCTACCCCAACCAGATCCGCCACGACCCGGCGGACATCCACGGTGCGCGTACGCTTGCTGAGGACAGTTCCGTGATCCGTCTCGGGCTCTTCTTCCGGGATGAGAACCGGCCCCGCTACAACGAGATCCGCTCGCTTCCCAAGCACACGGCCCAGGAGAAGCTGGACCTCCTGAACAAGGAGCTGGATCGCTATGCCGTCTGAAAACAGCCTGGTAGACCAGGCCCTGGAAGCCCTGAGTTCCGGCATCGACGCGTTTCACTCGGCCGTTGCCACGGCCGAGGAGGAGATCCGCAGCTTCGTGGCGAACGCACGCGGCGCGTCGGAGTTCCGGGCCGAGAAGGTGCTCACCGAGCTGGGGCCCTTCGCCGTGGGGCGCATCGACCCGGAGAAGTTCGCCACCCTCCTGGCGGTGGCCGATCCCGAGGAACTGACTCCCGATGCCGAGGAAGTGGTGGAGCGGGCCGAGGAGATCCTGGCCGAGTTCACCGTGGGTCGGGACTTCCACGTGGCGACGGTGGAGCCCGGTGGCGACCTGCGCGACGTGGTCAAGGACGCCCTGGATCACGTGGGGCGTGTGTTCGGCGCGGCGCGGGCCATCGAGTTGGCCCGGGCGGGCCTCTTCGATCCCGAGGAGCACAATTCGTTCCTCGCCCACCTGCCTTTCCGGAAGTGGAACCGGGCCGAGCGGCAGTTGGCGCCGCCCCTGGTGGTGGAGGTGGAGCCCGACGACCTTTTGCCCGCCGGGCTTGGCGAATTTCTGGACGGCATGGTCAAGATCGTCCTGGTGGTGCGCGGCGTGACGCCTCCGGCGCCTCTGGCCCGCCTCATCACTCCGGGGACGTACGTGGTCCAGACCGCCGATCCGGAAGAGGTGCGACGCATGGCCGTGAGCCCCCATCCGGGGGTGGCGCTCCTCTTCGACGACGAGCGGCCCGGCCAGGCGCGCTTCGTACACGATCCCGACGCGGGGGATACGCCGGCCAAGCGCATCACCATCCACAACCTTCCCGAGGAGCCGGAAGTGGGCCGAGGGCGGAGGATGCCGACCTGGCTCGAAGAAGTACGGCATCTCCAGACGCTCGCCCGCACCGGAGCGGCCGCCGCCGAAGCGGCGGGTGCGCTCGTGCCGGGTGCCGCTGCCCCGCCGGGGCAGCCCTCCCCGGCGGACCAGCTCGCCGCCTGGCTTCTGGCCCAGACCGACCTCGGCCAGGATGAGGGATAGCGTGCCATGATCGCCCCCGGTGAGGTCGTCGGTTCCGTCGCCATTCTCGGAGGTGTCGCCACGGTGTTCGGGGCCTTCATCTCCCTGGCGAACGCCAAGTTCAAGGTGTGGGAGGATCCCCGCATCGACGGCGTGCGGGAGCTTCTGCCCGGGGCCGACTGCGGCGCGTGCGGACAGCCCGGGTGCCGGGCCTTTGCCGAAGCCCTGGTGGCGGGCGAGGTGACGCCCGCCGAGTGCACGGTCATGGGTGAGGAGGAGCGGTTGGACGTGGCTTCCTACCTGGGCGTGGAGGCGGGAAGCGCCAACAAGCGCGTGGCCAGGCTCCTCTGTGCCGGCGGGCGGGACGTGGCGCCCTACAAGGCGGAGTATCACGGGATCGAAAGCTGTGCCGCGGCGGCGGCGGTCACCGGCGGGGGCAAGGCGTGCGCCTGGGGGTGCCTGGGCTTCGCCGACTGTGCCGTGGCCTGCGATTTCGACGCCATCGTCATGAGTGACCTGGCGCTGCCCGTGGTGGACGTGGACAAGTGCACCGCGTGCGGGGACTGCGTGGAGGCCTGTCCCCTGGACCTTTTCACCCTGCTCCCCCAGGACGCGCATCTCCTGGTGCAGTGCAAGAACCTCCTCCAGGGCGACGACGCCACGGCCGTGTGTTCAGTGGCCTGCAATGCCTGCGGGCGATGCGTGCAGGACGCCGAGCCGGGCCTCATCGCCATGGTAGACGGGCTGGCCACTGTCAACTACGCCAAGATCGAGCTGGAAAACCCCAAAGCGGTGGAGCGGTGCCCCACGGGGGCCATCGTGTGGTTGGAGGGACAGCAGTTCCCCCAGCTTCTCGACTCCACCGGTAGAGAGGCAGCATGAGCAAGCGGACCAGCGAGGCCGGCGAGGGCCTCAAGTATCCCGGGATTCCCACCGCTACGGACGGAACGGGCGCGGTGGTCCATGCCGAGACCCACGCATCGGAGGCGGCGGGTGCCTACCCCATCACGCCCTCCACCCAGATGGGTGAAGGGTGGGCAGCGGCCATGGCGGCGGGAAAAACCAACGTAAACGGGCGGCGCCTCCTCTTCTTCGAGCCCGAAGGCGAACACGCTGCCGCCGCCGTAACGGCGGGGATGAGCATGACGGGGCTGCGGGCGACGAACTTCTCCAGCGGTCAGGGCATCGCCTACATGCACGAATCCCTTTACGCCGCGGCGGGGAAGCGCCTGACATACGTCCTCAACGTGGCCGCTCGCGCCATGACCAAGCACGCCCTGAACGTGCACGCGGGTCACGACGATTACCATGCCGTCGACGACGCGGGGTTCTTCCAGCTCTTCGCCAAGGACGTTCAGGAGGCCGGCGACTTCTCCCTCATCGCCCATCGCATCGCAGAGTTGTCTCTCAACCCCGGCCTCAACGCGCAGGACGGATTCCTGACCAGCCACGTCATCGAGTCGGTCAAGCTGCCCGAGCCCGAGGTCATCAAGGAATACCTGGGAGATCCGTCGGACATCATCGAGACACCCACGCCCGCTCAGCGCCTCACCTTCGGAGAGACGCGCAGGCGCATCCCCGAGCTCTTCACGGTGGACTATCCTGCCATGCTGGGCCCGGTGCAGAACCAGGACTCCTACGCTCAGGGTGTGGCGGCCCAGCGACCCTTCTATTTCGATCATGTGGCGGACCTGACGGACCAGGCCATGGAGGAATGGGCTGCCCTCACCGGCCGCCGCTACGCCCGCGCCATGGGCTATCGCCTGGAAGACGCCGAATACGTTCTGGCGGGCCAGGGTTCGGTGGTGCCGAATCTGGAAGTAGTGGCGGATTATCTGCGTGACAAGCGGGGCCTGAAGGTCGGGGTCCTCAACCTTGTCATGTTCCGCCCGTTCCCGGCGGACCTGGTAACGAAGCTCCTTTCCGGCGCCCGTCATATAACCGTTTTCGAACGGGTGGATCAGCCCCTCGCGGTGGATCCACCGCTCCTGCGGGAGATCCGGGCTGCTATGACCCAGGGGGTGGAGAACTGGAAGGCGCTCCACACCAACGGGAAGAAGCGTATCGCGGGCGGCGAAGAGGTGGAGCTGCCTTTCCCGAAGCTGGCGGCCATCGATCCGGCCCGCCTCCCTGATTTCTACAGCGCCGGCTTCGGGTTCGGGAGCCGGGATCTGCAGCCCGGGGACATCGTCGCAGCCGTGAACAACATGCTGCCCGACGGGCACCATCAGCGGCAGTTCTACCTGGGCATCGACTTCATCCGTAAGGGCACGCGACTGCCCAAGCTGCAGGTCTGGCAGGAGCAGCTCCTGGAGGCGTACCCGCACCTGGAGGGGCTGGCGCTGGAGTCTGCCGGGAACATCAACCTTCTCCCTGAGGGGGCCACGGCGATCCGCATCCATTCGGTAGGCGGATGGGGCGCCATCACCATGGGGAAAAACCTGACCATGACGGCGTTCGAGCTTTTCGGAATGCACGTCAAGGCCAACCCCAAGTACGGTTCGGAAAAGAAGGGGCAGCCCACCACCTTCTACTCGGTGCTGGCCCACGAGCCCATTCGGCTCAACGCCGAGCTCAAGCACGTGAACGTGGTGCTGTCTCCCGACGGGAACGTCTTCCGCCACTCCGACCCTCTGGCGGGAATGGAGGAGGGCGGCGTCTTCGTCATCCAGAGTCACGAAGAGCCGGAGAAGGTCTGGGAGTCCCTGCCGGCCACGGCACAGAAGTTCATCAAGGAAAAGAACATCAAGGTCTACGCCCTGGACGCTTTCGGCATCGCCAGCAGCGAGGCCAGCGATCCCGAGCTCCGCTACCGGATGCAGGGTGTGGCCTTCATGGGCGCCTTCTTCCGTTGCTCTCCCCTGGCTGAGCGGGAGGGCATGGACGAAGCGGGGCTCTTCAAGGGCATCCAGGCTCAGATCGAAAAGAAGTTCGGGAAGCTGGGGCAGCGCGTGGTGGACGACAACATGCGCGTCATCCGCCGGGGCTACGACGAGGTGCGGGAGGTACCCACGGACCTGGAGGTGACCGCTGACGAGGTGGCCGAAGCGCCGGGAAGCCATATGCCCAGCCTCCTCAACGTTCCCGAGGCCGAGCCCGGTCTGGGGAACCCGGGACGCTTCTTCGAGCAGGTGTGCGGCCTCTGTTCCGTGGGGCAGGATCCCATCGCCGATCCCTTTACGGCCATCTCCGCCATGCCCGCCGCCACCAGCTCGGTGCGGGACATGACGGCCATTCGCTTCGAGGTGCCCAAGTTCATCCCCGAGAAGTGCACCGGGTGCAGCCAGTGCTGGGTGCAGTGTCCCGACGCCGCCATTCCCGGCCTCGTCCTGAGCGTCGAGGACCTCTACGACACGGCGATTCGGGTCACGGGGAATGGACGTCCCAATGACCGCCTGGCTCAGATTTCCAAGCATCTGGCCAAGGAGACCCGCAAGATCCTCAACGGGGTTCCCTTCAAGACCTTTGGAGACGCGGCTTCCCAGGCATACGCCAACCTCATGGAAAAGCTGGCGTGGGATCCCGAGCGCCGCGCCCAGGTCGATGAGGAATGGGCCCGCGTCTTCCCTACGCTGGCCGAGTTCCCCCTGGCCAAGACTTCCCCCTTTTACGACGGCCCCGAATCCAGGGAGAAGGGATCAGGCGGACTGCTGGCCATCACAATCAATCCCGAGGCCTGCAAAGGGTGCAACATCTGCGTGGACGTGTGTCCGGAAGGCGCCCTGGTCACGGTACAGCAGGACGACGAGATCGTCGAACAACTCCGGCGCAACTGGAAGTTCTGGGAGCGCCTTCCCGACACCGACGACCGCTACATCAACGTGCGCAACCTGGACGAGGGAATCGGTGTTCTTCCCACCCTCCTCCTGAAGAGGGACAACTACCGCTCCATGGCGGGCGGTGACGGCGCCTGCATGGGGTGCGGCGAAAAGACGGCGGTACACCTGGTGACCTCCACCATCGAGGCGCTCATGCAGCCGCGGGTGGAAAAGTTCCTGGAGAAGATTGACGGCCTCATCGCCACCCTGGACGAACAGGGGCGGGAGATCCTGGCTTCGGCCGCGGATCCCGCGCGTGCCGCGGAGCAGGAGGGCGAGGAGGTGGCCGTCAAGCTCGCTCCGGATCAGAAGACGAAGCTGGCCCGGCTCCAGGAGTCCAAGGAGGAGCTGGAGCACCTCAAATGGCTGTACGTGCAGGGGCCCAGCGGCCGCGGGCGCGTGGCGCTTGCCATCACGAATTCCACGGGCTGCTCCTCGGTTTGGGGCAGCACCTATCCATACAATCCATATCCCTTCCCCTGGGTGAATCACCTCTTCCAGGATGCCCCGTCGGTGGCCATCGGCGTGTTCGAGGGCCACATGCGCAAGATGGCGGACAATTTCCTTGCCGTGCGCAAGGCGGAGCAGCTTGCGGAGGGCGGCTACGACCCCGAGGCGTTCCGGCAGTTCGCCGAAGAGTTCGACTGGCGCCGCTTCACCGAAGAGGAGTTCCATCTCTGTCCGCCCATTCTGAGCATCGGGGGCGACGGCGCCATGATGGACATCGGATTCCAGAACCTGAGCCGCCTCATGGCCAGCGGGAAACCCATCCGCGTGGTGGTTCTGGACACCCAGGTGTACTCCAACACCGGTGGCCAGGCGTGCACCAGTGGATTCACCGGCCAGGTGGCCGACATGTCCGCCTGGGGGAAGGCACAGCACGGGAAGACGGAGGTCCGCAAGGAACTGGCCTTCATCGCCATGGCCCACAGAGGCGTGTTCGTCCATCAGTCCTCGCAGGCCTCCGCTTCCCACTTCATTCAGGGCCTCATCAAGGGGCTCAATTCCCCGCACCCCGCCGTCTTCAACGTGTATACGCCGTGTCCCGTGGAGCATGGGCTGGCCGACGACTGGGCCCCCACTGCGGCGAAGCTGGCTCTGGAGTCGCGGGCGTTCCCCTTCCTCACGTACGATCCCGACGCGGGATGGGATGTGGCCGACTGCCTCTCCCTGGACGGCAACCCTGCCATTGACGACACGTGGCCCACGTATGAGCTCAAGTACGTGGATGATGAGGGGAACGAGGCCTCCATGGAGCTGCCTCTCACCACGGCGGATTGGGCGGCCACCGAGGTGCGCTTCCGCAAGAACTTCACCGACCTTCCCCGGGAGGAGTGGAACGACGACCAGGTTCCCTTCCACGAATTCATGGCCCTCTCTTCCGAAGAACGGGAAGGAAAAGTTCCCTTCATCTGGACGCTGGACGAAGACCGCAAGCTCAAGCGTCTCCAGGTGTCCAGGGAGATGGTGGTTCTGGCGGAGGATCGCCTCCACTTCTGGCACCAACTCAAGGAATTGGCCGGCCTGGACGTACCTGCGGCGGTGCACGACACCCTGCAGTGGGAGATGGAGTCGGAGTTCAATGAGAAGCTGGAGGCGCTCAAGCAGGAGTATGAATCCAGGATCGCCGAGCTGAAGGCCACATACCCGCGGGCCATCGCCCGGCGCATGGCTGAAGGCCTTCTGGCCCTGGGCGATGGCGAGATGACGGTGGCGGATCTTCTCCATCGCGCCGAAGCGACACCGGGCCTCGAACCCATCGGTCCGGTGGAGGGTGTGGATCTGGGTGGCGGAGCGGCTTCGGCCGCTGCGGGCGACCAGGCTGCCCCCTCGGGAGGCAACGGAGCGGGCGCCGCTGCGGCGGTGGCCGAGGCTCCGGCGGAGGAAGCGCCGGCGGCCGCGGCCGCTCCCGCCTCCGCGACGGAAGAGGAAGAGGAAGAAGACCTCCGCATGGAGGCATGGATCGAGACGGCCCGTTGCACATCGTGCAACGAGTGCACCAACATCAACCCCAGGATGTTCGCCTACAACGAGAACAAGCAGGCGTACATCAAGGACGTGCACGCCGGCACCTACGCGCAGCTCGTTCAGGCCGCCGAGCGCTGTCCCGCCGGGATCATCCATCCCGGTGATCCGGTGAATCCGAATGAGAGGGACCTGGACAAGTGGATTGAACGGGCGAAGCCCTTCAACTGAGGAGCGCACGGGTGCTCAATATCTTCGGCCACACCTTCCGCCACGGGGTCCATCCCCCTGATTCGAAGGAGTTGACAGAGCACGTCCCCATCCGGCGGATGCCCTTTCCGAAGCGCATCGCGCTCCCTCTGCGGCAGCACGCGGGCAAGCCGGCCAGGCTTCTGGTGAGTATGGGGGACCGGGTGGAGCGTGGGGATAAAATCGCCGAAGCCGACGGATTCATTTCGGTGCCCATTCACGCGTCGGCGGCGGGAACCGTGTCGGAGATCGGGTGGTGGCCCCACCCCGACGGTTCTATGGCGGAGACCGTCATCATCGACGTGGAGCCCTTCAGCCCCCAGGTTCCCCGACCGCGTCTGGTCCCCAACTGGGAGGGGCTGACCCCCGAGGAGGTGCGCAGAGCCGTGCAGAACGCCGGCGTGGTGGGGTTGGGAGGCGCGGCCTTCCCCACCCATGTGAAGCTCTCTCCCCCGCCCGACACCAAGCTGGAATGGCTCCTGGTGAACGGGGCCGAATGTGAGCCCTACCTGACCACGGACCATCGCACCATGGCGGAGTTCCCGGAACGGGTGCACTTCGGGATTCGCATCATGATGCAGTGCCTGGGCGTGGACCGGGCCGTAATCGGGGTGGAGATGAACAAGCCCGACGCCATCGAGGCGCTGGAGCGCACCAAGCCCGACGACCTGAACATTACCGTCGAGCCCCTGGTGGTGAAGTATCCCCAGGGTGCGGAAAAGATGCTCATCAAGGTGGTGACGGGCCGGGAGGTTCCCTCCGGGAAGCTTCCCATGCACGTGGGGGTGGTGGTGCAGAACGTGGGCTCCATCGCAACCATCGCCGAGGTCTTCGAGACGGGCCTTCCGCTCATCGAGCGCGTCGTGACGGTGACGGGTCCGGGGGTGAGGCGGCCTTCCAACCTCATCATTCCGGTGGGGACCATGCTGGGCGACGTTCTGGACTATTGCGGAGGCATCACCGACGACGCCGCCGAGATCGTCTTCGGCGGACCCATGATGGGCAGCTCCCAGCCGGACATGCGCACCCCCATCACCAAAGGGACCACCGGGGTGGTGGTTCTTACGAAGGCGGAGGTAAAGCCCAAGAAGACGTATCCCTGCATCAAGTGCGGGCACTGTCTGGAAGCGTGTCCCGTCTTCCTGAACCCCCAGCTCCTGGGCGCACTGGCGCAGGCGGGCCGCTACCAGGAAATGGTGGAGCACCACCTCATGGACTGCATGGTCTGCGGCTCGTGCTCCTACGTATGCCCTTCCAACATCCCCCTCTCCCAGATGTTCGCTTTGAGCAAGAACCAGGTGCGTAAGGCTCCACCGCCCGCCAAGAAGGATGCCGACAAGGAGAAGGTGGCCTGATGGAGCCGCGCCGCTTCGAGCTCACCGCCTCTCCCCACATCAAGGGGCCCGACACCACGCCCCGCATCATGTGGACCGTGGTGGCCAGCCTGGTGCCCGTCATGGGCGCCGCCGTCTGGTACTTCGGTCCCAGCGCCGTTCTTGTGATCGGCGCCGCCACCCTGGGCTCCATCCTCACCGAACGGTTCTTCGGGCATCGCGGCTCGCTCGCCGACGGTTCGGGGATGATCACCGGGATCCTTCTGGGCCTCACCCTCCCGCCCGGCCTGCCCATGTGGATGGCCTTCCTGGGCGGGATCTTCGCCATCGGGTTCGGAAAGCTCATCTTCGGCGGTCTGGGGCAGAACATCTTCAACCCGGCGCTTCTGGGGCGCGCCTTCCTGCAGGCCGCTTTTCCTGAAGACCTCACCACCTGGCCCGACATGTCCGGGTCGTGGTGGGCGCTGCGGGGGGACAACCTGGCCCTGCCCTTCATGGCGCCCGATCCGGCGGCCACGGTGACGGGCGCCACGCCCCTGGGGCTCATGAAGTTCGAGGGGATCCACACGGAGACGGGCCGGCTTCTTCTGGGGGCCACGGGGGGCTCCCTGGGGGAGACGGCCGCCCTGGTCATTCTCATCTGTGGAGGGTACCTGGCGCTGAAGAAGTATCTGGACTGGCGGATCCCCGTCTCCATCTTCCTCACCGTCGCCATCCTCTCCCAGATCATTCATGCCCTCGCTCCCGACAGGTATCCTGATGCCGTCTTCATGCTCTTCAGCGGCGGCCTCATGCTGGGGGCGGTGTACATGGCCACCGATATGGTGACCTCGCCCACCACCCCCATGGGAGCCTGGATCTACGGGGCGGGGATCGGCGCCATGGTGGTGGTCATCCGCCTGTGGGGCGGGCTCCCCGAGGGGGTGATGTACTCCATCCTCTTCATGAACGCCCTGGTGCCCTTCATCAACCGGGCCACCCAACCCCGGGTGTTTGGTACCGGAAAGGCGGTGGTGGAATCATGAGCGAGCAGAGGCTCCCCATGATCGAGCCGCAGGGCGGGCCCGGGAGTCAGCCTCCCGTGGAGGCCGAACCCTCCGCCCTGCGCCTCATCGGGACGCTGGCAGTTGCAGGCGCCCTGGCCGGGCTGGCCATCGTTCTGGTCTTCCAGTGGGCTCAGCCCCGCATCGAAGCCTACCAGGCCCGGGTCCTGGCCCAGGCCATCGCCGAGGTTCTGGGTGGTCCGGACCACTATGAGACCATCTTCCTCGAGGACGGCCGGCTCACACGCGATCCCCAGGCCGACACCGCCGGTCTGGACCGGGTCTACGTGGGCTTCGACGCCGACGAGAATCCCCTGGGCGTGGCCATGGTGTGGGAGGAGGCGGGGTTCCAGGACATCATTCGTCTCATTTTCGGATACGATCCGGAGACGGATCAGGTCCTGGGCATGAAGGTCCTGGAGAGCAAGGAGACGCCGGGGCTGGGAGACAAGATCACGAAGGATTCGGCCTTCATCTCGGAGTTCTCCGGGGTGGGTACGCCGCTCATCGGCGTCAAGGCGGGACGGGAAAAGGGTTTGGACCAGGAGGTGACTATGATCACCGGCGCCACCATCTCATCCCGGGCGGTGATCAAGATCATCAACGATCGCCTCGAGATGATGAAGGAGCCGGTGCAGGCGTTCTGGTCCGCACCCGGATCGGTGGCTGCGGTAAATGACGGAGCCGCGCAGGACGCGGCGGTTGCCGTGGGCGCCGGGAGCGCGACGCCCGGGGGAGGAGGATCGTGAGAAGCACCACACCACAGGAAGATCTCCTGCGGGGGATCTGGAAGGAAAACCCGGTTCTGATTCAGCTTCTGGGCCTGTGCCCGACGCTGGCCGTCACCAACACGGTGGCCAACAGCATTGCCATGGGCCTGGCCACCTTCTTTGTCCTGGTGGGGTCCAGCATCCTCGTCTCCACCTTCAAAAAGTGGATCCCCAAGCAGGTTCGCATCAGCGCCTACATTCTCATCATCGCCACCTTCGTCACCATGGCCGACCTGGTGCTCAATGCTGTGGTACCCGAGATCCACAAGGCGCTGGGGGCCTTCATCGCCCTCATCGTGGTCAACTGCATGATCCTGGGCCGCCAGGAAGCGTTCGCCTCGAAACATTCGGTGTGGCGCTCCACCCTGGACGCGGTGGGGACGGGGGTCGGGTTCATCATCGCCCTCCTCATGATGGGCGGCGTTCGGGAGATCCTGGGCAACGGCACCTTCCTGGGTGTGCAGGTCATGGGTCCCCACTTCGAACCCTGGGTCATCATGATCCTGCCGCCCGGCGGCTTCCTGACGCTGGGCTTGATCCTGCTGGCCATGGGGTGGTGGGAGGCCCGCAAGAAGAAGGAGGTGCGTCCGCGCCGCTTCATCCATGAGGTGACCGCCGAGGCAGGAGGGACGGTCTGATGGGCGAGCTCATGTGGATCCTCATCTCGGCCATGCTGGTCAACAACTTCACGCTGGTCCTCTTCCTGGGCCTGTGCCCCTTCATGGGGGTGTCGGCCCGGGTGGACACCGCGGTGCGCATGGGGATGGCCAACATCTTCGTACTCACCATAACCAGCGCGGCGGCTTCCTTTCTGAATGCGTACGTGCTCCCCTATGCGCCGTACCTGCGCCTCATCTCCTTTATCGTGGTCATTGCCTCGCTGGTACAGATCACGGAGATGGCCATCAAGAAGCTCTCTCCCACGCTCTTCCGCGAGTTGGGAATCTTCCTTCCCCTCATCACCACCAACTGCGCGATCCTGGGGCTGGCCATCTTTCAGACGAATCGGGGGTATGACTTCATTGAAGGGCTTTTCTTTGCCGTAGGCGGCGGGCTGGGGCTGACCCTGGCTCTGGTGCTCATGGCCTCCATCCGTGAGACGACGGAGCTGGCCGACGTGCCGGCCATGGCCCGCAACATGGGTTTGGTTTTGATTATCGCAGCGAGTCTGTCCATGGCGTTCATGGGCTTCGCGGGACTGTTTTCATCATGATCGGCGCAACGGTGGCCATGGTGTCCATGGCGGTGCTCTTCGTGTGCTTCGGGTATTTCGCCCTCGGCGATACGCGAGGGAGCTGTCATGGCAACTGCGGGAGCTGTTCCGCGGATTGCGAACTTGATCTGGAAGGGAGGAAATCATGAGTCGGGTGGGTCGTAGCCTGCCGGACCGGCGGGAATTTCTGGCCCTGGGCGTAGGCGCCCTGGCTGTAGCCGCGGTGCCCGGCGTGCTGCGCCGGGAGCGCAGGCTCATCCGCCGCAGGATTCCCGTCATGGGAACCATCGCCGAGGTGGCGGTGCGGCACGAGAATGAAGTGTGGGCACAGCGGGCCATCAATGCCGCCTTCGAAGAGTTGCGGCGGGTGGACCGCACCATGACCCGCTTCCGTTCCGACTCGGATGTGGGGCGCGTCAACGAAGCTCGAGGGGGTGTGGTGGCCGTCTCGGAGGACACCGCAATCGTCCTGACCTCGGGCCTGGTGTGGGCCGGGGCCTCCGCGGGTCGCTTCGATCCCTGCATGGGCCGTTTCGCCGAAGCCCACGAGCAGGGAGCGGCTCCGCCGGCGCGGCCCCCACGCGGGAGCCTGGCCGGTGCCCTGGAGGTGGACCGCTCCGGCTCCACGACCCGTGTACGTATCCACGACCCGATGGCGGCAGTGGATCTGGGGGGGATCGCCAAGGGATACGCGGTAGACCTGGCGGCCCGGGCGCTGCGGGACCAGGGCATCTTCCACGCTCTGGTGAACGCCGGGGGAGACCTGATCGCCATGGGTGTGGATGAGGACGGGGATCCGTGGAAGATCGGCATCCGCTCCCCCGATCACCCCGAGCGGGTGGCGGAGGTGATCCGGGTGAGCGACCGGGCGGTGGCCACCTCCGGGACGTACTTCCGGGGTCGTCACATCCTGGATCCCGCCACAGGAGGCGAGATGAGCACCGGCATGAGGTCGCTGACGGTGGAGGCCGTCACATGCATGGACGCCGACGCCGGCGCCACG
Source organism: Gemmatimonadota bacterium (assembly GCA_046756305.1). Taxonomy (GTDB): domain Bacteria; phylum Gemmatimonadota; class Gemmatimonadetes; order Longimicrobiales; family Gaopeijiaceae; genus JBHHWB01. The sequence continues at coordinate 32,425 of JBHHWB010000028.1, forward strand.
GCGGTCTTCGGCCTGAGCCGGAGCAAGGCGGACGGAATTCTGCGCGCCGCCGCGGGCGACGCCCGGGTGATCCACAGCCTCTGACCCGGGAGGGTGCGGAAGAAGGGAAGCGAGAGCATAGAAAAGGAAGGAGGAGTCGGATGGAAATGCGAACGGCGTACTGCGCAACCTGCGACAAGGCGGTGCGCGTGGTGGTGCGCCGGGAGGCTCCTCCCTGGCCCAGCGAACACCAACACGATCCCGCCGATATCGTCTGTCTGGAGTACGGGGAGACGTGTACGGGTTCTCTGTGTCCCCTCTTCGACCTTCCCACCGAGCAGATGAAGGAGAACCTGGAGGCTTTCCGCCGTGAGGAGGGATGAAGCCATGAAGACCGAACTCGCTTACTGCTCGGGATGCGGACACAAGGTGCGCCTCGTCTTCACCGACCCTCCGCCCCACGACGGTCAGGCGAACCTGCCTGACGGCGCCGAGATCGTCTGTCTGGATTACGAGGAGTCATGCAGCGCGGGCCAGTGTCCCGCCACGGGGCGCCCGGGCATCGTCATGGGGGTGCGTCTCGCCAGGAGCCACCTCAACGACGATACCTTCCGGACCATTCACGGGAGGTGCGAGGGATGCGGGCAGGTGACGGACCTGGAGATCCTGGATGACGCCTTGGCCCTCTGCCCCCTCTGCAACACCACCAACCGCTGGGTGGTTCTGAAGCTGGAAGACGGCGATCAGATCACCCTCACCTCCCGGTAGGCCCATCGGTCGGCATCTGCATCACGCCGGGCGTCGGTTCCGCAATCCCTGGCCCGAGGCGGCGGGGGACGACCGCCTGCGCCGCAGGATCTGGAGGATCGCCCTGGAATGGCTGCGGGGCGCTCTGCCGCCGGATCCGCCCCCGGGCTCCCTTCCCGTCGCGATTCCGACTCCCGCGCGGCCTCACTTCCACGGCCCGGGAGCCCTCCTTACCTGGATGGGACACGCGTCCTTCCTCATTCAGCTTCCCGGCCTGAACCTCCTTACCGATCCGGTCTGGTCGGACCGGTGTTCGCCGGTGGGGATCGCGGGACCCAGGCGTTTCGTCCCGCCGCCCATGGGAATCTCTGAGCTCCCGCCCCTGGACGGCGTTCTCCTCTCCCACGACCACTACGACCACCTGGACGACGCCACCGTGCGGGAGATACGCGCCCGCCACGGGGATGGAGTGACCTGGTTCACCTCCCTGGGCTATGGAGCCTGTCCGAGTCATGCAGCGGGCCGCGTTGGGGACGCCACGGCCCCAGGCCGTAGGCGGCGACTCGAAGGCATAGCCCAGGCTACGTCGAGAGGCGCCAACGACCGGGATGGGGCCGTGCCGCCCCAACCCACGAGCAGGCAAGATGATGTCCGTCATGGCGTTGGGCGCAGGGGTGTTGCGGACTCATGCGTCGTCTCTCCTCCTTGCCGTAGCTACAGCTACGACGCGTCGTCGTTCCTACCATGAGCACACGCAAGACCCCTGCGCTCGGCCCACTGCATTACTCGGACAGGCTCCTATGCGCGATGGTTCCGGCGCAGAGGGGTGACGCGCGTGGTGGAGATGGACTGGTGGGACGCAGCGGCTCTTCCAGGGGGCGCCTTTCACGCGACGACGGTGCCCGCACGCCACTGGACGCGGCGCGCTCCCCTGGGGACGAATAAGCGGCTATGGTGCGGATGGGTGGTGAAGGCCGATGCTCTCTCCCTCTACTTCGCAGGCGACTCGGGATACTGCTCCGTCTTCTCCGAGATCGGGGCCCGACTGGGTCCTTTCCAGGCGAGCCTGCTGCCCATCGGGGCGTACGAACCCCGCTGGTTCATGGCCGCTGCCCACATGAACCCGGAAGAGGCGGTGCAGGCGTACCGGGACCTGGGCGCCGCCGGCGCCATGGTGGGGATGCACTGGGGCACCTGGCGTCTCACCTTCGAGGATCCCCTGGAGCCGCCCGAACGCACGCGGACGGCGTGGGAAGCCGCCGGCCTGCCGCGAGACCGGCTCCTTCTGCCGGCTCAGGGAGAGACGATTCGCCTCACTCCTCGTTGACGGTGACCTTCTCCATCACCACGTCCTCCACCGGCCGGTCGCCGGGGGCGGTGGGGATGAGGCCGATCTTCTGCACCACCTCCATTCCCTCCACCACCTTTCCGAAGATGGCGTGTTTGCCGTCGAGCCAGGGCGTGGCGACAAGGGTGATGAAGAACTGGGAGCCCCCCGTGTTGGGACCGGCGTTGGCCATGGAGAAGATGCCGGGGGCGTCGTGACGGAGCCCCGGGGCGAACTCATCCTCGATGGTGTAGCCCGGACCTCCGCGTCCGGTTCCGGTGGGGTCACCACCCTGGATCATGAAGTCTGTGATGACCCGGTGAAAGATGAGGCCGTCGTAATAACCCTCCCGCGCCAGCTTGATGAAGTTGCCGGCGGTGCGGGGAGCGAGATCCATGAACATTTCGGCGACGATGGTGCCGTGGTTGGTCTGAATCGTGACCGTAGGGTTGGCCAAGGGAGATCTCCTGCGTCGGGCGGGTGAGCCTGGGTTCGCGGTTTCGCGGATCGGTACAACAGCGATTCGGTAAGTATAGGGATCCGGGCGGGATGGGAGGAGGGGCGTTGCCCGGGGTGAGGGGCCCGGTCTACTCTTGGTCCCCATGATACGAACATTCCTGCCTCCTGGTCCCGGCTCCTTCCGGGTCTCCACCATTTTGTTGGCGGCGGGGTTCACCTCGTGCACTCCGGCCCTGAAGCTCGCACCCAACGACGCGGACCGTGTCCTGACCCGTCAGGTTCTGGATGCGCCCGACCCCGGCCGCAAGGGACCCTACCGGGTCGAAACGCTCTACTACGGCTCGGGAACAGACCGCCACCGGCCCGAATACCGGGACTCGGTGGCCATCAACACCAAGCCGGTGGACGCCTCAAAGCTCGTGGACCTGGGCCGCTCCGCGAAATCGCGCAACCGCTACTGGGGGTTCACGCCGAAGGAGATGCCCCTCAATGCCCGGGTGTGGTATCCCCGGGGGGAGGGCCCGTTCCCCCTGGTTCTGGTAGTTCACGGCAACCACAACATGAAGGACTTCTCCGACCCGGGGTACGACTACCTGGGAGAGCTCCTCGCCAGCCGCGGATACATCCTGGTGAGCGTGGACGAGAATTTCCTCAACGGGGGCATCCGCGGAGAGAACGACGCCCGGGGATGGTTCCTTCTCAAGCACCTGCAGCTCTTTCGCCGGTGGAATCGGCAAGAAGGGAACCCGTTCTACGGGAAGGTGGACATGGACCGCATCGCCCTCATGGGGCACTCCCGGGGAGGGGAGGCAGTGGCCAACGCGGTGGCCTTCAACCGGCTCAGCCATTATCCCGACGACGCGACCCTGACCTTCGATTTCGGCTTTGACATCCGAGGTGTCGTCTCCATCGCTCCGGTGGACGGACAGTACCTGCCCACGGGCCGAAAGGTGGTCATGAAGGACGTGAGCTACCTGGTCTTTCACGGCTCCCACGACGGAGACGTGACCAGTTTTCACGGACTTCGCCTCTACAACCGTCTCCGCTTCACCGATGGGCGCTTCCACTTCAAAGCCGCCGTCTACGTCTACCGAGCGAATCACGGTCAGTGGAATACGGTGTGGGGCGCCCACGACAACGGACCGCGGAGTGGACGCATCCTGGACCTGAGGGCCCTCATCCCCGCCCGAGACCAGCGCCGCTTCGCCGAGATCTACGTGTCGGGGTTCCTGGAGGCGGTGCTCGAGGGGGACAAGCGCTATCTCCCCATCTTCCGGGACCACAGGGTGATCGGAAGATGGCTCCCCAAGACCATGTACATCACCCGCTTCGAGACCAGCGCCTTTCGCCCGCTGGCCACCTTCGAAGAGGACATCGACGTCACCACCGGCAGTTCCGGCGTGAGGATCCGGGGAGATTCCCTGGCCGTCTGGAAGGAAGCGACCCTCCAGCTCCGCTCCGCCAACCGGCGAAACACCTCGTCGTCCCAGGAGGACCAGGCGGTCTGGTTGGGATGGAACAACCGCATTCAAGGGGCCCCGTCCGAGGCGGACTCGGCGGGCCGGGGTCCGCCGGCGGCCTACCGGCTCCTCCTGCCGCCCCGCCTGGCTCGGGAGTGGGCGCTGGGCCGGGAGACGACGCTGGATCTTCTGCTGGCGCCCACGAACGAGGAGCCGCCGCCACGCAGGCATCCCGACGCCGAGGAGGACGCCTCCGACGCCAAGAAGGACACCTCCGACGCCGGGAGGGAGAACCCCAAAACTCAGAAGGAGGAGGATGGGCGGGAGCAGGCTTCCCGGAGCGCCGATGCCCACGCCAAGCCGCCCATGGAGGTGAGCATCGCGGTGGAGGACGCCCACGGCGCCGCCGTATCTCTGCCTCTCAGCCGCTACGGCGTGATGCGCCGGCCCCTGGAGACCCACATCTCACGCCGCCCCGACCTGGAGCGCGAGCGTTTCAAGACCCAGTGGGAGTTGGTCCTCCAGAGCTACAGCATTCCCCTGGGGGATTTTTTGGCGGAGGATCCCGCCCTGGACCTGAGAAGGCTGAAAGAAGTGCGCCTGGTCTTCGATGGAACCCCGGCGGGGGAGGTCGTGGTGGATCGGGTGGGGTTCAGTCACCTGGACCCGGCGTTCCTTTCATCTCGCATCCACGGACGGTAGGGTCGGGGGTACGTAGCCCCCGGACCGCCGCCGGTTCCCTGGCGGGGCGACGCAGGGTCGGCGTCGGATCGGTCACCCCGTCCAGCGGATAGCGAAGCGGTGGGCGGCCGACCCGATGCGGCCACCCCGGGGCCACATGGCCCACTCCAGTACCAGATCGTCGCGCCAGTAGGCCCCACCCACCGTCAGGGGTGAGCCGCCGTCGTCGCGCACGCGGCGCAGTCCCACGCGACCGACGAAGGTGCGTCCCAGGACAGGCCAGTACCCCACCTCCAACCCCCCTCCGGCGCCCAGCCACCCGTCCTCATAGGAGGTCGTGAGAGAGATCCCCACGTCCAGGGGACCCACCGGCTGTCCGTAGGCTCCGACCCCCAGCGCGATACGGGTGGGGACCGCTGCGGTCTCTCCCCCCAGGGAAAGATCCTTCCCCAGGTTCAGCGCCGACAGGCCCACCACGAGGGGCCCCGCGTCGGCGGCGATCCCCACGTCCAGGAGGGCCGAGCGGTCGCGGGCGATCCCCACCCGTTCGTCCAGCAGTTTTCCGGTGACGCCGACCCGGACCCCGAAGATCTCCCGCGCATAAGCCATGCTGGCTATCGCTTCCGAAAGGGGCTCCACGCCGCTCCCAAAAAGTCCCGGCGCGCCGGCCGAGAGGGCGAGAGTCTCCCCTCCGTCGGCCCCGTGCTGGAGCACCTGGAGACCGATGGCCGCCGAGCCCCCGAGCCACTCCCCCGCCGCTGAGGCGCTCATGGAGGTGGCCTGCCCGCCAAAGCTCTGGACCTGAATGCCCCATCCGCCGGCTCCCGCCACGAGGGCGGGGTGGTAGAAGACGCCATCAGCGTGACCGCTGTTCATCATGTACGCATTGCCCAGCCCCATGGCCCGCACCGACGCCGGAAGCGTGAGGACCAGGGGCGCCTGCGGCGGGTCTGCCGTTTCCTGCTGCACCGATGCCGGTGCAGGTGTCCCGGGCCCATCCTGTGCCTGCACCCGGCAAGAGGGCAGGGAGGCGAGGAGAACCACGGCGGCGGTACCGGGTCGGATCAGAACTCTGAAGGTCATGACGTGCCGCCGGGATTCGAGGGAAGAGGAGTGAAGAGGCCAACTTCGAGGGGAACGCCGGGATGTGGCAAGGGATTACCTCGACTGAGGACGGTCCAACACCGCGCTCCGGTGACACCGGGGGCAGACCAGCCAGAGTCGGTCCCGCACATAGGACACTTCGCTTCGGGGCGGGACGGAACGCCGGTCCATGACAACGCCGCATTCCGGGCAGCGCAGGACGCCCCCGGCCGCAAGCACCTCCTCGAGGTCGTGAATCTGGGCGTGGCTGAAGGAAGATTCCGGCATGGCGGCGCCTCAACAGTTTGAAGCTAGAACGGGTCCTTCAATCGACGGGGTACACGAACGCCCGTCGAATGGTTTGATTGCATGGCACCGGCGAAACTTCCGGAGCCGACTCAAAAGGTTGTTTCCTCCCCGATTCTTTTCGGATCTGAATATATGCACGGATTGAGTCTTCCACTTGCGGCGCTGGTGGCGTTTACGGGTGGGCGCGCCGACCCGCCGTCCCCGGGCGGTGTCTATGACGGTGCTGCGGGGCAGCTCTCGGTGGAGACGCCGGCGGTGGAAAAGGCGGCCATCAAGGTGGACGGCGTCCTGGACGAGGCCGGGTGGCAGGGGGCGGCGGTGCTGCGCAACTTCACCCAGTATGAGCCGGTGGAGGGGATCCCGGCGTTCCAGCCCACCGAGGTGATGGTGCTGGTGGACCGGTCCGCCATCTACTTCGGCGTGCGTGCTTACGACGACCGCCCCGGCGCGATTCGAGCCACCCTCACCGAGCGGGATTCCTTCATCCGTTCCGACGACTACGTCCAGATCATCCTGGACACCTTCAACGACCAGCGCCGCGCATACGTCTTCACCGTAAACCCCATGGGGGTGCAGCACGACGGCATCTGGAACGAAGGCGGGAGCACCGGCCGTCGGGGTGGATTTGGCCCTCCCATTGACGCCAATCCGGATTTCATCTGGGACTCCAACGCCCGCATCCAGGAATGGGGCTACGCCGTGGAGATCCGCATCCCCTTCAAGAGCCTGCGCTTTCCGGACAGGGATGTGCAGGAGTGGGGGCTCCAGATCGTCCGCAAAATCCAGCGCGCCGGGTTCGAGAGCTCGTGGGCGCCCATCACGGGGAACATCGCCAACAAGCTGTCCCAGTCGGGCCGTCTCACCAACCTGAGGGATCTCGATCCTGGGCTCTTCATGGAATTCAACCCGGTGGTGACGGGCAACCGGTTCGGGCGATACGACACGGATCTAGGGCGGTTCGTTCGGGATGATCCCTCCGGCGACGTAGGGATGAACTTCACCTACGGAATCACCTCGAATCTGACGCTGGACGCCACCTACAACCCTGATTTCAGTCAGGTGGAGGCCGACGCGGGGCAGATTTCGGTCAACGAGCGCTTTGCCCTCTTCTTTCCCGAGAAGCGCCCCTTCTTCCTGGAAGGAACCGAGATCTTCGGTATGCCCAAGCAGCTTGTCTATACGCGCACCATCGCCAATCCGGTGGGCGGGGTGAAGCTGTCCGGGAAGGTGGGGAGCTTCAACCTGGGCTACATCGGCGCGGTGGACGAAGGATTCGACAGCGGAGATCCCAACACCAAGGTCAACCTGGTACGGGTGCGGAAGGATCTGGGCGCCTCGTCCACGCTGGGCGCGGTGTATACGGACCGCACCGTGTCCGGGGATGAGTACAACAGGGTGGCCGGCGCCGACGCGCGTCTCCTCTTTGCCCGCCGGTATACCGTGACTCTCATGGGCGCGGCCAGTCGTACCCGCGATCCCGGAGATGCCGGAGATCCGCAGGTCGGCCGCATGTTTTCGGCCAAAGTGGAGCGGGCGGGACGTAGCTTCGCCTTCAACGCAGAGATCGAGGATACGGATTCCGAGTTCAGGCCGGGAAGCGGTTTCTTCCGACGCATCGGAGACACCCAGCTCCGATCTCGGGTATCCTACTACTGGTTCGGGAAGCGGGGCAGCCTTCTGGAGCAGACCGGACCGTCCCTGGAGTTGGAAGGCTTCTGGGATCACGACGACTTCTGGGCTGGGCGCGAGGTGCAGGAGGCGAGGGCTCAACTGGGCTGGCGCTTCTCTTTCCGGAACAATATCACGCTCTTTGCCAATTACTCGCGGAGCCGGTTCGCATACACTCCGCTACAGTATGACGGGCTGTACGTGGGTGAAGGCGGGGATGCGTATACGCCATTCCGTCCCGACCAAAGCCTTTTTCGTGGTCTCGATTCCCGCGGACTCTTCCTCTGGTTCAACAACTGGCAACGCGTGCGCGGGAATGCCCGCTTCAACTGGAGCGAAACGCCCATCTTCGACCGCGCCTTCCGGGTGGCGGTGGAACCAGGCCGGTCCTTTTCCGGGAATCTCAGTCTCAACCTGTATCCCACGGACCAGCTCCGCGGAGAGATCGGGCTGCGCCACACGCGCATCACTCGGCAGGACGGTGCCGTCTACTCGACGGCGACGATTCCGCGCATCCGGGCTCAGTACCAGTTCTCCCGGTCCCTCTTCTTCAGGGCCATCGTCGAGTACTCCAGTCAGGAGCGGGGGGACCTCATCGATCCTGTCACCGGGAAGCCGCTGTACCGCTGCACCGATTCCGGGTGTTTCCCCCGCACCGGGTCGGATGCCAACGACGTGCATGTGGAAGGACTTCTGACCTACGAGCCTTCGCCGGGCACGGTGTTCTACGTCGGGTACACGCGGGAAATGGAGGACACGGAGGCCTTCCGGTTCCGCCAGGTGCGGGCCGTGGCCGACGGTCTCTTCGTGAAGCTCAGCTATCGGTTCAGGCTCTAGGAGCCTGTCCGAGTAATGCAGTGGGCCGCGCCACCCGTGACTCCGTCACGG
>JBHHWB010000029.1:0-40820 GCA_046756305.1 Gemmatimonadota bacterium
GACGACCCCCGCGGCGTGATTGAGCAGGCGCTCGAGCCGGGGGTGGAAGCCGAGACGGCGCGGGCGTTCCGCGAGGAGCGCCTCCGCCACGGGATCCGTGTGGCGGGGGCGCACGACTCCTATCTCATCAACCTTTCCTCACCCGACGAGGCCCTGTGGGAGCGGTCCGTGGAGAGCTTCGCCGCGGAACTGACGCGTTGCGCGGCCCTGGGTCTCGATTTCCTCGTTACCCACCCGGGCAACGCCACCGACGGGGACCTGGAAGAGGGAATCCGGCGAAATGCCCTGGGCCTCACCCGGGCTCTGGAGGAGGTGGACGCCGGGTCGGTGCGGATCCTCCTGGAGCTGACGGCGGGAAGCGGCACCAGCGTCGGTGGCCGCTTCGAGCACCTGGCGGCCATCCTGGAGGCGGTTCCTGAACCGTGGCGCGACCGCATCGGGGTGTGCGTGGACACCTGCCACGCCTACGCCGCGGGATACGACCTGGTGGGAGACTATGAAGGGGTGTGGGAGGCCTATGCCCGCGTGCTGGATCGGGAGCGGTTGGGTCTCCTCCATCTCAACGATTCGCGCCATCCCCTGGGGTCCCACAAGGACCGCCACGAGACGCTGGGCGAGGGCACCCTGGGACCCGACCCTTTCCGCCGCATCATGCTCGATCCGCGTCTTGCCCAGGTTCCCAAGGTGCTGGAGACCCCCAAGGGGGATGACCCCGTCGTCGCCGACCGGGCCAACCTGGCCTTCCTGCGCGCCTTCCGCACCGGCTAACCCCTCCTTGCAAAGACTCCCGGAGGAGGAGGCGGCGGCGCGAACGCCGGCGCCGTCCCCTTCTCCCCGGCTCCGCTCCTCGCGTCCGCCCCCGCCGCCTGTTGCCGGTCCGCCGGGAGAGCGGCTACGTCGCCTCCTCCTGGAACATGCGAACGATGAGGCCCTTGTCGTGGGGGTCCTCCACCCGGACGCCGAAACGCTTGCGGAAGAAGAGCGCGACGATGAGGAGCGCGCCGAAGGTGACCACCAGAACCGGTCCTGTGGTGAGGTCCCAGGTGAAGGAGACGGCGAGTCCCGTCGTGATGGCCACGGTGCCCGTGAGCCAGGCCAGGAGAAGGGCCTTGCCGAAGCTGCGCGTATAGAAGAAGGACATCACCGCCGGGATGACCAGCATGCTGAAGACCATGAGTACGCCCGCCACCGGCACCGACGCGGTAATCATGATCCCGAACGTGGCGTAGAAGACGAAATCCCATGCCCGCAGGCGCTTGATGCGTTCCGGCGCCCAGGTGAGCGCCAGCATGGTGCGGCGCAGGAAGTGGTGGATCCCCCCGATCACGGCGTACACCGCGGCCATCTTCGCCACCGAGGGCCAGGTGACCCAGAGGAGTGAGCCCGTCAATGTCTCCTTGACGAATTCGGTGCCTTCCGAGGAGAAGGAAGAGAGGAGGATCACCGCCGCTGAGGCCACGACGAAGGTGATACCGATGATGGCTTCCTGGGGAACCGGCGAATCCTCCATGCGGCTCAGGGAGAAAATGAGGGCCCCCACGAGGGTAAAGGCCAGAGAGAACCCGTAGGCCTCCAACGAGCCATGCTGCGCTCCCACGAGGAAGGCCACCGTGCTGCCGAGAGCCGCGATCTGAGCCAGAGCCAGATCCACGAAGATGACCTCCCGCTGGATGATGTGGAGGCCGAAGTACACGTGGATGAGAAGGATCGCCATGGCCGCGGCGAAAGGGGGCAGGAGCAGTTCGATCATGATGGGGTCCTTTGCGGTTTTACGGATGAGGTGCGTCGCCCAGGGCGACGGCGAGACTTCCGACCCACAGATCCACGACATCGAAATAGGTGTCCAGGCCGGGGCGTGCCCCGTTGTACATGGGCACGATGACGGCTTTGGCTCCTCCGCGGCGCGCCACCGTCTCCACCTTGCTGCGATCGAAGTAGCTCGCGGCCAGGATCACCCGGATCTGCTCATCCTTCATGAGTTTGATGAGGCGGGACACATGGCGCGGCGTGGGGGGAATGCCGGGCTTGGCCTCTACGTATTCCTCGCAGTGGACGCCGAATCGGTCCTGGAAGTAGGCCCAGTTCTTGTGGTAGCAGATGATCTTCTGGCCCCTCAGTGCCTCGCCCTCCTTGAGCCAGCCGCCCAGCCGGTCCATGAGGGGCCGGCCTTGGAGCTGATTCTCCTGCAGGAAGGAGAAGAGAGTGCCGTTGAACGCCATCTGCTCCAGCGTTTCCCCACCCAGAAGGTCTACGAGCTCATTGCCGAAAAGCCGCCGGTAGATGCGGTCCTGGAAGGTGGCCAGCCCCGCGTCGAAGGCGGCGGCACGCTCGGGCGCTACCCGTTTCAGGCCTGTGGCGATGTTGCGTGCGACCTGCAGCGCGCGCAGGGGGTCGGTGTGTAGGTGGGGGTTTCCGTAGATGTGCACGTCTCCCGCGCTGCGGTCGGCGGCGACGGGCACGTCGAGAAGCCTGATTCCCGTGTAGGCGGTGATGTATCCGGGTCCTCCTTCCATCACCTTGCTGTTCTTGGCTTTGTCCAGGAGGGCGGGAACCCAGAGCTCCAGATCGAGGCCGGTGGTGATGAAGGCGTCGGCCCGCTTCAGATCGAGGGCGAAGCTGGGTTTCGGACGCACGAAGTGGGAATCTTCGTTGGGGTCGGCGATCCACTTCACGTCCACCTCGCTGCCGCCGATCTCCTTGGCGAGATCGGCGTAGACGGGGAGGGTGGCTACGACCTTGAGGGGCGCAAGCATGGGCGCCGTGCGGTCGGGTTTAGGCGCGGGCCCCGGGTGCAGACCCGGCCCCGCGAGGATGGAAACGAATGCAAAAACTGCCCTGATCATGAATGTATCTCCCGCCTCAATAGGTCTCGTGTTTGTGGGGTCCCATGGCGAAGGTCACCTGCAGGAGAAACTTCCCCTCCCGCGCCGTCTCGAAGCTGCGTCCCACCAGATCGTATTCCGCCCGGATGCGCACGTACTCGCTCTGCCACCATGTGAGGGTGGGGGAAAGGAGCCAGGCCGTCTGATCCGGGTCTTCCGGATTCTCCGTCCAGTCGAAGCGGGCGCCGGCAAGCCAGCGCTGGGAGAGCCGGAGTTCGCCCTGGGACCAGAATCCTTTGGCCTGTTCCGGGAAATCGCCCTCTTCAGCGCCTTCCGCCCCGGCGGGGTCCTGGTGAGTGTCGTCGTGGGCGAGGAGGCCGTCCAGGACCATCACGCCGCCCCGAAACTGGAATCCCCGGTAGCGCGCTCGGGCCGGCGGGCGCCAGGTAAAGGCGACTTCCGCCGCGTAGAGGGTGCGGTCCAGGAGGTGCGCCTCGTCCTCATAGCTTCCGTTGACCCAGCTCAAACTGAGGTCGAGGTCCGTGGCCCGGGAGAGCTGCCAGAAGGCGTTGACGTTGGCCAGCACCGACGGACGGTTTGACTCCCCGAAAAGGAGTTCCGCCTCGCTCCGCGTTACTTCGACGGTGGTTTCGTAGGTCCCGCCCGCGGGAGAGAAGGGCGCCAGCCAGTGCACCGACGCCCCGGTCTGGGCAAGGGGCTCCTCACCGATGAAGGCGAGGCTGGGAAGGGAGCGGCTCTGGAAGGAAAGGGCGTGGGAGTGCCAGCGATTCAGCTGCCCGAACTGCTGGTAGAACCGCCCCAGCTTGAGTCCAAGGCCACCGGGGATGTTCACCCACTCTACATATCCTTCCTCGACGGAGAATCCGGCGCCCTCTTCGCCGCCTTCGTGGGCGTGGGCATCTTCTCTGAAGGGAGTGATCTCTCCGCCGGGAACGTGCCGTGAGATGAAGGCCTTCGCGCGGGAGTAGGGGTCCAGGTTGGAGACGAAGGACAACTCAAACTCCCGTGCGAAGAAGTTTTCGGCATCCACGTCGTCCTTGTTCACCTGCGCGAAGACGTCGCCGGTGACGCTGATCTCGGGATTGAGGGCCTGGAGGGAGCGCTGGCGTCCGACGAACTGCTTCTGCTCCTGATCCGGAGCTTTCCGTGCTCCGCCGGCCGCAGCCGCTGTGCGGGCCGCTTCCCGGAGTTTGGCCAGGGCGTCCTGGGCCCTTTTCTCCTCTCCTTCGGCCTTGAGGCGCGCCACTTCCGCGCGCAGGCTGTCCACCACGGCAGTGAGGCGGGCCAATTGCGCCGCGAGGGAGTCGGCGGGCGGTTGCTCCTGAGCGCCGGCGGGGTGGGCCCCGGCGATGAGAACGGACAGGGTCAGGAAGAGGAAGGATGTGACCCGGGCGGGCGAACTTCGGCGCATCGGCCCTTGTTCCCCGCCTTCCATGGGGCGTGACGGGACGACGTGGTTGCCGGAATGCATGAGGCAGATCTCCGCGAGCGTTTCTGAACGATTGGACGCGACGAGCCGGGGGCCCGGCAGGTCGAGTCAGTGAATTCCCGGAATGTTCAGAAGCGGGGCGGAGCCCGGGTGCGGGGAAGGGGGCGGCTGCCGTGCAGGAACGGTCCACCGCGGAAGTTCGGGAGAAGCGACACCCGGGTGGGCGCCGCGGGCACGGCGGACGCCCCGGAGGTGGGGGCGGCGTGGAGGCTCCCGATCTGGACGCAGAGGCTGTGGTCGTGGGCCGGCGGACACCGATCGGGGGAATGATGGTCCTCGATCGCCTGGCCCGCGGGCAGATCGGCGCGGGCCATCATGGGGGCGGCGATGCTCAGGAAGAGCATGGCCGCCGCCAAGGGAGCCGAAATGGCTCCGTGCGGTCCCCTCCTTCGGAAGATCATGTCCTCCAGCGTAAGGATACCCCGGGATGCCCGTCAATGGGTCGGCCCTGGAGAAACGGGGCAGCCGCGCTCGGGGGTTTCTCGGGCAGGCTCCTACCCCGGCCACGCCGTGGAGGTTCTGCGCTGGCCCCCCGAATCCCCCGGCTCTATATTCCATATGCGTGCTGGAGGGCTCCGTTATTGAGCCAACACTCCTGAAGCCGGGACTGACTCCCGAGTCGGACGCTAGGCCCCGGAAGTGGGGAAAGCGGGAAGGCGCGGGGAGGTCACCAGAAGTTTATCCCGGGCTTCAATAATTCCCCTCCGGTGCGCACAGCGGGGGCCGCCCTCCTTTCGGGGACGGGCGGCCTTCGCGCTCTCCGGCCGGCACGAAAGGGTGCCGGGAAGGTTTTTTGGACGGCGGGCCTCCCGGGCCCGCACCGACGCGCCATCATCTGTGGAGGAACCCACGTGACGACGGTTCGTGTGACCCGCCGGGTCCACTTCAGCGCCGCCCACCGGCTCCACAATCCCGAGTGGAGCGAGGAGCGTAACGCGGAGGTCTTCGGCGAGGACGCCGGAGCCAACTTCCACGGACACAACTACGAGCTGGAGGTGACCGTGGAGGGCCCGATTCGGCGCGACACCGGGTATGTCGTGGATCTGGCCTGGCTCAAGGAGCTCATCCAGGAGCGGGTGGTCAACGAGCTCGACCACCGCAATCTCAACCTGGACGTTCCCTGGCTGCAGGGCGTGCAGCCGTCTATGGAGAATCTGGTGGTGGAGATCTGGGAAAGGCTCAAGGGACACCTGCCCGAGGGCGTGGGCCTTGCCCGCCTTCTCCTGAGGGAGACTCCGAGGAACTGGGTAGAATACGAGGGAGGGACGGAGGCCATGCTATGAAGGGTTCATCGGAAGGGGGCGACCTCTCGAACGTCGCCTTCGAGGCGCTGGTGGCCGAGATTATCCGCCGCTGCGGCGACGACCCCGGCCGGGAGGGGATGGCCAGGACGCCGGAGCGGGTGCGTGATTCCATGATGTTCCTCACCCAGGGATACCGCGTGACCGCCGAAGACGCTGTGGGCGACGGCATCTTCCAGGAGGTTCACCATAACATGGTCATGGTCAAGGACATCGAGCTCTATTCCCTGTGTGAGCACCACCTGCTTCCCTTCTTCGGGAAGGCGCACGTAGCCTACATCCCCGATGGCAAAATCATGGGGCTCTCCAAGGCCGCCCGCCTGGTGGAGGTGTATTCCCGCCGGTTTCAGGTGCAGGAGCGTCTCACCGAACAGATCGCCCAGGCCGTGTGGGACACCATCCACCCCCAGGGGGTGGCGGTCGTCATCGAGGCGTACCATCTGTGCATGATGATGCGAGGGGTGCAGAAGCAGAACTCCAAGACCATCACTTCGGCCATGCGCGGCGTTTTCCTGGAGGACAAGCGGAGCCGGGACGAGTTCCTGCGCCTGTCCACCAGCATGCACCAGCCCCTGTAAGGTCGGACCATGGCACATTCTCCGGGGACGATGACAGGCACCACGGCGCTGGTGACCGGGGCGAGTCGGGGCATTGGACGCAGCGTGGTGCGCCGCCTCTCCAGGGACGGCGTGCGTGTATGGGCCGCGGCCAGGTCCCGGAATCTCCTCGAGGAACTGGCCCGGGAGTCGGGTGCCGAGCCGCTTCCCATGGATGTGCGGGACGAGGCGTCGGTGTGGGATGCCGCCGACCGACTTGCCGACACCCTGGGCGGTCCCCCCGACATCGTGGTGAACAACGCCGGGATCTTCCACATTGCGCCCCTGGCCCAGGAGACGGTGCGCGGCTTCGATGAGATGATGGCGGTGAACCTGCGCGGTGCATTCCTGGTCGTGCGCGCGTTCCTGCCGGGCATGCTGGCCCGGGGAAGCGGCACCATCGTCAACGTGGGGTCGGTGTCGGGCAGGAAAGCCTACCCGGGAAACGGCGCCTATTCGGCGTCCAAGTACGGGCTCCGGGGCCTTCACGAGGTTCTGGTGGAGGAGGTGCGGGGCACGGGGGTGCGGGCCACGCTGGTGGAGCCGGCGGCCACGAACACACCGCTCTGGGATCCCCTGGACCCGGATTCGGATCCCCGCCTGCCGTCCCGGGAGGCCATGCTCTCTCCGGAGCACGTGGCCGACGCGGTGGCCTACATTGCTTCGCGGCCGCCGGAAGTGAGTATTCCCGTCCTTCAGATCGAACGCGGATGACGCAAACGCTATGAGCGACGAATTCTATTACACGGTGAGCGTGCAGGCCCACTACGACTCAGCTCACTTTCTCGAGAACTACCAGGGGAAATGCGAGCGGCTCCACGGACACCGCTACGTAGTGGAGGCGGCGGTGCGCACACCCTCTCTCGATGAGTCCGGGATCGCCTTCGATTTCGTGGACCTGAAGCGGGCTCTGCGGGAGCTTGCCGACTACCTGGATCACGAGCTTCTCAACGAGCTTCCCGAGTTCAAGGGCGTAGAAACCAGCGCCGAAAACCAGGCCCGGTGGTTCTTCCAGGAGCTGATGAAGAAGCTGCCGGGGGATATCGCTCCGGGACTCCTCTACACCCGCGTCTGGGAGACACCGACCCAGTGGGCGCAGTACGGCCCGGCCCACGCCCCCATCCCGGCTCCCGGAACGCCGGCAGTCTGACTTTCTACGGCGAGCCGGGCTGTGCACCTCATCCTGACGGATCGCCTCACCTGTGTCCGCTGCGGCCCGGAGTTCGGCCTGATCCTCCTCGCCCGCCGCATGGAGGGCGAGCGGCGCGTTCTGGAAGGATTTCTGGGATGCGCCAACTGCAGGGAGCAGTATCCTGTCGCGGCCGGAGTCGCGGACCTGCGTCTCCCGCCGCGGGATCCGCTTGCGTCGCCCCCTCCCGGGGGAGACATGGGCGAGGTCGGCG
Source organism: Gemmatimonadota bacterium (assembly GCA_046756305.1). GTDB lineage: Bacteria > Gemmatimonadota > Gemmatimonadetes > Longimicrobiales > Gaopeijiaceae > JBHHWB01. The sequence continues at coordinate 7,633 of JBHHWB010000029.1, forward strand.
AGGCCCGCGGAGCCGGAGGCAGTGCCCAGGCGACGGCCGATCTCGACGCCGAAGCCCGCCGGGTTCAGGCGCTCCTCGGCATTCTGCGGGGTCCGGGCACGGTGCTGCTTCTGGGGGACGCTGCGCGCCTGGCCGCACTCCTGGCCGCACTCCTCCCCGGCATGGAGATTGTGGCGGCCGACGGGGCGCGACACGTGACGGAGTCCGCTCCGGTGGCGCCTCCCCTGGTGCTCTGGCCCGAGGAGGAGGGGGTGAGCCGCATGGTCGTGGAAGGGAGCCTTCCCTTCTACTCGGGGATGCTCCGGGGGGTGGTGGTGGACGGGCGGGGTCACCCGGGCTGGCTCGAGGAAGCGACCCGAGTGGTGGCTCGCCTTTCCCGGGTTGTGGTTCTCGATGCTCCGACCGGCGTGGACAACACTCTGGTCCAGGCGGGGCTCACCGTCCTCGCCGCCGAATCCGGAACCATCGTGGCCGCAAAGGGTTGAGGGTCTCTTTCCCGTTGCGCCGGAGTCGGTTTTTCGCCTACCTTGCGAGGTTCCCCGAAGCCGCGCAATCGCGGTCCCCAGGGGGTATTCCGCCTGCGAGTACCGGAGCCCATGAGCATTCTTAAGAAGCTGTTCGGTGGAGACGACCCTGACCGTGTCGACTACTACCGGGAGGGCATGGAGCTGCTCACGTCGGGCAAGTTCCACGAGGCGCTCACCTCCTTCCGGCTGGCCCTCAAAGAATCTCCCGGCGACGTGGTGGTCCTGCAGCAGATCGCCATCTGCTATACCAGGATCGGAATGACCGACGAGGCGGCCAAAACCTACAAGCATGTGCTGCAGAAGGATCCCTCCGCTTCCGGTGCCCATTACGGCCTCGCCTTCATCCTGCTGCGGGCCGGGCAGCCCGAGGCGGCTGCGGAGCACCTCGAAGCGTTTCTCGCGCGGCCGCCCGGCGGGCCCGATGCCGAGGACCACATCAATCACGCCCGTTCCACTCTGGCTCAGATCCGGGGCGAGGCGCACGAAACCTCCTCCGAAATCCCTCCCGATGAGTTCTTCTAAAGTCGTTCTTCACTGGGCCGGAGACGGACTCGTCTTCCGGGGCGGGCCGGTGGACGGTCCGGAAATCGTTCTGGACAGCGACGCGCGGGAAGGCCCCACACCGACTCAGCTCCTCCTTCTTTCGCTTGCGGGGTGCATGGCCGTGGACGTGCGCATGATCCTGGAAAAATCGCGCGTGCCGGTGGAGGCCCTGGAGGTGGAGGTGGAGGGCGATAGGGCCGCCGAAGTGCCGCGTAAGTTCGAGGCGCTCCGCCTCACCTATCGGGTGAAGGGTCCTACGGAAGGGGACCAGCCCAAGCTGCAGCGCGCCGTGGACCTCTCCCGGGAGAAATACTGCAGCGTACTGCATACCCTCCGCCCCGAGATCAACCTGGACATCCGCATCGAGCAGGCCTGAGGGCCCTCCCGCGGTATTCGGACAGACCTCCCTATGGCAAAACTCACCTACGCGGCGAATCCACGCGACATCCCCGAAAGTACCCTTACACAGCATTTCCTCGAGGCGGTGGACAGGTTCGGAGACCGGGTCGGATTCCGGTATTTTCGCGCTCCGGGGGAGCTCGCCGACATCAGCTACCGGGAGGCGGAGCGCAGGGTGCGGGCGGTGTCGGCGGCACTGGAGGTGCACGGGGTCACCCGCGGAGATCGGGCGGCGATCCTTTCCGAGAACCGCCCCCAGTGGGCCTTCGCCGACTACGGATGTCTGTGCGCAGGTGTCATCGACGTTCCCATCTACTCGACGCTGACCGCTCCCCAGGTCGCGTATATACTGCGCGATTCGGGAGCGAAGCTGGTTTTCGTGTCCACGCCGGAACAGATGGAAAAGGCCAGGAAGGCCGTCGCAGAGTGCCTGCACCCGGTACAGATCGTGGTCTTCGACGCGCCTGACGAGCTGCCCGATGGAGTGTTTTCCTGGGAGCGGTTCCTGGAGGACGGACGCGAGCGGGCCGAGCAGTGGTCCGACACGGAATTTCGACGGAGGGCCCTGCAGGCCGAGCCGCACGACGTGGCGACGATCCTCTATACCTCAGGGACGACGGGGGATCCCAAAGGGGTCATGCTGACCCACAACAACATCGGCTCCAACGTTCTGGCGTGCACCGAAGTACTCCCCATCGGGCCGGAAGATCGCACCGCCAGCTTCCTGCCCCTCTCCCACATTCTGCAGAGGATGGTGGACTATCTCTTTCTCCATGTGGGGTGCTGTATCGCCTACCCGCGTTCCATCCTCACCGTGGTGGAAGACTTCGCCTACATCCGGCCCACCGTGGCCGTTTCAGTGCCGCGGCTTTACGAGAAGATCTACAACGGAGTGATGGAGGCCCGGGGCGTGAAGAAGGCCATCATCGACTGGGCCGTGGGCGTGGCCGACGAGATGGCGGACGTGCGCCTGGCCGGGGGCAAGCCAGGCGCCTATCTGGCGGCGCGCTACGGGGTGGCCGACCGCATCGTGTTCTCAAAGGTCAAGGCCGCCATGGGCGGCGAGATGCGCTTCTTCGTGAGCGGAGGGGGCCCGCTTGCCCCTGCGCTGAATCGGTTTTTCTACTCCATCGGACTCATGATCCTTGAGGGCTACGGGCTGACCGAAACCAGCCCGGTCACCAATGTGAACACGCCCGAGGACTTCCGCATCGGAACCGTGGGCAAGCCCGTGCCGGGCACGGAGATCCGCATCGCCGAGGACGGCGAGATCCTGATTCGTGGTCCTCAGGTCATGAAGGGGTATTACAACAAGCCCGAAGCCACCGCCGAGACCATCGACGAGGAGGGGTGGTTCTACTCGGGCGACATCGGTGAGCTGGACGATGACGGGTTCCTGCGCATCACGGACCGCAAGAAGGACATCATCGTCACCGCAGGGGGCAAGAACGTGGCGCCCCAGCCTATCGAGAACCGTCTGAAGTCCAACCCCTACATCGAGCAGGCGGTGATGGTGGGGGACGGACGCAAGTTCGTGGCGCTTCTGGTGGTGCCCTCCTTCGCCAACCTCGAAGCCTGGGCCGCCGAAAAGGGAATCGCCTACGCCGACCGGAGGAATCTCCTGGACGAGCCGGAGGTGAAAGCCTTCCTGGAGGAAGAGGTGGCGAAGAATCTGGAAGGCCTCGCTTCCTTCGAAACCCCCAAGAAGATCGCGCTCCTGGATGAGGATTTTTCCATTGAGGGCGGTACGCTGACCCCCACCATGAAGGTCAAGCGCCGCGTGGTTCAGGAGCGCTTCAAGGATATCATTGACCGACTCTACGAGGAGGAGCCGGCGGACCGTGCCCGGAGAAGTTGAGATGGGTACCGAGGTCTGTATCGCTCTGGTGACGGCGCCCGACTCCGAAACCGCCGAACGGGTAGGGCGGACCCTGGTGGAAGAACGCCTCGCCGCATGCGTGAACATCCTTCCGGGTGTGGTGTCGGTATACCGGTGGGAGGGCAGGGTGGTGCGGGAGGGGGAAGTGCTGGCGGTCCTGAAGACGACCTGCGCCGCCGGTAAACGCCTGGTGCAGCGCGTCCGGGAACTGCACCCGTACGATGTCCCCGAAGTGCTGATCCTGAACGTGGACGAGGGTTCTGCTCCGTACCTGGATTGGGTGGTGGGAGAAGTGGCGGAGATTCATGGCGCGTAAGAAACGACCCAGGAAGGGCCGGAAGCAGCGGGGTGCGCCCGAGGAGGTCCCCGGCGAGGCGCAGGGGGATCCCCAGGGCGACCTGCTGACGGGAATGGAGGAGGAGCCGGCGCCCCCTCCGGAAGGCGTCGTCTTCGAGCTGGTGGAAGAGGCGGAGGGCGAAGCGGCGGCAGCGGCAGAGCCCGCGCCCGCAGATGAACCCGCCCCGCCCCAGGAACCTGCCCCGCCCCGGGAACCTGCCGCGCCCCGGGAACCCGCCGTGGGCGATGAGCCCGCGCCTGCCGTCGAGTCCGCCGCCTGGGCGACGCCCCCGGCCGGAGAGCGGCTGGCGCGGGCCCGGGAACTGGTGGAAGCGGGCCGGGTGGCGGAGGCGCTCGAACTGTATCGTGACATCCTTGCCGGAAACCCGGCCAACCTGAAGGCCAGGAACAACCTGGGCGCACTTCTCGCTGCCATGGGAAACCACGATCTGGCGCTGGAGCAGTTCGAGGCCGCCGAAAAAATCGAGTCGGAAAACGTCGAGGTTCTCAACAACCTGGGCGCTACCTTGAGCGCGCTCGGCCGCTATGACGAAGCGGAGGGGGTGCTGCGCAGGGGCCTGCGCCTCGCGCCCTCCGACATGGATCTGCGGGTGAGTCTCGGGGTCCTATACTTCCGCAAGGGCCTCTACGCCCAGGCGGAAGCCGAGTTGCGTGCCGTGGCCGAAGAGAGCCCGGAAAACGCCCAGGCCCTGTACTACCGGGGAGAGGCTCTGAACAGGTTGGAACGGTTCGATGAGGCCCAGGAGGTCCTCGAGCAGGCCGTCACCCTCGACCCTTTCAACCCCAAAGCGTACTACACCCTGGGCATTCTCTACGACAGGAAGCATCTTTCCGAAGAGGCAGCCCTCATGTATCGGAAGGCGCGAGAGCTTCAGCAGGGATGATCCACGTCGTCATATCTCAACTCAGCGCGGCGCTCCAGGAGGGGGTCGTGCGCCCCATCCGCTCCGATCTGGCCCCCGTCTCCCCGGGCGCGCGTGACCTCGGGCAGCAGGCGGGCCCCGAAGTGGAAGAGCGGCTTCGACAGGGCGGGCGCCTTCCGGTGGGCGGTGCCGTAATCACGCCGGGAGGAGCGCTGGGCGCCGTTTTTCTGATTCATGTGGTGACCTGCTCTGAAGACGAACCTCAGTCGGCCCTCTCGGTCCAACGGGCCCTCCGCAATGGTTTGCGGCGGGCGAGGGACTGGGGGCTGAAGTCGCTGGCGCTGCCCCCCCTGGGCATCGGGGTGGGGACCATGGACGCCGAAGACGCGGCCCGGGCCCAGGTGGAGATTCTGGTGAACCACATCGATGAAGGGCATCCTCCTCTGGACCTGACCATCGTGGTAGCCAACGCCTACGAGGAGGAGATCTTCTCCCGGCTGGCGGGCGAGCTCATGGGGGAGCGCTTCCCCATGCGGAACTGAACTTTGCGGGTGGTCTGCGTTCTCATCGAGATGCGTCCCAGGCGGCAGGAGTCTTTGCGCGGGAGGGTGCCCGCATGATACGCCGTCTCCTGGGCAGCCTCATCGTGCTCGTGTGGTTGGGGATGGTGGGGTGGCAGATCCGCGAGGAGTACTTCCAGCCCGAGCTGGCCCGCCTGGCCGCCGCAACCCTCTCTCTGGCTCCGGGGGTGAGCTTTTACACCCTCACGATGGGGGACCGCACCGTGGGGCAGGCCACGTCCCGCCTGGACACTCTTCCCGACGGATTCGAGCTGGAGGATCTCCTCACCCTGGAGCTCCCCGCCCTGGGCCAGACGGGCACCGCGGTGGCACGCACCCGGGTGAAGATGAGCCCCGCCCTGGTCATGGAGGAATTCTCCTTCTCCATGGCCAGCGAGGTGGGTCGATTCGAGGCCTCGGGCGTGCTGGGCGCCGACACGACGCTGCGGGTGACCATCAACTCGGGGGGAGAGGATCAGACGCTGGAGTTTCGTCTGCCTCAGCCGCCCGTGTTTTCCTCGGTGCTCCCCATCCGGGTGGCCATGGGAGAGGGGCTGGAGGTGGGCAAGAGCTATCGCTATCCCGTCTTCGATCCCGCCAGCATGTCGACCCGGCCGGTGGAGGTGCGCATCCTGGATCAGGATACGCTCATCGTCCCCGACTCGGCCTCGCTGGATCCCGAAGCGGGTCGATGGCTGCCCGCCAGCTACGACACCATTCCGGCGTGGAAGATTGCGGAGATCTTCGGAGGGGTGCAGATCGAGAGTTGGGTGGATGAGGACGGGCGCATCCTGGAGGCTTCCAGTCCCCTGGGATTCAGCATGCGCAAGACGGAGTACGAGCTGGCACGCCAGGCCCAGGAGGATGCGCGACTCACCTCCACCTCGCCTGTAGATGACGACATCATCCTTTCCACCGCGGTGCAGAGCAACGTGGACCTCTCCGACGCCGCCGAATTCCAGGAGATCCGTTTCCGGCTACGCGGCGTGGATCTGGCCGGGTTCCAGCTCGATGGGGGACGCCAGCGATTGGTGGGCGACACCCTGATCATTCGGCGTGAAGATTGGGATTCCCTGGACCCGGGGTACCAGCTTCCTTACGTCCACATGGATCTGAACGAGGCGCTCGAACCCGAGCCCCTCATCCAGAGCGATGATCCCCGCATCGTAGATCTGGCGCGCCAGATCACGGCCAAGCGCAGCGAGTGGCGCCAGGACCCGAAGCGCGTGGCCCGCCAGCTTACTACGGCCGTGTACAACCTGCTGGACAAGAGCATCACATTTTCCGTGCCCAGCGCCATACAGGTGCTCGAAACCCGCCGAGGCGACTGCAACGAACACACCGTCCTTTATGTGGCGTTGGCGCGGGCCCTCGGACTCCCGGCGCGAACGGCCGTGGGACTGGTATACGTGAACGGCGCCTTCTTCTACCACGCCTGGCCCGAGGTCTGGCTCGGTGAGTGGGTTGCCGTGGATCCCACCTTCGGACAGGTTCCCGCCGACGCCTCCCACCTGCGCTTCATCGTGGGGGGGCTGGCCCAGCAGGTGGAGATCCTCCGCCTCATCGGCAACCTCCAGATCGATGTCATAGATCGGGTGCCCGTGGCCGCGACCGCGCCATGACAACAGTTTCGGCTCACCCTCCGCGGCGAAAGGAATCCACGTGAACGAAGCCCGTCGGCCCGCGGCAGACGAAATGATCCGCCTGGAAGGGTTGGTCAAGCGCTACGGCGGCTTCACCGCCGTGAACGGGCTGGATCTCGACGTGCATCGCGGAGAGATCTTCGGTTTCCTGGGTCCCAACGGGGCGGGCAAGACCACCACGATCCGCATGGTGGCCGGAGTGCTGCGTCCTTCGGCCGGACGCATCCTTATCGGGGGCGACGACCTGGCGCAGGAGCCGGAGAAGGCCAAGGTCCGCATCGGCTACATTCCCGACCGGCCGTACCTCTACGAGAAGCTCTCCGGCGCCGAGTTCCTGCGCTTCGTGGCCGGGCTCTGGGGCAAGGACGGACGCGACGTGGAGGGGCGGCTGGACCGCCTCCTGGAAGTATTCCACCTCACGCCGTGGAAGAATGAGCTCATCGAGAGCTATTCCCACGGGATGCGGCAAAAGCTCCTCATCAGCTCGGCCCTCATCCATCAGCCCGAGCTCATCGTGGTGGACGAGCCCATGGTAGGGCTGGACCCCCGCTCCGCCCGCCTCCTCAAGGATCTTATGCGCACCTTTGTGGGAGCGGGGGGAACCATCTTTCTCTCCACCCACACCCTGGAGGTGGCCGAGGCGCTCTGTGACCGCATCGCCATCGTCAGCGAGGGTAAGGTCATCGCCCTGGGCAGCATGGACGAGCTGCGGGAGCAGGCCCAGGCGGGAGGCGCCCACCTGGAGGACATCTTCCTCAAGCTCACGGGCGGAGCGGCTATGGCCGACGTGATCCAGGAGCTGCGCGCCGCCATCGATCCCTCCGCGGGAGCGTCCCTTCTGTGAGAGCCGGCATCTTCTGGCTCCTGCGGCCCAAGCTCCGCACAAAGCTGAATCGGGCCCGCACCTCGGAGGGAAAGCTCTTCAAGGCGCTCACGCTGGGATTCGCCGGACTCTTCTTCTGGGCCCTTATTTTCGCGGCGATCTTCCGGATGCTCCTGTATTTCCGGGGCACGCAGGGCATTGGCGATCTGCTGTCGGCGAAGCTCCTGGGCATCGCCTTCCTCACCTTCCTCATGATCCTGGTGCTCTCCAACGTCATCACGGCCCTTTCCACCTTCTTCCTCTCGGAGGACCTGGAGCTCCTGGTGGCGTCGCCCGTGGAATCGGTCAGGGTCTACGGGGCCCGCCTCCTGGAGACCATTCTTGATTCCTCATGGATGGTGGCGCTCCTGGCGGTCCCGCTCCTGGCGGCGTACGGCGTGGTCTACTCGGCCGACTGGGGCTACTACGCGCTGGCCGCCGGGGCCATCATCCCCTTCCTGGTCATCCCGGCGGTGGTGGGGGTGGCGGTGACGCTGCTGCTGGTGAACATCTTTCCGGCGCGGAGGACTCGGGACCTCCTCGCCCTGGTGGGGCTCTTCGCCGCCGCCGGAGTGGTGGCCCTCATCCGCTTCCTGCGTCCCGAACGTCTCATGCGGCCGGAGGAGTTCCGCGATCTGGTGGACTTCATGGCGGTTCTGCGTACGCCCACCTCGGTGTGGCTTCCTTCCGAGTGGGTCACCGATGCGCTCATGAGTTACCTGAATGGCTTCTTCCGGCCCTTCCCCTTCCTCTTCCTGTGGAGCACCGCCGCGGCTTTCGTGGTTCTGGGAGCGTGGCTCCACGGGCGGTACTTCGACGCCGGCTTCACCCGGGCCCAGGAGGGTGCGGAGCGTAAGGAAGGACGGGTGCGGTCCCTGGTGGTGGACCGGATGCTGGCCGGCGCGCGCGCCGCCACACGCAGCCTGGTTTCCAAGGAGATCCGCGTCTTCTTCCGCGACACCACCCAGTGGTCCCAGTTGATCCTCCTGGGGGTGTTGGTGGCAGTGTACGTCTATAACATCACCGTGCTGCCCCTCTACACGGGGGAGGAGGTTTCCTTTTTCCTCATCAACATCGTCTCCTTCCTCAACCTGGGGCTGGCGGGCTTCGTGGTGGCGGCTATCGCCGCCCGCTTCGTCTTTCCCGCCATGTCGGTGGAAGGCCGCATGATGTGGCTCCTGCGCTCAGCCCCCCTGAATGTGCGCACCCTCTTCTGGTCCAAGTACTGGGTGGGCACGGTGCCGCTCCTGCTGGTGGCGATCCCCCTCATCCTGATCACCAACATCGTTCTGGACGCCTCGACCTTCATCCTGGTCCTCACCACGGTGACCATGGTGGGGATCACCCTGGCCATCACGGCGCTGGCCCTGGGATTCGGCGCTCTCTATCCCAAGTACGACACGGAAAACGTGGCCGAGATTCCCACCTCGTTCGGGGGGCTCCTCTTCATGATGGTGGCCGTGACCTACCTGGCGGGCGTGGTCGTGCTGGAGGCGTGGCCCGTCTACCACTTCCTCTCCTCCCGACTCAGGGAGGGGGAGGCTTCGGTAAGCATGGTTCCTCTCGTCTTCGGCGTGGCGGGAGCGGCGGGGCTCACGGCGGCGGCGGTGGCCCTACCCTTGTGGGCGGGGGTAAGGCGCGTCGATTCTGTGGAGTTTTAGAAGCCTGGCGGCGTGTGACGCCGCCGGAGTCTGGTAGCCGCGGAGGAGGGGGCCGTACATTCTTACGGAACCCGGCCAAGGAGAATGCCCATGCTCGAGTCCATCAAGAAGTTCTTTCGTACCTCCATGCAACCGGCGGACGACGCGCCCCAAGAGGACGCAGGGAAGGACATCCGCCTGGCGGCGTGTGCCCTTCTTCTGGAGTTGGCCTACGCCGACAGCGAGTTCACTGAAGACGAGCGGGTGCATCTCGAATCCGCCGTTCGCCGGCAGTTCGGACTGGGCGCAGACGAGGCGGACCGCCTCCTGATGCTGGCGGAGGAGGCCCGCGCCCAGGCCGTGGACCTCTGGCAGTTCACGAACCTCATCGCCGAGCACTACACCCTGGGCCAGAAGATGGTGCTCGCCGAGGTCATGTGGGGACTCGTGTATTCCGACGGGGAACTGGCCAGCCGGGAAGACTATCTCATGCGCAAGATCTCCAACCTCCTGGGTCTGGAGCCCGGCTACCTGACCGAGGCCCGCAAGCGTATCACCCACGACGTCGGAGCCGACGAAGACAGGGGGTGACACGGCACGGCCGTCGCATCATATTGTCGCGTCGCACCGAGTCAGGGCCTCTTTCAGGACAGAACCATGCGCGAGCTTCTTCCGGGCGGATATCTCTTCACCCACCTGATCTTCTGGACCGTGGTGGCCATGGTGGCCGTGGGCACCAACGCGGTGGCCATCATCCTGTCGGTGGGTCTCGGCATCCTGGTTCTGGAATCGCTGGGCAAGGCCTGATCGGGCGGGCAGCGGCGCGCCGCTTCCGTCGCGGCGGAGGGCCGACACGGGATGTCGGCGCCGGTCGCGGGAGCGCCCCACCCGGGGCGCTTTTTTCGTTCTGTGGGGTAGGGAGGAGAACGGAGGACGAACCGTTATGCTCACACTGAAAATTCTCGGCGCGGTGGTCGCGCTCGGTCTGGGAGTCTGGTTCGGTCTTCCGGGGCGGTATCGGCCGGACCTGGAAGAGATCGAGCGGGCCATGGAATCTCCCGCAGGCCGCTCGCGCACGGTGCGGCGACACTTCACCCCCCTGGCCTGGCTGCAGCGGACCATCCGTGTGGGACGCAGGCGCCGGGCGCGCACCCGGGAGCGGGGCACCTTCCACCTCGAACGTCCCGAGGATCGGTAGCGGGCCGGGCCGCCGCGGGTCATCCCTCCGCTCTATGGACGTGCCGGAAGTCCTCACCATCGGACAGCTCGCTTCCCGGGCCGGCGTGGGTGTCGAGACCCTGCGCTTTTATGAGCGCAAGGGACTTCTCCCGCCGCCGCCGCGGACACCCGCGGGATACCGCCAGTACCCCGCCGACATGGTGCGCCGCGTCGCCTTCATCCGCAGAGCCCAGGGACTGGGGTTCACCCTCGCCGAGATCCATGACCTCCTGGACCTGCGCGTCGAGAGTCCGGAGGCGTGCGGAGCCGTGGAGGCCCGCGCCCGGGAGAAGCTTGCTTCGGTGGAAGAAAAGATGCAGGAGTTGAGGCGGATTCGCCGGGTTCTCGGATCTCTCGTGGAGGCGTGCGCCGCCCGAGAGCCCACTTCCGAGTGCCCCATCCTGGAAGAACTCACCGAGGACGTAGAGGGCGGCTGAGCCACGCCGGCTGGGGACGCGACACCCGCCGCGACGCCGCACTCTTGACCCCGTACCGTACTACAGGGTTTAGGTTGACCGTGAAGAGATCTTCCGGTTTTGCTTGCGGAGGCGGGATCAGATGAAGGACGAGTGGAAGGCGATGGGTCCGGGCGTGGGAGGGGTTCTGGCGGCCGGTGCTTCGGCGCTGTGCTGCGCCGGACCGGTCCTGGCGGTGCTGGTGGGGGTGTCCGGAGCGGGGTTCTCGGCGACCTTCGAACCGCTGCGGCCGTGGTTTCTGGGGCTCACCGGGGTCTTTCTCCTCCTCGGCTTCTGGCTGCTGGACCGGGAGGAGCGCAAGGCGTGCGAGCCGGGCAAGGTGTGCGCCGACCCCAAGGTGCGGAAGCGCATGAAGGTCATGCTGTGGGGTGCCACCGTCATGTCCGTCATCTTCGCCACCTTCCCCTATTGGCAGGGGCTGGTTCTGTGACGCCGCCCGCAGCGGGCCGCGTCTCGAGACCCACACAGGAGAGTGAATGATGCCGAGATGGCAATGGGTGCTGGCCATCGTTCTCATCGGGGGAGGGATCTTTCTGCAGATCCTCGTCGCCCCTTCCATGGATATGGAGGGCGGGTCGGAGGTGATGTCCGAAATGAGCCCGCCCAGTGGGATGAACACGGCGGCCGGGGCCGAGGCGGAGCCCCGGGGTCCCTATCGCACGGTGGCGCTGGACGTCACCGGAATGACCTGAACGGGGTGTGAAACGGCAGCCCGTGTGGTTGTACAGCGTGTGGACGGTGTGCGGGAGGCGACGTTCTCCTACCGGGAGGGGAGCGGGGTCGTGACCTTCGACACCACCCGAACCAGCCTGGACGCGATTCTCCAGGCGCTTCATGAGAATACGGATTATCGGGCCATCCCCCGGGACGGTTCGGGCCCGGAGGCGAGGGCCCGGGAGGAAGTGGGCGCCGGAGACGAGCCCGGGGCCCGGGACGTGGAGGCCGGGCAGGACACAAGGACACAACGGCAGCCTCAGAGGACACCGGACAATGACTGAAGGCTTGAAGAGGATTCATCTGGACATCCAGGGCATGACGTGCACGAGCTGTGAACGGCACGTGGCGGATGCCCTGAACCATGTGGAGGGAGCGCAGGCCGTGGAGGTGCGCTATCCGGAGGGCAAGGCCGCGGTGGATCTGGCGCCCGACGCAGACCCTCAGGCTCTGGTGCGCGCCCTCGCGGGAACGCCCTACTCGGCCACCCTCAAGAGGGAGAGCGGGAACGGTTCGGGAGGAGCAGGTCCGGCGCATCCCTTCTCCACTCTTGCCGTCGAGGAGCCGACGGCCGGGAAGGGCGCATACGACATCGTGGTCGTCGGAGCCGGCTCGGCGGGTTTCGCCGCCGCGATCTCGGCGGTGGAAGCGGGTGCCCGCGTGGCCATGGTTCAGGACGGCACCCTTGGAGGGACATGCGTCAACGTGGGGTGTGTCCCTTCCAAGACGCTCATCCGGGCCGCCATGGCTCGCCACACCCGGGGACACCACCCCTTCGACGGCATCGCCAGGTCGGAAGAGCCGGTGGACTGGCCCGTGGTGCGCCGTAACAAGGACGCTCTGGTGCGGGAACTGCGGGGAGCCAAGTACGAGGACGTGCTTGAGGCCTACCCGGACATCACCCTCATCCCGGGGCGGGCCCGTCTCGACGCCGAGGGTCGGGTGACCCTGGACGACGGGACGCCGGTGGCAGGGCGCGCCGTCATCATCACCACCGGATCCCGGCCCGCCGTGCCCGACGTTCCGGGGCTGGTCGACGCCGGCTATCTGGACAGCACGGCACTTCTCGACGTGGACGATCTGCCCGCCTCTCTCGCCGTGCTGGGGGCCGGCTCCGTGGGACTGGAGTTGGCGCAGGCTTACGCCCGCCTGGGCGTGGAGGTGACCATCCTGGCGCGCACCCGCCTCCTCTCCAAAGAGGACCCGGACGTAGGCGAGGAGCTGAAGCGCCACCTGGAGGCGGAGGGGATCCGTGTCCTCACCGGTGTGGTGCCCCGGCGCGTCGAACGCAGCGGGGACGTGCGGATCATCCACCTGCGCGCCTCCAGCGGAGACGAGGTCTCCGTGGAAGCCCACCAGCTCCTCGTGGCCACGGGACGCAGGCCCAACAGCGACGACATGGGGCTGGAGGAGGCGGGCGTCGCCGTGGGTCCCCGCGGCGAGATACGAGTGGACGCCTCCATGCGCACCAGCCACCCCCGGGTGTGGGCCGCCGGCGACGTGACGGGAGAGCCCATGCACGTCTACGTGGCGGCCTACCAGGCGCATATCGCCGCGAAGAACGCCCTGGGCGGGTCGGAGACCGTCGATCTCTCGGTGCTTCCCCTGGTGACCTTCACCGATCCTGGCGTGGCCACGGTGGGCTACACCGAGGCCCGCGCCAGAGAGGAGGGGATGGAGCCGCGGGTCTCCCTTCTTCCCATGGAGCATGTGCCGCGCGCCCTTGCCGCTCGGGATACGCGGGGGTTCATCAAGCTGGTGGCCGACGCCGGCAGCCGGAAGATCCTGGGCGCCCAGATCGTTGGGAATGAGGCGTGGGAAATGATCATGGAGCCTGCCATGGCGCTTCGTTTCGGCCTCACCATCGACGACATCACGGGGATGCTCCACCCCTATCTGACGCTGAGTGAGGGGATCAAGCTGGCCGCCCTCACCTTCGAGAAGGATGTGGCCAAGCTGAGCTGCTGCGCGGTGTGAAGCCCGGCCGGGCGGGCGTAGGGCTGGACGCGGCGCCGAGATCCGGGTGCGAGTCGGGCGCGGGTGGACCGGCGAATCCGTACTTGCGTGCGGCCTTCAGCGCATCACGGAGTTGACGACCACGAGCAGGCCGCCGATGACGGCGCCCAGAACGTAGCCCAGGCGCACGATGAGCTTCAGCTCCCGGTCCGTGACTCTGCGGACCAGCTCCTCCATGCGGGGCGTGGGGAAGTTGAGAACCTTCTCCTCCACCCGGCGGGCCACGTCGATGCGGTGGACCACATCGGGGACCTGGGTCTGGAGCCAGTCCCACAAGGGATCGCCAAGCGCCTCTTCGATACGCTGAGGGGCTCCCTCGGGAAGCCATCGGGAAGGTACCCCGATGGGCCTGTCCAGGATGAGGGACACCAGGCGGTTGGCCGCTTCCCGGAACGCCTTTTCCGCGGCGTCGCTGCGGGCGGCCGCTGTGAGCCACTCGAGGATCCGCTCCCTAGGGACGCGCTCCAGGATATCGCCCCAGGTGCGGGCTCCCGCCTTTTCCAGTCCGGCGTGGAGCTTTTCCACCAGGAACTCCCGGGTGGCGGGATCGCGGGCCATACTCACCACCCACCCCACCAGGGTGGCCCGGGCTTCCATCACGTTGGGATCGTCGGGATTGCCCAGGACCGACGTGACGGGCCGCCGCAGAAAGTCAACGATGGCGTCGTTGACCCCGTGGGCCATGGCGTCCTGGACCGCCGGGTCGCTCAGGATCTCGCTGAGCCGCTCCGCGCCTTCCCGCTCGATGGTGTCCAGGACCCGGTCCACCGTGTCTTCGGTCATGACCAGACGCGCCACCACGCGCTGGTGAAACTTGAGGTCCCGCAGAAAGCGGTGCAGGAGATCGTGGATGGTCACCTCGAAGCGCGCCCGCGCCGCCGGATCTTCCAGGAGCCTCCCCAGCCGCTCGATGGCCAGGGGAAGGTAGCCGGAGATGGCTTTCTCGAGGGAGCTCACCAGGCCCAGGGGCAGGACCTCCTCGAAGGTGCGGTCGGGGGAAAGGAGACGGGTGGACGCCCGGTCCACGTAGTCCGCCACCGCCGCCTCGAAGTCCTCACTCTCTACGGCGTCGGACAGCCAGTCTTCCACCGCCGCTTCTACCGCGGATCCCCGCGCCGGGGTGAGGATCCCCGCGATGGGTTCGTCGGCGATGGTGTCCAGGAGCTCGTCGGCCCTGCGTCCCAGCGCCTCTTCGAAACGCTCCGAGTTCAGATATTCCTGCAGCCGCGCCAGCCCGATCTCCACGGCCTCCTCCAGCACCGGCTCCAGCTCCTCGAGGAGGCTCGGGGGGAGCAGGGTCCTGAGGGAGTCCCGTTCCCTGTGGAGCAGCTCCTCGAAGAAGGCGCTCAGACGCTCATCGAAGGCCGCGCGGAACTCTCGATTGGTGAAGGTGCGGGCCAGGTCCTCTTCCGTCAGGAGACGATTGCCCACGGTGCGACCGATCGCCGCGGCAAGTCGAGCTTGATTCTTCGGGACCGCGCCCTGGAGAAAGGGGATCCGCCACCGCCCGAAAAGGCGCGGCGGCTCATACGGGTGAAAGAGCATCCAGATGGCAACGGTGTTGGTCACCCCGCCGGCCAGCGCGCCGAACCCGATCGTGACGAAGGCGCGGAGAAGTTCGTCGCTCATGGGCGGGCGTGGCGGACGAACCCCCGCACCGGGAAGGTCCGCCCCTGCAGGACCAGGTCGCCTGCGACGAGGAAGACGGCGTCCACCGGGAGGGTGGGACCCGCCCCGTCCCCGGCCTGCAGACGCGCCGTTTCCGCCGTGATGGTGCCGGCGAGGGCCGGCTCACCCCCCGACAGGGTCCACGCCTGAGGGACGTCCCGCCGCGCCGGCTCATACGAGCGGACCTCGGACCAGGTCACCCGCACCTCGGGCCACTGAAGAGTGCGGAAGTCCAGGCGTGCCCAGGCACGGTAGGTGGCCAGGGAATCCGCCGGGGCGGTGCGCGCCGTGAAAGGACGCTCCACCACCATCTGAAGGGAATCGCCGGAAACCAGGAACATCCAGTCCCCGGGCGCGGGCTGATCGGCCCGGGCACTGCGGGCCATGTCCAGGATCAGGCCCGGGAGACGCCGATCCGCCAGGTAGAGTGAGCCGTCGTGGATCCGGAGCGTCTCGCCCTCGGGTCCCGCCCACTCGGCCAGGGCTTCCCCCAGCTCCAACTCCAGGGCCCGTGGGCCCGCTTCGAAGACGATGTTTTCCACCGCGTCGTTCTCCCCAACCACCAGCCGCAACGGGCCGCGGGGAAGGATGCGCCAGGGTGCTCGGCTCGGCGGGCCTTCCCACACCTCGTCGTAGAAGGCGTCCCATGTCTCTCCCCGGGCAAGCCAACCCCGGATGTGGCGCTCTACGCCCCCCGGGCGCGTTCGGACCGTGAAGAGCCAGGGCACCACGAAGGCCGTATCCCGCCCCAGTGTCGTAAACACGAAGTTCCTTTCGTAAATGCGACCCTGGAAGTTTCTTTCGGCCCCCGCCTCCCCGTCCGTCGTGCCCTTCTGCGGCGGCGGGGATTCGCCTGCCCGGCACGCTCCCAGAGCCAGAAGGAGCGCCAGGGAGAGGAGGACGGAGCGGGTGGCGTCGAGAATCTGGGCAGGCGTAGCTCCCAGCGCCCGGTCCAGCCGCCTCAGGAACCGCCCGATGGTGCGGGGATTCCGTCCCAGATCGCCTTTACCCTTCCGGGACGCCGCGTGGAGATCCACCCGCGTCTGGCCGTTTTCGTCCAGCCCGATGCGGATGCGCACGTCGTCCACGAAGCGAAAGATCAGGGTGCGCGACTCCACCCGTATGCGTCCGGCTTCATCGTCGGCATGAACCACGCTCCATCCTCGGACTCCGCCGTCGGCCAGATCCACGGCCGCGCGCCATACGGTGTCGAAGGGAATGGCGTAGGTCCTGCCCCGCAGCCGCGGATCGTCGGCGTGAGGATCGGTCTGCGCGGTGTTTTCAGTAAGCCCGCGCCAGAAGGTGCTCAATGTCCCTCTGCCTGTTCACCGATCGCGAAGGTGATGGAAACCCGGGCCTGCACCACCTGGCCCCGGGCCTCCACAGGAGTCTCGGCCCGGGCCCGGGCAGCACTCTGGAGGGCGAGCTGCGGCCGTCCGGGAGCCTCCGCCCCGGCGCTTCCCGTCACTTCCAGGGGTGGACCCAGCGTTCGACCCAGCGCCCGGGCCATGACCCGAGCCTGGTCGATAGCGTCGGCCACTGCTTCCCTCAGGACCTGCTGCCGGACCGTCTCCACGTCTCGGGCCACGAAGAAGACCCCCTCGACCCGGTTCGCCCCGGCCGCCACCGCCGCATCGATGATGCGGCCGGCCAGGGAGACATCCGAAGAGGAGACGCGCACCTTGTTCACCACCCGGAACCCGTCCAGAACCTGACGGCGGATCCCGTCCCGCTCCACGGAGCGGTAGAGGGGAAGGAGTTGATATCCGAAGGTTTCCAACTCCAGGCCGGGGAAGTCGGCGCCCCGCAGAGCGCTGAGTACCGCGCTCATGCGCCGGGCGTTGTCTGCGGAGGCCTCCCCGGCGGTGCCCATCCGTGACTCCACAGCCACCGCCACGCGTACCCGGTCCGGGGAGATGGTGCGGGACGCGGTGCCCGTCACCCGGATCACGCCCGAGTCGGCCTGCTCCCCCGCTGCCGCCGCCGCTGCGGCCTGTTCGGGAGAAACCTCGTACTCGTAGGCGTGGGCCAGGGAATCGTCGAGACCTGAAGGCGCCGCCGTCGCTGGTGGCACGGCCGCGGAGGTTCCCGCGCACCCCGCCGCCGAGAAGGCGGCGAAGAGAAAGGACACAGCCCACACCTGGCGTCTACTTTGCACGTTCATGGGTTCCTCAGGGTTTGCAGTTCCGGGGAGGGGGGGTATCGTAGGGCGCACATTCCCGTTCCTCCCTTCATCCCGCTCAACAATGAAAGCCATCATCCCCCTGGCTGGAAAGGGCACGCGGCTTCGGCCCCACACCTACCATACCCCCAAGCCGCTCCTCAGGGTCGCCGGCAAGCCGGTCCTCTCCTACATCCTGGATGATGTGGTTGCCCTCGGCGTTCAGGAAGTGGTGTTTATCGTGGGCTACCTGCGGGACGCTATCGAAGATTTCATCACGGCGGAATACCCGGAGCTGAAAGCCCACTTCGTGCTGCAGGAAGTCCAGGACGGAACGGCCGGGGCCCTCGCTCTCGCCGAACCCTTCATAGACGACGAGGTCATCATCATTTTCGCCGACGCCGTCCTGGAGGTGGACTACGGGCTGGTCCACCGCCTGGGGAAGGAGTACGCCGGTGTCATCTGGGCGAAGGAGGTGGAGGACTATCGGCGCTTCGGCGTCATCGTTACCCGGAAGGACGGCACCATGGAGCGCATCGTGGAGAAACCTTCCGAGCCCGTGTCCCGCCTGGCGAACATCGGGCTGTACTACATTCGAGACCACCAGCTCCTCTACGAGGGGATTCGCCACACCCTGGCGTCGCCTCCTGGCCCCTCGGGGGAGTTCTACCTCACCGATGCCTTTCAGTACATGGTGGACCACGGAGCGCGCATCCTGACGGCCCCGGTGGAGGGGTGGTGGGACGCGGGCAAGCCGGAAACGCTCCTGGAAACCAACGCCCATCTCGTGACGACCCGTCGCGGCGGAGTGGACTCCGATGCGGCCGTCACCGATGCCGAGATCGTTGACCCGGTGCGCATCGAGGCGGGCGTGCGGGTGGAGGGCGGGTGCATCGGGCCCAACGTTACGTTGGAGGAAGGGGCAACCGTACGCGGGAGCCGGATCCGCGACGCCGTCATCGGGCGGGAGGCGTACGTCGCTCAGAGCACCCTCCACGACACCATCCTGGGGGGGAAGGCTCGCGTCGCAGGTTTTTCGGGTGCACTTTTGGTGACGGACCATGGCGTGGTTGAAGGGGACCCAGCCTCCGGGGCGTAGGGTTTCGGAAGATTCGGGGGGTCTGAACCTTCGTAGAGGGGGGAGAGATGCATCGGTCACGCGTACTCGGAGGGTTGATGCTCCTGGCTCTGGCGGCCGGGTGCCGGGGAGACCGGGATACGATCCACGTGCGTCTGGATGGCCCCTTCGCAGAGGAGCACGACCCGACGGAGCCCCCTCTGTCGGCCAGGTCGGAGCCGCTGCGCTTTGCCTTCGCCAGCGTTCTGTCGCCGGAGCGCAGCGCGACCGTGTACGCGCGGCTGGGAGAGTATCTCGCCGGTGTGCTCGGTCGCCCCGTCCAGGTCGTGCGACGCAAGACGTATGCCGAGCTCAATGATCTCCTGGAGTCGGGAGGTGCCGACGCGGGTCTGATCTGTTCGGGGTCCTTCAGCATCGGGATGGTGGAGTTCGGCCTGCGACCCCTGGTTATGCCCGAGATCAACGGCAGTCTTGTCTATTACTCTTACGTGGTGGCCCGCCACGACTCGGAGTATCGGTCTCTGGAAGACATGAAGGGGGCCACCTTCGCCTTTTCGGACCCGCTCTCCAACACGGGATACCGGTACGTGACCCAGCGCCTTCACGACGCCGGCACGACGCCCCGAGAGTTCTTCGGAGAGACCTTCTTCACGTACAGCCATGACAACTCGGTGGAGGCGGTACGGGACGGGATCGCCGACGCCGGATCCATCGACAGCCTGGTGTGGGATGAACTCGTGCGCCGGGATCCCTCGATCCTCTCCGAGTTGCGGGTGGTGGAGCGTTCTCCGGCTTTTCCCATCAATCCCGTTGCCGTCTCCCCCCTTTTCCCCCGCGATGCGGCTGCGGCTCTCAAGGAGGCGTTCCTGCAGATGAACGAGGACGCTGCGGCGCGGTCTCTCATGGAGGAACTGGGAGTCGATCGGTGGGTGGAGCCCTCCGCCCAGGCCATCCTGGGTTTCGAGAAGATCGCCGCGAGCTGGCGGCAGTTGGGTGTGATCTCCGCCACGGCCACGATACCCCAGGAATGACGTGTTTCGACGGCTGAGGTCCAAGATCATCCTGAGCTTCTGCGTGCTCATGGTCGTGGGTGGCGCCGTGACCACGTTCCTCGTGCGGGACAACCTCTCCCACACTCTTTCCGCGACGGTCGATAGAAATGGAAGGGACCTGGCCTCCACCCTCGCTTCCCAGCTCAGTGAGCCTCTCTCCTACGGGGACCGTCTCGGGACCCAGCGTCTTCTCCACGGTCTGACCGGGGCCCACGCCGATGTCGTATACGCCTTCGTCACGGCCCCGGATGGTAAGGTTCACGACCATTCGTTCCCGCCGGGGAAGTTCCCCCGCGACCTCCTGCGCATCGCCGACTCGATGGTGAACGTGAGCCTTGACACCGATGGCGGTCCGGTTCGCGACATCCCGTTCCCCATCGCCAAGGGCGTGCTGGGTACGCTCCATATCGGGCTCTCCACGGCGTGGATCCAGGCGGCTCTGGACACCGCGGTGCGGAATGTGGTCCTGACCAGCGTGATGGTCATGGCCTTGGGGATTCTTGGGATCCTCTTTCTGGCCAACCTCATTACCCGGCCCCTTTCGGATCTCCGACTCGCGGCCCGCCGCCTGGGAGAAGGTGAGGTCGGCGTGCGGGCTACCGTTCAGGGTCGCGACGAGGTCGCCGAGTTGGCCTCCACCTTTAACGCCATGGCTACCCAGATCCGGGACCGCATCGCGGAAAGTGAACGGCTGCGCAAATACATGGGAGAGGTTCTGGACCAGATGGAATCCCAGATCATCGCCGTTTCTCCCGAGCGCCGAGTCGCCTATGCCAACCGGGCCGCGGAGGAGCTGTGCGGATCCCTCGAGGGAAAGGAATGCTCCGAGTTCCTGCGAGAGGAACGCCCCTGTGACGCCTGTCCCGTCCCCGGCGTCCTGGCCTCCGGGCAGGTGATCCGGCGGCGGCATGAGGCTCCCTCAGGGAGGACCTACGAGCTGTCCTACGTCCCCATGGCCGGTCCCGCGGGAGAGCCCTCGGTGATCGAAGAGGCGTTCGACGTCACGGAGCGACTCCTTCTGGAGGAGCGTCTGCAGCAGGCTCAGCGGCTCGCGGTGGCGGGCGAGGTCTCCGCGGGGGTGGTCCACGCCATCAACAACCCCCTGGACGGCCTGCGCCGGGCCCTGGATCTGGCCGCCGCGCATCCCGAGGACCGGAGTCGGGTGGCGACCATGCTGGACCTGGCCCGGGAAGGAGCCGACCGCATCGCCACGGTGACGCGCACCCTCCTCGGGTTCGCCAGGATGGAGACGGACGCCGAAGCCGTCCTGGTTCAACCCAACACGGTGGTGGAAGGCGCCATGAAGCTCACGGAGCTCAAGGCTCAGGCTCGGGGCGTACGCCTGGACTGCGATTTCCGGCCGGATCTGCCCGTCACGCGCATGGATCCCCAGGCCATGAAGGAGGTACTGGTCAACCTCATCATGAACGCCATCGACGCATGTGAAGGGGGAGGCAACGTCACGCTTCGCACATCCCGGGTCGGCGGCACCTACATCGAGTTCTCGGTGGAGGACGACGGGTCGGGAATTCCGGAAGACGTGCGGGGTCGGATCTTCGAGCCCTTCTTCACCACCAAGGACGCGGAACGCGGCACCGGGCTCGGCCTCTCCGTGGCCCGCCGGGTCGTGGAAGCGCACGGAGGGGAGATCGTCATGGACCCCCTTCCCGGCCGCGGGACCCGCTTCCGAGTACGGATCCCCATTCGCGTGAGTCCGGCGCCGGCGGAGGCGGCAGGATAGGGCCATGAGCGAACGCATTCTCATCGTGGATGATGAGCGCCTGACCCGTGAAACCCTCGCAGCCCAACTGGCGGATGAGGGTTTCGAGGTGATCACATCGGAAAGCGCCTTCGAGGGACTCGAGCATCTGCAGGAACAGGAGATCGATCTCGTTCTTACGGATCTGCGTATGCCGTCCATGGACGGTATCGAATTCCAGAAGAAGGTGGCCATGCGCTGGCCCGAGATCCCCCTGGTCTTCATGACGGCGTTCGGGACAGTTTCCACCGCCGTGGAGGCCATGCGGGCCGGAGCCGCGGATTATCTCACCAAGCCCCTCAACACCGAGGAGCTCCTCATCCGGGTGCGCCGTCTGCTGCAGCACAAGCGGGATCTGGACGAGATCCGGCGTCTCCGCATCGACGCCGCGCGAAGGCGAAAATTTGGCGAACTCATCTACCGCTCCCCGGTCATGACGTCCGTGGTGGAACGGGCGCTGTCCGTGGCCGATACGGATGTATCCGTACTGGTTCAGGGGGAGACGGGCACGGGCAAGGAGGTCCTTTCCCGGGCCATTCACGCCCATAGTCAGCATGCCGGCGGCCCCTTCGTAGCCGTAAACTGCGCCGGTTTGAATCCGAATCTGGTGGAGAGTGAGCTCTTCGGGCACGAGGCGGGCGCCTTCACCGGCGCCAACCGGCGCCGCAAGGGCCGAATTGAGACTGCCCACGGCGGCACCCTCTTTATCGACGAGGTGGACGACCTGCCCATGGACCTGCAGGTGCGACTGCTGCGAGTCCTTCAGGATGGCACCTTCGAGAGGGTGGGGAGCAGCACCACTCTGGAGGCCGACATCCGTGTCATCTGTGCCACGAAGAAGGACCTGGGCGTGCGGGTTGAGGAGGGCACTTTCCGGCAGGATCTGTACTACCGCATCAACACGGTGCAGATCGATATTCCACCCCTGCGGGAGCGGCGCGAGGACATCCTACCCCTGGTCGAATTCTTCGTGCGGCGGGGCTGTGAGGGCGCAGGGGTCGAGAGCCCGCCGGTGATGTCCGAGGAAGCGCTCAAGCTTCTGCTGGCCCACCCCTGGCCGGGAAACGTCCGGGAACTACAGCACGCAGTGGATCATGCCCTCGCCTTATGCCGCACGGGGGAGATCAGGCCCGAGCACCTGCCCGAGACACTCCGCATGAGGGAACACCTCCCCGTCGTCGCGCTGAACCTGGCAGGCCGGGAGGCCGTGCCCCTCCATGATGCCCTGAAGTCGGCGGAGCGCCGCCTCATTGAATGGGCATTGGAGCAGGCCGGCGGAAACCAGGTACGTGCCGCCGAGATCCTTTCCGTCCCCCGAACGACGCTGCGGAGCCGAATCCAGGCCCTCCGAGGGGAGGGAACGCCTGCCCGTACCGATAAGGCGGCACACGGCTACGGATCTTCCGGCGACGCCGCTTCGGCGGGCGATAGCCCTCCCTCCCGTTCCTGATCGGTTGCCGGCGCGCCCGGCCGTTACCGGCCCGGGGAAGCCTCGCCGACATCCCGAAGCGTCGGCCACGCCTGCCTGACGAGTTGTCGTCAGGCTGACCCCAGCCATTGACGAGATATCGCCAGGAAGAGACTCTCGCCCGAGAGTTCGCCACGGCATAAACAACTGCGCTACAATCGTTTACGAATTTGTGCCGGTTGTTGCAATCCCGGCATGCGGTTTGCTCTGAACGGTGCATGTGGGGCGCGTCCCTGCCAGGACAGGCGTCCCGGACCCCATTCAAGATCAAAGTGAGGTCGACATGCCAAACGTGAAGCTGCCGATGCTCGCCGACGAGAAGACCGTGTCCGGTGAGGAGAGCCGAACGGCTCCCCGGAAGGAATTCCTCGGCGCCATGGTGGGGGCCCTGGGTGCCGCCGCCGGTGCCATGGCACTTCCTGTCGGCGCCGCCGCGTCCATCCCTCGCCAGGACGTAGCCCACATCCTGGACCGGGTGGGCCCGCGGCCCGAAGGAAACCACCTGGAACGGATGCTGGACGACCTGGACAGGGCACTGGAGAAGCCCATCGAAGACCGCCACTGGGTTATGGTCATCGACCTGGCCAAGTGCATCGGGTGCAAGGCATGCACCGTGTCCTGCGTCGCGGAGAACAACCTGCCTCCCGGTGTCGTGTACAGGCCCGTCGTCGAGGAGGAGGTGGGCCAGTTCCCCGATGTGCGTAAGCGCTTCATTCCGCGCCCGTGCATGCAGTGCGACAACCCTCCGTGCGTTCCAGTCTGCCCCGTGAGCGCCACCTACAAGCGCCCCGATGGGATTGTGGCGGTGGACTACGACGTCTGCATCGGGTGCCGGTACTGTATCGCGGCCTGCCCGTATAACGCCCGCACGGCCGACTTCGGAGAATTCTACGGGGAGGGTCTGGCCGCTGGCGTCGCGGCCATGGCAGGCGAGTTGGCGCTCCAGTACGAAACCCGTCCCAACTTCGAGTATGGGAAGGAGTGGCGGAGGGAGCCCGGGCGGGAGGAGTCTCCCATGGGCAACGCGCGCAAGTGCCAGTTCTGCATCCACCGGGTGGAGAACGGAATGCTTCCCGCGTGCGTCACCACCTGCCTGGGTGGAGCGACCTTCTTCGGTGACTACAACGACCGCGAGGCCCTGGTGCACGAGCTGGTGGGCTCTCCGCGGATGATGCGCCTCAAAGAAGAGCTGGGCACCGATCCCCAGGTCTTCTACCTCATGTAAGGGAGGGAGTCGTGAACGGAAAACGAATTCATCCGGCACTGCTGGTGGCGCTGGGGCTCCTCTTCCTGTGGGGGCTCACCGGGGTCTATCAGCGCTTCACCACGGGGCACGCGCTGACGAATTATGGCAGCTACGTGCCCTGGGGTCTGTGGGTTTCGGGCTACATCTACTTCATCGGTCTTTCGGCTGGCGCGTTCCTCCTCTCCTCCATGGTCTATGTTTTCGGGGTGGAGTCGCTCCGGCGGGTGGCTCGGACGGCGCTCTTCGTGGCCGCTGTCACTCTGGCCATGGCCCTGACCTGCATCTGGTTCGACCTGGGCCATATGTGGCGTTTTTGGGAGGTTTTCATCCGGCCCAACTTCACCTCGCTGATGACGTGGATGGTGTGGCTCTACACTGCGTACTTCCTCCTGATTCTCGCAGAGCTGTGGGTTGAGATGAGGCCGGATCTGTATGAAGGCGCCCGGAAGGGCGACCCTCTGGCCGGGCTGTACCGCCTCTTGACGCTGGGGTGGAGGCCCCCCGGAGAAGACGTGGAAGCGGCCCGGGCTCAGGGACAGCGCACGCTGCGTGTTCTGGGTGCGCTGGGCATTCCCCTGGCCGTGGCCTTCCACGGCGGCGTGGGCGCCCTCTTTGCAACGCTGGCAGCGCGCCCGTACTGGCACTCGGCCCTCTTCCCCATCCTCTTCCTCACGGGAGCCCTCCTCTCCGGTGGTGCACTACTGCTGGCGACGGTCTCCTTCACCGAGGTCGGCGACGGCGAGGCGGGCGGCGAGACCATGAAGGCGCTCACCAAAGCGGTGGTGTTCCTCCTTCTCCTGGATCTGCTGCTGGAATGGGCGGAGATGAGCGTACCGGCCTGGTATCGTGTGGGCGACCAGTGGGAGCTGCTGAAGGTCGTCCTGTTTGGGAAGTACTGGTACGTTTTCTGGATCTTCCACATCCTCCTGGGATCCGTCATCCCCCTGTGGCTCTTCCTCAAGGTCAAGACCCGACGGGCAGTGGGAGTCGGGGGCTTCCTCGTGGCCACAACCTTCCTGGCGGTGCGACTCAACCTGGTGATCCCGGGATTGGTCACGCCCCAGATCCGAGGCCTGGAGGAGGCATACGTGGACCATCGCCTCCTCTTCACCTACGTGCCCTCGATCTTCGAGTGGTCCGTGATGGCCTTCACGGTTGCGTTGGGAATTGCCCTGTACCTCATAGGCAGGCGGGTGCTTCCCCTCGTTGAACTTTCGCCCTCAGCCCGGGAGGTCTGAAGATGTCCGAGACGACGAAAACCCCGGCCGCGGGACCGGCGGTAGTGGATCGCCGTAAGTTCATCCAAACCGGAGCGCTTGTGGGCGCAGCCGGCGCGTTGGGCGGGTGCGGGACATTCCTGAGCCACGACCCTGAAGCCATCGGCGAGTACGTGCTGTCCAAGCCCGAAAATGTGATCTACTCCACGTGCCTGCAGTGCCATGTGGACTGCCAGATCAAAGGAAAGCTGTGGGACGGAGCGCTCTCGAAGCTGTCCGGTAACCCTTACAGCCCCCAGAACTACCTGCCCCATCTCCCCTACGACACGGATCTGGGGAGGGCGGCCCGCAGCGACGGGAAGCTCTGCACCAAGGGCCAGTCGGGAATCGAGACCTACGCGGATCCCTACCGTATCCGTAAGGTGCTTAAGCGTACCGGCCCCAGGGGCTCGAATCAGTGGAAGTCCATCCCCTTCTCCCAGTTCGTCGAAGAGGTTGTGGAGGGGGGAAAGCTCTTTGCAGAGATCGGAGACGACCGGGACTATCCGGGCTTCGAGGAGGTGTACGCCCTCAGGGATCGGGATCTGGCGAAGAGGATGGCGGCCGATGCCAGGAAGTTCGCCGCGGGCGAGATGACGTTGGACCGGTTCAAGGCCAAGTACGCGGGCCATATGGATCTTCTCATCGATCCCGAGCATCCCGACCTCGGCCCGAAGAACAACGGTTTCGTCTTCGATGCGGGGCGCATCGAGCACGGGCGCAAGGAGGTCATGGCGTGGTTTACCAAGACGTCCCTCGGCTCGGTGAACTACTACGAACACACCACGATCTGCGAGCAGTCGCATCACATCGCCTACGACGAAGTCACCGGCGGTGCCACCCACCACATGAAGCCAGACCTTATGAACGCCGAGTTCGTCCTCTTCTGGGGGACGGGTGCGTTCACGGCCAACTTCGGTCTCACTCCCATGGCGGAGAAGGTGACCACCGGAAAGGTGGACCGGGGCATGAAGACGGCGGTGGTGGACCCGCGTCTCTCCAACGACGCCGCCAAGGCCGACTGGTGGCTGCCCGTGGAGCCCGGGGCCGACGGCGCCCTGGCCCACGCCATGATCCGGTGGATCATCGAGAACGAACGCTTTGACGGCCGCTACCTGGAGAACGCCAACAAGGCCGCCGCCGCGGCGGACGCCGAGCCCACCTGGACCAATGCCACCTACCTGGTAAAGGTGCAGAATGGCATGGGCACGGAATTCCTCAAGGCTTCCGAGGCTGGCATTCCCGGTGGAGACCGGCCGGTGGTGGTCAGCGGCGGGCGTCTGCGCGCCGTGGATCCCGACGACACGTCCACGCCGGTGGAGGGTGAGCTCTTCGTGGACCGCACGGTGCGCGGCATCCCGGTGAAGAGCGCATTCCAGCTTCTCAAAGAGGAAGCCCTTTCCCGGTCTTACGAGGAGTACGAGGAGATCACCGGGATTCCCACCCGCAAGATGGCTGCGGTTGCGCGCGAGCTGACGAGCCACGGCAAGAAGGCGGGGGTGGAACTCTACCGGGGTCCCGTACAGCACACCGACGGGTACTACGCTGGCGCGTCGGTGATCCTCCTCAATGTGCTCATCGGGAATGCGGACTGGAGGGGCGGTCTCACCAAGGGTGGGGGACACTGGCATGAATCCGGCGGGCGTGCCGCGAGCGTGTACGACTTCGGCTCCATGCATCCCTCCACGTTCCCCGCCTGGGGTCCGCACATCACGCGGGAGCGCACGAACTACGAGTCGTACAGCCTCTTCAGAGAGGAAGGATATCCCGCGCGCCGTCCCTGGTATCCCCTTACGAGCAACGTCTACCAGGAGATCATTCCCTCCTTCGCTCAGGGATACCCGTATCCGGGGCGGATCCTCCTCCTCCATAAGGGCACACCGGCCCTGGCGAGCCCGGCGGGCCACAAGATCATCGACATGCTCAGGGACCCTGAAAGGGTTCCCCTATTCATCGCCAGCGACATCGTCATCGGCGAGACGAGCATGTACGCCGACTACATCGTGCCGGATCTGACCTATCTCGAGCGGTGGGGCACGCCCCATGTCACGCCGGACGTGGCCTGCAAAACCAGCAAGGTGCGCCAGCCCCTTGCCAAGCCGCTCACCGAGGAGGTGGAGGTGGACGGGGAGCTCATGCCCATCTGCCTCGAGACCTTCCTCATCGCGGTAGGGAAGAAGATGGGGCTGCCGGGATTCGGTGCCGACGCGCTGGGGAAGGGCTTCCCCTTCGATCGTCCCGAAGACTGGTACCTGAAACTCATCGCCAACATCGCCGTGGGCGACAAGCCCGGGGAAATGGTGCCCGACGCAGACGAGGAGGAGATGAGGATCTTCCGCGAAGCGCGGCGGCATCTGCCTCCCTCCTGGTTCAACGAGGACCGGTGGAAAGCCGCGGTACGTCCCGAGGAGTGGCCCAAGGTCGTGTACGTCCTGAACCGGGGAGGCCGCTTCGCGCCCCTGGAGTCGGGATACGACGGGCCATACATGAAGTCGAAGTTTGGCGGCATGTTCCACGTCTTCGTTGAAAAGGTGGCGAATACGAGGAACAGCCGGACAGGAGAGCGGTTCGGCGGGACCCCCGTCTACCGGGGACAGAGGACGGCCGATGACGAGCCTCTCGACGGCGGCGGAGCGTTCCCATTTCGCCTGATCACTTACAAGGAGCCCTACGGAGGACAGTCACGAACCATTTCCAACTACTGGGGGAACATCTCCCTCCAGCCCGAAAACTTCGTCCACCTAAGCCGGGTGGATGCGGAAGAACGCGGCATCCGGGACGGGCAGGTCGTGCGCCTCGTGTCGGCCTCCAACCCGGACGGACGGGTCGATCTGGGTGACGGAAGGATGCTGGACATTGCCGGCAAAGTGCGCGTGTTGGAAGGGATCCGGCCCGGTGTAGTGGCCGTTTCCTGGCACTACGGGCACTGGGCGTACGGGTCCAACGACGTGGAGGTGGACGGCGAACACGTTGCCGGGGACCGGCGGAGAGCCGCCGGCCTGTGTCCCAACCCGGTCATGGCCATCGAGCCGGCGTTGAAGGATGTATGCCTCACCGATCCCATCGGTGGGAGCGCCTCCTTCTTCGACACTCAGGTCAATCTGGTAGCGGTGTAGGAACGCTGCCCTGCAGGGGGGCGGCCGGAAGAAAAGCCGCCCCCCTTTCGAACACCCACTTGTGTATCGCAGTGGTTACTTTTTGGGTAACAACTCACCTTTTCCAAGCGGAACGAGCCAAGACCATGTCGAAGATTCTCAGAAAAAGCCTCGCGAGCCTAGGCGCTGCTGTGGCGCTTGTGGCCGCTTTGTCCTCCGGGCTGTCGGCCCAGGAGACCAAGGTCGGCGGCCTCTTTTTCGGGGACTACTACTACATCACACAGCACCATGACGGCGATCTCAAGGACGCCAACGGCTTCCAGGCCCGGCGCTTGTACCTCACCGTCAACACGAAGTTCAACACGAATTTCGACGCCCGTGTCCGTCTCGAAGCCGCATCACCGGGCGACTTCGAAACCGCCGGCACCATGACCCCCTTCGTAAAGGATCTGTGGGTGCGGTGGAAGCAGGGGCGCCACTCCATTCTCGTGGGTCTCTCTTCGTCCCCCACCTGGGATGTTCCGGAAAAGGAATGGGGCTACCGTGATCTGGAGAAGACTCCTCTGGATCTGGCGAAGCTGGGATCCTCCAGAGACTTCGGTATCGCTTTCAAGGGCGCCTTCGATGAGGCCAGGAAGGTGGAGTACCACTTCATGTTCGGTAACGGCTCCAGCACGAAGGGCGAGACCAACAAGGGCAAGAAGGTGATGGGCGCCCTCATCTTCCACCCCACCCAGGCGCTGACCCTCCACGCATATGTGGATCGGGAGGACCGCGCCGGGGACAAGGATCGGACCACTTACGAGCTTTTCGCCGGATTCCAGGGAGACTGGGGCCGGCTGGGCGGCATGTGGGCGCAGCAGACCCGGAAGTCGCCCGGCGCCGCCGATGTGGACGTCGGGCTGGTTTCGGGCTACGGCGTGATCAAGGCCAACGAGAAGGTGAACCTGGTGGCCCGGGTGGATCGGCTTCTGGATCCCAATCCCGACGCCGCTAAGATCAGCTGGTTCCGGATGAGCCCCACGTCGAAGGCGACCTTCTTCCTTGCGGGATTGGATGTGAAGATGGCCGAGAAGGTCCACATCATTCCCAACGTCGAGTTCGTCACCTACGACGATTCGGCGCTGGACAGCGACATCTTCCTCAGGACCACCTTCTCGGTGAAGTTCTGAGGGAGCCGCCGGGCACTGCTCCCGGCGTGTCCCCCCGTTCCTCTCCGTAGAACCGCCGCCGGAAATACAGCGCCAGGTCCACCAGGCCGATGAGGACGGGTACCTCCACCAGGGGGCCGATGACGGCGGCGAACGCGGCGTCAGAGTTGATGCCGAACACGCCCACCGCCACGGCGATGGCCAGTTCGAAGTCATTGCTGGCGGCGGTGAGGGAAACGGTGGTGTTCTGGGGATAGGCCGCTCCCACCCATCCGGCCCGGGCGATGAAGAAGGTGACGAGGAACATGATGGCGAAGTAGAGCGCCAGGGGCACGGCCACCCTCAGGACATCCAGGGGAAGCTGGACGATGAGGTTCCCCTTCAGAGAGAACATGACGATGACGGTGAACAGCAGCGCAAACAGCGTGAGAGGGGAGATGCGTGGGATGAAGTTTCTCTCGTACCAGTCCCGTCCCCGAGTGGAGACCAGGGTGAGGCGCGTGATAAGGCCCGCCACGAAGGGGATGCCCAGATAGACGGCGACAGTTGCCGCGATTTCTCCCATGCTCACATCCACCGCGACGGCATCCAGTCCGAAGATGGGCGGGAGGAGTGTGAGGAAGATGTAGGCGTAGACGCCGTAGAAGAGCACCTGGAAGATGGCGTTGAAGGCCACGAGCCCCGCCGCCAGGTCCCGGTCGCCGTCGGCCAGGTCGTTCCACACCAGTACCATGGCGATGCATCGGGCCAGCCCCACGAGAATGATTCCCACCGCGTACCCCGGAAGGTCGTAGAGGAAGATCACCGCCAGGGCGAACATGACCACGGGCCCCACGACCCAGTTCTGGAAGAGGGACACGACGAGGAGGCGCCGGTGGCTGAACACCGTTCCCAGGGCCTCGTACCGGACCTTGGCCAGGGGAGGGTACATCATGAGGATCAGACCCAACGCGATGGGAATGTTGGTCGTTCCCACCTGGAACCGGTTGATAAGACCTTCCATCTGGGGGAAGGTATGACCGAAGAGAACCCCGGCGGCCATAGCGATGAAGATCCACAGGGTCAGATATCGATCCAGCACGTTGAGGCGGCGGCCGATGTGCTCCGTCATGCTCGTGTTCCTTCTTCAGAGTTCCGAAATGATCTGCTTGTAGCGGCGAAGGCCGTTCTCGTCCACGCAGTAGCACGCACGCGGGCCCCCCGTTTCGCCGCGAATGAGTCCCGCCTCCCGGAGGATGCGCAGGTGCTGCGAGATGGTGGATTTGGCCAGGGGGATGACCTGGGAAAGGTCTCCGTAGTAGCAAGCGTCCTGCGCACGGAGAAAGCGGATGATCCCCGCCCGCACCGGATGACCCAGGGCCTTGGACATGCGCGCCAGCTCCTCGTCCGCGGAGGTGGCGCCGGGGCTGTCCGGGAGGCGGGCTGTGGGGGTAGACATGGCGTTCATGCTCCAGGGTGTGAAGGGGACGGTCGGATCGCCGTTACCAGACAGACGTTGTTTGCCGGGCCGCGGCGGCGGGGCGCTGCAGGGGGACGGCTTTTCCGCGGGGAGGCCATCCCCCGTGGGCGGATCTCCCCCGGAGGGGTCGGCATCTGCGCGAGACGGTGTTGTCCGTGTTCGTTGTTCGACGAACAACGAACGTAGTCGGAGTGCCGGCAGCGGGCAAGACGAGGTGGGCGGCGCGTCCTCGCCCTGCTCAGACCTGCGGTCCGGCCGCCAGAAGGAGGGTGAGAAGGGCCCGCAGCACCCCCTGGGGGCCGTCCCGGTTTTCGTACCACTCCCCGGTGGTGTGAGCGCCGCCGGCCCTGCCTCCTCCACCCAGGGTCACGGCAGGGATTCCCAGCGCCATAGCGGCGTTGGCGTCGGTGGAGGCGGCGGCGCCCACAGGCTCGATGCCTACGGCCCGGGTGGCGTCTTCGGCGGCGCGCACCAGGGGATGTCGGCGGGGCGTGGCGCCTGCGGGGCGTCGCCCCAGAGTTGCCACCTCCAGGGTGAGCTCTCCCCGGCTGCGGACCTCTTCGGTGCGGCGGCCTTCCTCCAGGATCTCCCGGACCTGCAGCTCCAATTCATCGAGGGCCGATTCGTCCTCGCTCCTCAGGTCCAGTTCGCACCACGCCTCCTGAGCGATCGCGTTCACGCTGGTGCCCCCGCCCATGCGTGCCGCGGTGAGTGCCGCCCGGGCCGGCAGGTTCTCAGCGAGCGCACCCAGGCGCGCCACCGCCGCGCCCATGGCGTGGAGGGGATTCACCCGCCCCCAGTCGGCCCACGAGTGGCCTCCGGGTCCCCGGAAGATGGCGCGAAAGCGGCGCGAGCCCACCCCCCTGCGGATGATGCGGTCCAGGCCCGCTCCATCAATGGAGAGGAACGCCGCCGCCCCGTGTGCCGCGCCGTCGGGTCCCAGGAGGTGCCGCGCTCCGCGCAGGTCTCCCGCTCCCTCCTCCCCCACCGTAGCCGCGAAGAGGATGGGGCGCTGGGGCATGACCCCGTCACCGGCCTGAAAGCGCATGGCGGAAAGGGCGCGGGCTACGGCCAGGATCACTGCAAGTCCGCGTCCGTCGTCGCTGATTCCCGGTCCGGTGATCCGGTCGCCGTCGCGGCGCACCTCGATGGGGATTTCGGGTCCGAAGACAGTGTCCAGGTGGGCCGACAGGACCACCGGGGCCGCCCCTGCTTGTTGGGGCCACCATCCCAGAACGTTGCCCACCCCGTCCACGCCCACCTCATGAAGGCCCGCTGCGGCCATACGTGCGGCCATCTCCCTTCCGCGTTCTTCCTCCTGGAAGGGAGGTGCCGGAATGGCGGTGAGCTCCATCTGGTCGGCCAGGGTGTCTTCGTCGGAAGTGGAGATCCTTTCCGCCGCCGCGCGGATGGGATCCGAAGCCAGGAAACGCTCAAACCATGGTTGCATGGAGGTCGGTCTCCGCCTGTCGGCAGGATGAAGTTGCGACGGGGTCTGCCGTGCCTGTGCCCATCAGGAAGAGAGGATCGCACACGATCCGCCGTCGCTCAGGGCCTGCGCAAGGGTCTGGCCGGCCCCCGTATCCACCGGCCGGGTTTCGCTCCGGTGAGCCCGCCGCTGCGGATCACCGGGACCCCGTTAACCAGAAGATCGGTGATACCCACGCTGAACTGGTGAGGGTCGGTGTAGGTGGCGCGGTCCCGAATCACTTCGGGATCGAACACCGCGATGTCCGCACGCATTCCTTCCGCGATTCGGCCCAGGTCCTCACGTCCGATCCAGTGCGCCGGCATGGAGGTCATCTTCCTGATGGCCTCCTCCAGGGAGAGGACGCCCAACTCACGCACGTAGCGGGAGAGATGGGAAACTCAAGCACCCTCATGGTCCGAAAACCAAGGTGGTACGGGGCTCGCGGCCGGGCAAGGAGGGAGTGGGGAAGGGGCTGGCGGGGTCGTTCCTGCTGAGGACGTGCCGTGACGGTCAGGCAGCGACGGGTCGAGGAGGAAGTCGCCCTGCGGTGGCCCACGTGCCGGCGCGACTGGTGGGGCCGGTCGGGCAGACCCCACCCCCCCCCACACAAAGCAGTAGCCGGGGGCC
>JBHHWB010000030.1:0-40477 GCA_046756305.1 Gemmatimonadota bacterium
GGGGCCGTGGCGTCCCCAACGCGGCCCGCTGCATTACTCGGACAGGCTCCTAGCCCAGCGCCGCCTTGAGGGCCGCCATTCCGGCTCCGGCTCCGCCGAGATGACCGTAGACGGCCGAGCCGGCCACCGCCACATCCACCCCGGATCGTGCGAGCTCGGCCACATTTTCGGCATCCACACCCCCGTCCACCTCGAGGAGGGCCCGGGAGCCGACGACGTCGAGGAGCTCCCGTGCAGCCTGGATCTTGGCGTAGGAGTGGGCGATAAACGCCTGCCCGCCAAAGCCGGGATTGACGCTCATGACCAGGAGAAGATCCAGGTCCGCGGCGATGTCGCGGAGGGAATCCACCGGAGTGGCGGGGTTCAGGGCAACGCCGGCGCGCGCACCCAACTCGCGAATCCGGTGCACGGTGCGATGCAGGTGGGGACACGCCTCCTGATGCACCGTAAGGAGGTCCGCCCCCGCCTGGACGAACGCCTCCAGGTACCGGTCAGGGTCGGCAATCATGAGATGCACGTCCAGGGGAAGCTCGCTGACCGCGCGCGCCGCGCGCACCACGGGCGGCCCCACAGTGATATTGGGCACGAAACGCCCGTCCATCACATCCACGTGGATCCAGTCTGCACCGGCCTCCACCACGGCGCGGATCTCCTCGCCCAGACGGGCGAAGTCAGAGGAGAGAATGGACGGCGCGATCTTCATGGCCTGCGCTCTACGGTGCGTATGCCGTCGGGTCCGGCAAGGATGGCCACATCCGCCATTCCCAGAAAGAGGCCCGTCTCCACCACGCCGGCGCGGGCACGCAGGGCGGCATCCAGCTCCCCTGGGTCGGGAATGCCGTCAGGGAAGCGGCAGTCCAGGATGAGGTTCCCATTGTCGCTCTTGAAGGGGGGGCCGTCCTCCAGGGAGCGCACGGTGACCTCGGCGCCCCGCCCTTCGAGAAAGGGTACGTGGACCTGCCAGCCCCAGTCCACCACCTCAACCGGGAGAGGCGACCGGGTTCCCAGATGCTCCACGGCCTTGCCTTCGTCTGCAATGATGACGAAGCGCCGGGAGGCCTGTGCCACCATCTTCTCTCTCAAGAGTGCGCCCCCCATGCCTTTAATAAGGTCAAGCTCAGGTGTCACTTCATCTGCACCGTCCACGGCAAGATCCAGATAGGGCTGATCTCCCAGGCCCACCAGGGGGATTCCCGCGGCCCGGGCTTCCCTTCCCGTCCGGATGGAGGAAGGTACGCCAGCGATGTCGCGGAGGCTTCCCGACTCCAGGGCTTCGCCGAGGAGATTCAGGAAGTGGGCCACGGTGCTGCCCGTCCCCAGCCCCAGACGCATTCCGTCCTCCACCATGGCGAAGGCCCGCTCCGCCGCCGCTCGCTTGAACCCCTCCACCCTCTCCACGGGTCTGCTCATGCGCCCTCCATCCCCACCTTTCCATGATATGACGTATGGATATGCACCGCTCCGCGCCTCCCCCTTCCCCGGCGGAGTAGCGAAGCGCCGGAAAGGTACAGGCCGCCACGCCCGCGGGCCAGGAGCCTGTCCGAGTCATGCAGCGGGGCGCGTTTCCGCCGCCCCTCCGTTGACACGGCCGCCTTGAGCCGCCAAACTTGCGCCCATGAACATCAACGTCTTCCCCCGATACTGGTATTCTTACCGGTTCGCTCCCGCGGGAGCCGGGGGGTCGCGCGTGCCCGGGCCATAGCCTGCGCCGCCATACGACCGCACCAGGCTCCCGACGCGTCGGGGGCCTTTTTTCGTGCCCCCGCAGGATGAGCCGCATCCAGGAACAAATATGATCATCATCACCAAGCCCGGCGTCACCCAGGATGAGCTGGACCACATCCGCGAGCGTGTGGAGGCCCTGGGCCTGCGGACCCACGTTTCCCGGGGGGAGCATCGAACCATCATCGGGTGCATCGGAGATGAGAGCCGCCTCCACGGCGTCCCCCTCCTTTCCATTCCCGGCGTGGAGGCCGTCCACGAAGTCCTCAAGCCGTACAAGCTGGCCTCCCGCGACTTCGCGGCCGAACCGACCCGGGTACCTCTGGGTCCGTCGGAACTGGGCGGGAGAGAGTTCGTCGTCATGGCGGGTCCGTGCTCCGTGGAAGGGGAGGCCATGCTCCGGGAAACGGCGGCGCATGTCGGATCGGTGGGGGCCCGTGCGCTCCGTGGAGGAGCCTTCAAGCCGCGCAGCTCACCCTACTCCTTTCAGGGAATGGGCGAGCGCGGCCTCCAACTCCTGGCGAAGATCCGGGGTGAGACGGGACTCCCCGTGGTCACCGAAGTCATGGACACACGCCAGGCGGAGCTGGTGGCCTCCTACGCAGACATCCTCCAGGTCGGGGCCCGCAACATGCAGAACTTCGCCCTCCTCACCGAGGTGGGGCGCCTGCGCCGGCCCGTCCTTCTCAAGCGGGGGATGAGCGCCACGGTGAAGGACCTCCTCCTGGCCGCTGAGTACGTCATGAGCCAGGGCAATCCCCATGTCATCCTCTGTGAGCGCGGCATCCGCACCTTTGAGACCGCCACCCGCAACACTTTCGACCTGGCGGCCATCCCGGTCCTGAAGCGCGAAACCCACCTTCCCGTCATCGCCGACCCTTCCCACGCCGGGGGACGGCGCCACCTCGTGGCGCCTCTCGCCTACGCGGCGGCGGCAGCCGGCGCCGACGGACTCCTGGTAGAGGTCCACCCGGACCCCGAGCAGGCCACGTCGGACGGAGAACAGTCTCTGGACTTCAAGGAGTTCACCCGTCTCATGGAGGGACTGGCGCCGGTGGTGGAGGCCGTGGGTCGGGCGTTGCCCGCCGCGGCATCCTACACGACGGCCTGAGGGTGAGATCAACGGGCCCGAGGGGAGCTGAGAACGGGCCGAGAAATCCTCTCCGGGGCGAGGCGGGAGGGAACTCCGCCCCACGGCGGCCTCCACCCGTCAGAGGGCCGAGCGTGCCTCCTCCAGCTGGCGGCGCACCGCGTCGGGAGCCGTCCCTCCGGAAGTCGCCCGGGACCCCACCGAGGCCTTCCAGTCGAACACCCGGGTCACGTCCTCGTCGAATCGGGGGTCGACGGCCTGCAGTTCTGCGATGGGGAGGCGCTCGAGGGGGGTGTCCAGCTCCTCGGCCCGCCTGACCACGGCGCCCACGATGTCGTGGCTCTCCCTGAACGGTACGCCCCGGCGCACCAGGTAGTCGGCCAGATCCGTGGCCAGGAGCTGGGTGTCCATGGCGCGCGCCACGGCGTCGGGCTGAAAGCGCGCTGTGGCCACGGCGCCGGCCACCGGAGGGAGGGTGAGCACCAGGGTGTCCACCGTGTCGAAGAGCGCCTCTTTGTCCTCCTGGAGGTCCCGGTTGTACCCCGTAGGCAGTCCCTTGAGGAGGGTCAGAAGGGCCATGAGGTTCCCGGTGAGACGCCCCGACTTGCCCCGCGCCAGCTCCGCCGCGTCGGGATTGCGTTTCTGGGGCATAAGGGACGACCCCGTGCTGTAGGCGTCGGAGAGGCGGAGAAAGCCGAATTCCCTGGAAGTGAAGAGGACCAGATCCTCTCCCAGGCGGGAAAGGTGAACACCGATCATGGCCCCGGCGTACACCAGGTCACAGATCCAGTCCCGGTCCGCTACGGCGTGGACGCTGTTGGGGCTCACCTCGCGAAAGCCCAGCTCCCGGGCCAGAAACTCCTGATCCACCGGAAAGGGACACCCGGCGATGGCTCCGGAGCCCAGCGGGAGAACCGTCGCCGCCTCGCCGGCATGGGCCACCCGTCTCCGATCCGCGGCGAAGCTCCAGAAATGGGAGAGGGCCCAGTGGGCTGCGAGAATAGGCTGGGCCTGCTGCAGATGGGTATAGCTGGGCATGATGAGGTCGCCGCCGTCCTCAGCAAGGGTGAGGAGGGCTTCCTGTACCCGCCGCAGAAGGCCGTCCACCTCCCGGGCCGCTTCCATACCCCAGAGGCGCACGTCGGTGGAAGACTGATCGTTCCGGGAGCGGCCGGTGTGGAGCTTCCCCGCCACCTCTCCCACGGCCTCGCCCAGCATGCGCTCCACCACCGCATGAATATCCTCCTCGGGAGCTTCCTGGAGGCCTTCGCGCCCGATGCGCGCCTCCACGGCGTCGAGCCCCTCGAGGAGGAGATCGGTCTCTTCGCGGGTGAGCACTCCCGCCCGGCCCAGGGCCCGGGCCCAGGCGCGGCTCCCCCGGATGTCCTCACGCCAGAGCCGGCCGTCTACGGGCAGGGACCGGTTCAATCCCTCCATGTCGGGGGCCATCCCGCCGGAAAACCTCCCTCCCCAGAGCGTGCCTCCGGGACCCGGGGGAGATTCGTCTGAGGGCGTCATGAACGCCTCCATGGCGGGCGATGAGGGAATCGATGGGAAAGTAAGAGACGCTTCCACGGAAGGTGGGCGGCGAAGGCGGGAACCGGAAGGGGGTGCGGATGGAACCACGTCGACACGGCCGGCGAGGCCGCGGGGCCCGAAAGCAAGAGGACCGGGGCCTGGTGGCCGAGCGCTTCCCGCCGAAACGCCGGAAGGACCTGCGTCCTCTTCACCAGACCCCGGCCCGGACCACCACCCATTTTCTCAGGGCGCCGTTCCTTCGCCCTGCCCGGCATATTTATCCACTCAGTGTGCATTTTGTCAATAGCCTGCATGGGAGAGGGAGGCGTCGAGGATGTCCATGGCCTCCTCCAGCGCTTCCGGACTCACCGTCAACGGAGGCACGAAGCGGATCACCTGCGCCCCGGCGCTCACCAGGAGGAGCCCCCGGCGGCGGGCGGCGTCCACCACCGGGGCCGCCGGACCGTCCAACTCCAGGCCCCACATGAGGCCCCGACCCCTCGCCCGGCGCGCTCCCGGGTGGGCGGAGACCAGGGCCGCCAACCGGGCCCCCATGCGGCTCCCCTTCTCCCGCACCCGGGCCAGGAAGGCGGGGTCCGTCACCTTTTCCACCACCGTCCGGGCGACCCGGGCCACCAGGGGACCGCCGCCGAAGGTGGTGGCGTGATCCCCGGGCTGGACGGTTTCCGCCACCCCGGGGGACACGACCACCGCGCCCATGGGAAATCCCCCGGCCAGAGGCTTGGCCAGGGCCATCATGTCGGGAACGACGCCCGCCAGCTGCCACGCGAACGCCTCCCCGGTGCGGCCCAGGCCGCACTGGACTTCGTCGAAAATCAGCAGGGCGTCGTGCTCGTCGCAGAGCGCCCGGAGCGCCTTCAGGAAGTCGTCGCCGACGGGCCGGATCCCTCCCTCCCCCTGCACGGGCTCGATGATGACGGCGCACGCCTCGCCCCGCCCCAGGATTTCAGCCACACCGTCGGGGTCGCCTACCTCGGCGAAGGTCACGCCCGGCATGAGAGGCTCGAAGGGTTCCCGGTACGCCGGCCGATCCGTGGCCGCCAGGCTCCCGAAGAGACGGCCGTGGAAGGAACCCCGGAAGGCCACGATTCCGGTGCGCCGCCCTGGGTGCGCCGCACCCGCCCATCGCCGGGCGAACTTGAAGGCCGCCTCATTCGCCTCGGCCCCCGAGTTGCAGAAGAAGACCTGCCCGGGAAAGGAGCGTTCCACCAGGAGGCGCGCCAGCTCTGCCGCCGGCACGGTGCGATAGAGGTTGGAGGTGTGGATGAGCCCGGCCTCCAGGGCTTCCTCCACGGACCGGCGAAGTTCGGGAGCTCCGTAGCCCAGGGCGTTGACGGCGATGCCGGCGGTGAAGTCCAGATAGGAACGGCCCGCATCGTCCCACACCCGGTCGCCTTCCCCCCGCACGAGGGTGAAGTCGGGCTGCCGGTAGACGGGGAGAAGGAATTCCACGCCGGAATCCTTCGGCGTCGGGGTCGAGGGGTTCATGGAATGCGAAGGCCGTATTCGGGAGGAAAGCCGAGCATGAGATTCATATTGTGGAGCGCCTGCCCTGCCGCGCCCTTTCCCAGGTTATCGAGGGCCGCCACCAGGGTGACCATCCCGGGAAGACCCTCGTTGTCCACAGCGCCCAGAAGGAGGACGTCCGTCTCCACCACATCGGCCAGGGCCGGCGTCCTTCCCCGCACCACCGCCACGGTCGGATGGTCGGCGTAACGCCTTTCGAGGACGTGGAGAACGTCCTCGGCGGCCACGCCGCCGGCCACCGGAAGGTGGAACGTCTCCAGGATCCCCCGGGCCACGGGAAGGAGGTGGGGCTGAAAAAGCAGCGGCGTTTCCGGAAGGAGGGCGCGCATCTCCTTCAGATGCCGGTGCACGTTCCCCTCCGCGTAGGCCCTGAAATTGCCCGCCACCTCGGCGAAAAGCAGGTCTGGCCGCGGCGTGCGTCCCGCCCCCGTGACGCCGGAGGCGGCATCGATGACCCACGGCCCGTCCCGAATGAGGACCCCTTCCTCCAGTAGCGGATGCAGGGTCAGGATGACCCCCGTCGGATAGCAGCCCGGATTTGCCACCAGCGCGGCGTCGGCGATCTCATCGGAAAGGAGGTCCGCCATTCCGTAGACCGCACCCTCCTCCCTCCCCGATCCCGGACGGTGGTCCGCGGTGAGATCCACCACCCGTACCCCGGCTTCCCGGGCCTGCACGGCCCACGGGACGGCCGTTCCGTGGGGGAGGCAGAGGAAGACGAGGCGGGCGGCGGCCAAGTCCGCCTTACCCGGCGGGATGAGGACGACATCGCCGTACCGGGCGGAGCGCCCGGCCTCCCGGCTCGAGGTGGCGAAGACGACCTCTACCCCGGGATGGCCCTGCAGAAGGCGAAGGACCTCCTGGCCGGTATAACCGGCGGCCCCGATCACCCCGACAGGGACCGGAGCCGAGTGTTGCATATTCATGCTGAAGAGATGGATAAACGTGCGCCAACTGTCAACTGTTGCAAGACGGCCGCATGCATGACTATACCCCTCAGGGCATGCCCGCCATGGCTTCCAGGCGCTTCCGCACCATATCCACCGCCGACGTCTCCCGGAGGACCACCAGGATGGTGTCGTCCCCGGCGAGGGTGCCGAGCACTTCGGGCCATTCCTCCCAGTCGATCCCCGCCGCCACGGTCTGGGCCGCCCCCTTCAGGGTACGCACCACGAGGAGGTGGTCCACCCCCTCGGCGCTCAGAAAGAGGGTCGGCAGAAGCGTCCCCAGCGCCGGCGTGCTCTCCCACTCTCCGGGAATGGAGTAATGGGCCGTCCCGTCGGTGCCCGTGACCTTGACCAGTCGCAGCTCCCGGATATCCCGGGAAAGGGTGGCCTGGGTCACCTCGGTGCCCTGCTCCGCCAGGATCTCCCGCAGGGCTTCCTGGCTGGTGACCCGATGGCTCTTGATGGCTTCCAGGATCTGGGCGTGGCGCTCCCGCTTGCTCATGCCACGCTCCGGGCCGCCAGAGAACGGATCTCCTCGGGGTTGAATCCCACCGTGCGCCCGAATTCCTCCCCGTCCTTGAAGAGAATGAGGGTGGGGATTCCCCGGATCCCGTATTCCTGGGCCACACTCTGAGCTCGATCCGTGTCCACCTTGGCCACCAGAAGCCTCCCCGTATATTCCTGAGCCAGCTCGTCCACCACCGGCGCCACCATCTTGCAGGGGGCGCACCAGTCGGCGTAGAAGTCCACCAGGACGGGGGCCTTGCTCTCCAGGACCGTGCGGGAGAAATCCTCCTCCTCCACCTTCATGGGCCGGTCCAGGAGAAGGGGGCGGCCACACTTCCCGCAGGTGGGCCGGTCCGCCGCCCTGGCCAGATCGATACGGTTCAGGGTGAGGCAGAAGGGACACCGCACGGTCACGGGGATCTTGGCTTGGTTCTCGGTCACTGGTTTTCTCCCTGGCGCAGGCCCGATCGTCGTCTTGGCTCTCCCGAGCTACCCGCGAGGTCTCGGAACCTCAAATATGTCGGAGGTGCCTGGATGTGCGATGGGGCCCGGCCGCAAGCGACCGGGCCCCCCTGCGTGACGCTACGGAACCCTCAGAACAGATCGTACTTCACGCGGAACATGGCGAAGCGCCCGATCTTGGGCACGCCCACGAAGGAGCGGTAGCCCGTGTTGAAGAGGTTGGTGACCGAAGCCTGGATGGTGGCCGCTGTGTTGGGAATCTTGTAGCCCAGGTTCACGTCAAAGAGGGTGAACGCCTCGACGCAGTCCTCCTCGAAGACGCCGCCCGTGCCGCCGGTGATGCACTTGGTGCCGACGAAGCCGGCGGATTCGGCCGGGAAGGAACTGCTGAACCGCATGCGCGCCTCGGCGTTGAAGCCTGAATAGGTGTTGCGGTAGGCCACGGCCAGGGAGCCCTTGTCCTTGGGAGCGTTGAGGGCGATGGGCGCACCGTCGGTGATCTTGAAGTAGTCGTCCGAGACGTGGGAGTAGGTTCCGTTCAGCGTCCACTGATCGTTGAGGAACCACTGGAAGGCGAAATCGGCGCCCCACAGGCTCACGTCGCCCACATTCCGGTAGGTGACGATGATGTCCGCCCCCTTGGCGGCCACCTGATCCGAGGACACAACCCCCAGGGGGATCTGAGCGATGCCCGCCGCCAGTTGCGGCACCAGAACGGCTGCCTGGGCCTGGGCCTGGGCCTGCGCCGTCGCCGGATCCAGACCGGCTGCGATGAGCTGCTGAGTGATGGCGGTGACGAGGGGAACCGTGATGAACGAGCCCACGTCCTGCCCGTTGAGGAGCACCAGCGGCGTCTGCACCAGGAGCGGAGAGACGAAGTTGTTTTTCTTCATCCAGTAGACGTCGGCCGTCACCTTCAGACGCTCCTGGATGATTCCCGTCCACCCCACCTCGAAGGTTTCCGTGTTGCTCTCACGGATGCTGGGCACGTCGGGAATCCTCGTGGCGCTCAACGGAGTCACCTCCTGGGTGGTGATGTCGAAGAGCATGAGCCCGATATCGCTGGACGTAGGCGACAGGCTTCCCAAGAGCTGAGCCGTGCCCGCGTCGATGGCGCCCTGGGCCTGCAGTACGCCCACGGCAAGCTGCCACAGCACCGCCGGGTCCGCCGGCAGGAGCTTGTCGGCGCCGGCCGGGTTGAAGGGAGAGCGGATCCCCCGCAGCGAACCGTCGGGATTCTGGAAGGAGTACCCGTTGGGTCCGGTGCCGAAGGCCCGGATCGTGTAGCCCAGGGGTCCCAGAGGCGCCGGCGCGGCACCGCCGGAGATGTCCAGGAAAAAGTTCAGGCTCGACGGGGTGGAGAAGGCCCGGTTGTACGAGAAGCGGATGCTCTGGTCCTCCGTGGGCCGGAACACGAGCCCGGCCCGGGGCGAGAACACGTCGTCGGGAAGGAGGGAATGAGAGTCCATTCTTCCGGCGAAGACCAAATCCAGCTTGTCGGACAGCGCCGTCTTGGACTGGAGGTAGACGCCCCACTCGTCGAAGTTGTCGTTGTCCTCGTAGGAGCCGTTGATGCTCCCCTTGGTGTCGGGACGCGTACCGAAGTAATCCACGCCATAGGTGAAGTTCTGAGCGTCCCCGCCCACGGAGAATCCGTGCTGGATCTGGGCGACGATGAGCTTGGAGTTGTCGATGAGGGGCACGCCGTCGCGGAGGAGGAAGGAATTCCCGGCGTCGGATTTGTTGATGTAGGCCTGGGCGAAGAGACGGCCCTTCCGGAGGCGCGCCTGATAGAACTCGTAAATCCAGTCCTTGGTCTGGCCGGCGCCCAGCCCGGTGAGCTCGATCCCTGTGGCGCTCGTGCGTCCGTAGGTGCCCACGAGGCGGCCGTCGCCTCCGAAGGCGAGGTCCGCACGAGCCTCGAAGCCGTAGCGCTCGATGTCGAAGTCCCGCTGGCCCACTCTGGCGCACGACAATTCGGCGGTGGCCACGTCGAAGCCCCGGATGGCCTTGTCGGTGAGGCAGGCCGCGGGATCGGTAAGCGCCTGCTGGCGGGCCGCCGCCTCCACCGGATCCGTGTACTCCCACTCATTTCCTTTGAGGTACTGCCCGCTGATCTTGAAGCCCAGATTGTCGCTCACCAGGAAGGCGGAGCGGAACTGGCCCTGGAAGACGGAGCGCTCCCC
The DNA here is from genome assembly GCA_046756305.1 of Gemmatimonadota bacterium. Lineage (GTDB taxonomy): Bacteria > Gemmatimonadota > Gemmatimonadetes > Longimicrobiales > Gaopeijiaceae > JBHHWB01. The sequence goes on from JBHHWB010000030.1 coordinate 9,981, forward strand.
GCCGGCGAGGGAGACGGTGGTGCCCTGGTCGTCCAACGGGGACTTGGTGATGATGTGCACCACCCCGTTGGCCGTGTTGGGACCGTAGAGCGCCGAGCCGGGGCCCAGGACCACCTCCATGCGCTCCACATCCTCACTGTTGGCGGGGATGAAGTGCATGAGGTTCACCCGCAGCGAGGGCACCCCCGCCAACCGGTTGTCGGTGAGCATGTGAAGGGCGCCCGAGAAGATGTTGTTGAAGCCGCGGACCACCACGTTGGTGGACTGAACCCCTTCGGTGATGATGTCCACTCCGGGAGCGTTGCGCAGATACTCCGCCGGGGTGGTGACCGTCTTTTCTTCGATCTCCAGGGATCCCACCACGTGGGTCGTGGCCACGGTTTCCGTCGCCTTCTCGGCCACGCCGCGGGAGGCCGTCACCACCATGCCTTCCAGTTCCTGGGCCTGGCTGTAGAGCTTCATGTCCAGATTCGTGATCTGGCCCGCCGCCACCGTGATATTGTCGAAACGCGTGGAGCGGTAGCCCACCACCTCCACGGCGATGTCATAGGTGCCGGCGGGAAGCGCGATGGTGTAGCGGCCCTCGGTGTTGCTCAAGGTTCCCCGGTTGGTGCCCAGGATGCTGATCTGAGCCTGTGGGATGGGTTCCCCCGTCTCGGCGTTGGAAACCCGACCGGTGAGCGTACCCTCCTGAGCCGCGACCGGGGCCGCCGTAAGGAGGAGGAACGCACCGAGAAAGAAGCCGGTAAAGCCTGAACGTCTACAGCGCATGAATGATCGCCTCGCCCTTGAGGAAACATGGACCTGAAGATGTCTCGCCATTGCGGCAACAGGGCGAAAGTAGCCCCGAAACGCCGGAAAGTGCAAACGTTCGTTTCCCCCGTCGGACATCGGTGACCGATTCGGGGGCGTTGGGCCGCGGGGGGACGAGGATGCGGGGAAGGCCCAACCGGTCCAGGAGCGCCTCCAAATGCGGGACGTCTTCCTCCAGGATCCTGTCGCGTTCCGCGGCCCGTTCCGCCCATATCCCAGCCAGGTCTTCGAGGCGTGTCCGGGCCCCCTCCGTAAGGGGCGGCTCCGTGCCGTCCACCGACTGAATGAGACCGAGAATCTGAGCGTCGAGCTGGTTCTCGAAGTTGATGACGTCCTGGAAGGTCTTCTGTTTCGTCTGGATCACCGTCTCCTCCCAGCGCTTCACGCGCGCCAGGAGCGAGTCGGCCGCGGCAACCACCGAGTCGGCCGCGGCCCGGCTCTCCACAGCCTCACGGATGTCTTCCACCTGCTCGGCGATGGAGCGGAGCGTGTTCACCGACGTGTAGAGGTCCCGGGCCAGGCCTTCCGCCCGCTCCAGGAAGCGCTCCTGTGCCGCATACTCCTCCGCGGTGGCGGAGAAGCGCGGGTCGGGACGCACCTCCAGGGGCGCTTCCTGAGCCCGGTCGCCCACCTTCATGCGCACGGCATAGGCGCCGGGCGCCACCTGGTGGCCGTGGAGGTCCCCGAAGGGCACCAGGCCCTCAACCTCGGGAAGACCTTCACCCCTGAAATCCCAGGAAATGCGGTTGAGTCCCTCCCGGAGCTCTCCCAGGGGGGTGGGGGTCGGGCCGGCGGTGCCCGCTTCTTCTTCGTCCTCCGCCGGCGACGCGTCCGCCCCATCGTGAATCCCTTCCGCCGCCGGACCCGCCTCCGCCGCGTAGGCGCGCACCACATCCCCGGCCCCGTCCAGGATCTCAACCGACACATCCTGTGCGGGTAGTGCGTTCAGGTAGAAGAAGATCTGGGCGCCGTACGGCGGGTTCTCCCCGGTGCGCCCGGGCCCGTCTCCACCGCGTCCGGAGAAGTTCGCCTGCACCGCCGGAGCGGGACGGAAGAGGTGGAAAGGCGCAGCCAGCGCCTCGTCGGTGGCCTGCCGGAGAGGGGAGAGGTCGTCCAGCACCCAGAAGGCCCGCCCCTGAGTGGACGCCACCAGGTCCCGTCCGTGGACCGTCAGATCGGTGACGGGCACCACGGGCAGGTTGAGCTGGAAGGGCCGCCAGTGATCCCCTCCGTCGAAGGAGAGGTACATCCCCGTCTCCGTTCCGGCAAAGAGCATGTCCCGGCGCGCGGGATCCTCCCGCACCACCCGCACCCAGTCCTCGGGTCCGATACCCCGTACTACCTCTTCCCAGTGGCCGCCGTAGTCGCGCGTCCGGAAGATGTGGGGGGTGAAGTCGTTGAACTTGTAGCGGGTCATGACCACCCACGCCGTGGCCGGGTCGTGGGGTGAGACCTCGATGGAGTTGACCAGGGCTTCGCCCAGGCCCCCGGGCGTCACGTCGCTCCAGCTCGCGCCTTCGTCCCGGGTGAGGTGGACCAGACCGTCGTCGGTCCCCACCCAGATGACACGGCGCTCATGGGGAGACGGAGCCACGTAGGAGATGGTGTTGTAGTTCTCGCCTCCGGCCCCTTCGTTGGTGATGGGTCCGCCTCCCGGACCCTGCTTCTCCTTCTCGTTGCGGGTCAGGTCCGGGCTGATCTCCGTCCAACTCTGCCCCCGGTCCGTGCTACGCAGCAGGACGTTTCCGGCGTGGTAGATGACGTCGGGATCGTGGGGAGACGCCACAATGGGCGCATTCCAGTTGAAGCGGTACTTCTGGTTCCTGGGATACGTGCCCAGCCCCACGTAGGGGTAGGCCATGACGGGCTTGGACAGTCCCGTCTCCCGGTCCCACACCTGGATGAGACCCTGGTAGCAGCCGCCGAAGACGTAGCGGGGATCGTCGGGATCGAAGGCGAGATATGCGCTTTCACATCCCGAGACGGAGTAGAAGTCCTTCCATCCGATACCGCCCGCTGCAGCCGAAGCAATTCCGATGGCCGAATTGTCCTGCTGGCCGCCGTAGATGTGGTAAGGAAACTGATTGTCGGTGATGACCCGGTAGAACTGGGCCGTGGGTTGGTTGTGGAGGGTGGACCAGCTCTCCCCTCCGTTGAAGGTGATCTCCGCTCCCCCGTCGTCCCCCAGGATCATGCGCTGGGGATCCTCGGGCGCGATCCACAGGTCGTGGGTGTCTCCGTGGCCTACCCGCACCGGAGTGAAGGTCGCGCCTCCATCCACCGAGCGCAGCATGGGTGCGTTGAGGACGTACACCGTGTTCTCATCCCTGGGATCGGCGAAAATTTTCATGTAGTACCACGAGCGCGTCTGGGTGACGCGGTCGCCGTTGACCTGCCGCCAGTGGGTGCCGCCGTCGTCGGAGCGATACACGCCTCCCTGCCCCGCGGCGGCTTCCACGTTGGCCCACAGCCGGTCCGGGTTCGCCGGGCTCACCGTGACGCCGATCTTCCCCATGAGCTCGGGGAGGCCTTCTCGGAGCCGCGTCCAGGTGTCACCGCCGTCCACCGATTTCCAGATCCCCGAGCCCGGCCCCCCGGAGCGCGCCATCCAGGGAAGGCGCCGGTGGTCCCAGTACGCCGCGTACAGGATGCGGGGGTTGGTGGGATCCATGGCCAGGTCGCTGGGCCCGGCGTCCTCGCTCACGAAATGGATGCGCTCCCAGTGGGCTCCCCCGTCCCGTGAACGATAGATGCCCCGGTCCGAGGAGGGTCCGTAGGGGGCGCCCTGGGCCGCCACGTACACCAGGTCGGGATCGCGGGGATGGACCCGGATGCGGGAGATGGCCCGGGTACGCTCCAGGCCCACGTGGGTCCAGGTGCGCCCCGCGTCGGTGGAGCGGTAGACGCCGTCGCCGTGGGAGGTGGTGACGCCCCGCACGGCATGCTCCCCCATTCCCACATAGATCACATTGGGATCCGAATCGGCCACCGTGATGGCGCCCACCGAGCCGGTTCCGAAGAAACCGTCGGAGACGTTCCGCCACCGCTCCCCTCCATCGGTGGTCTTCCACACGCCGCCCCCGGTGCCCCCGAAATAGAAGGTGCGGGGCCGGCCGGGCACACCCGCCACGGCATTGGACCGTCCCCCGCGGAAGGGTCCCACCAGTCGCCAGCGCATGGCCGCCATGGAGGTTGCGTCCACCTCCGAAGGCGGCGCCTCCTGAGCGGAGAGACCGGCGGACGCCAGGAAGGCGCCGACCAGGAAGGAGAATGCGAAAAGACGGAACCGGAACATGGGGGCCTCCCGCTGAGTGTGTGCAGAAGGGCATGCTAGAAGGGCACCTCAGGACCGGCAAGCGTTCTCCCCCGGCGCATGGGCCCGAAGACCCGCCGCCCTCCCTGGCGACGGACCCGCCGATTCGCCATCATCGTCCCATGGTCGACTCCGAACCCACCTTCCCCCGGCGCAGGCTGGAAGAAGCCCGCGCCCGTGTGGCCTCTTCCCTGCACCGCACGCCCCTCGTGCGCTCCCGATCCCTCTCGGAACGGGTGGGGGCACCCGTCTACCTCAAGTGCGAGAACCTGCAGAAGACCGGCTCCTTCAAGGTTCGCGGCGCCCTGCAGCGCCTCCTACGCCTCAGTGAGGAGGAGCGGGCCCGGGGGGTCGTGACCATCTCCGCCGGCAACCACGCCCAGGCCGTGGCCTGGGCCGCCGCGGCCGCCGGCGTCCCAGCCACGGTGGTCATGCCCGAGAAGGCCTCCCGTACCAAAGTCGCCGCCTCGCGGGCCTACGGAGCGGAGATCATCCTCCACGGAGACGCCGCCCGGGCGTTTGTAAAGGTGCAGGAGGTGGCCGAGGAGCGCGGCCTGACCTTCGTCCATCCCTTCGACGACGAAGAGGTGGTGGCGGGTCACGCCGGGGTGGGCCTGGAGATCCTTGAGGATCTTCCTGACTGCCAGACCGTGGTGGTGCCCGTGGGCGGAGGCGGCCTCATCTCCGGCGTGCTCACCGCCGTGGCGGCGGTGCGTCCCGGCGTCGCCGTGTGGGGCGTGGAGCCCACCGGGGCGGCCGCCATGGGATTGAGTCTGAAAAAGGGCTCGGCCCAGCACATCCCCACGGTGGAGACCATCGCCGACGGACTGGGCGCCCCCATGGCGGGGCAGCTGACCTTTCGCCTGGTGGCCCGCCTGGCCCGGGGCATGGTCACGGTCACCGATGAGGAGATCGTCGCCGCCATGGCCACCCTCCTGGAACGCACCAAGCTCCTGGCCGAACCCGCTGGAGCCGCCGGCCTCGCCGCCCTCCTCTCGGGACGCATTCCGGTCGAGCCCGACCGTCCCGTGGCCGTGGTCCTCAGCGGCGGCAACGTGGACCTGGACCTCCTGGCGCGCCTCCTGGCGCGCTGACCGCCGCCTCCGCACCGGGCGTGTCGACGCCCTCCCGGCCCCGCCTCAACCCCCGTCGCCGGCGGATGCCTTCTCCCGCCCGTCTCGGAGGCCTTCCTGCAGGTCCTTCCCGGAGGGTTCCTGGAAAGGCCGCAGCCCGAACTCGGGGAGGATGGCGATGAGGTGGTCGAAAATGTCGGACTGGAGCCCCTCGTACACTGCCCACTCCGTGCTCGCCGAGAAGCAGTAGATCTCCAGGGGGAGACCCTGGGGACCGGGCTGCAGTTGCCGCACCAGGAGGGTCATGTCCTGGCGGATCCCGGGGTGACGCCTCAGGTAGTTCTGCACGTAGGCGCGGAAGGTCCCGATGTTGGTGAGGCGGCGACGCTCCGGGATCACATCCTCCTCCACGGCGGCCCGGGCGTTGGCCTCGGCCAGTTCCTCCAGCTTGCGCGCCATGTAGTCCCGCAGGAATTCGTAGCGGCACAGGTGCTCCATTTCCTCTTCGTTGAGGAAGTGGACCGAGTTGACGTCCACGTAGATGGAGCGCTTGATGCGCCGCCCCCCTGCTTCGCTCATGCCCCGCCAGTTCTTGAAGGATTCGCTGATGAAGCGGTGGGTGGGAACGGTGGTGATGGTCTTGTCCCAGTTCTGGATCTTCACCGTGTGCAGGGCGATGTCGATCACGTCTCCGTCGGCGTTGGCCTGGGGCATCTCCACCCAATCCCCGATGCGGATCATGTCGTTGGACATGAGCTGCACCGATGCCACCAGGGAGAGGATGGTGTCCTTGAAGACCAGAAGGAGGACGGCGGTGAGGGCACCCAGGCCCGAGAGGAAGACCACCGGGGAGCGGTCCGCCAGGAGCGCGATGATGACGATGCCCGACGCCACATACACGAAGATTGCAAGCACCTGCAGGTAGCCCTTGATGGGCCGGTTCTTCGCCTCCTTGTAACGCTCCCGGTAGATGTCATCCACGGCGGCGAGAAAGCCTCCGAAGGCCAGAGCGCCGGTGAAGACGATGAAGGCGAGAGCAACGCGACGCACCAGACTGAACGCCACCCCTAGGATGAGAGGATCCGTCCCCGCCGCCGCCTCTGCAGGCGTCACGCCCAGGGCGAGGCCGATCCCGTAGTAGACCACCAGGGCGGGCGCCACGTGCGCCAGGCGTTGGAAAACTCGGCGCTCCACCAAACGGTCGTCCCAGGTGGAACGCGTGCGCAGTGTCAGGCGCCGCAGGACGCGCAGGAGGATGCGGCGGGTGACGAAGTTGGCCAGCCACGCCGCCAGGACGAGGACGGAGAGGCCCAGGACCGGGCCGAGCCAGGGATGTCGGGAGATGAGAGCGTTCATGGCTGTGGGCGAGAGGGATGAAAGATCATCTGTGGGCCGAAGAGTAAATCTGGCGCCGAAGAGGAGGCGCCTCCATACTCCCGAACCCTGAAGTGTCGCTGAGCCCCGTGGGGTAGCCGTTGTCTCGGAGAGCAGACGTGCAGAGACCCTCCTTCTTCCGCCGGTACCTTCTGCCGGGTTTCGTGTTCCAATCGGTGGTCATCGCCGGCGGCTACGGAACCGGACGTGAGCTGGCCGAATTCTTCCTCACCCAGGGTCCCCTGGGCGGCCTCCTGGGGATGGCGGTCAGCACCCTGGTGTGGAGCGCGGTGTGCATGGCCACCTTCGAGTTCGCCCGCCTTTACCGGACCTATGACTACCGCCACTTCTTCAAGGCGCTCCTCGGCCCGGGCTGGGTCCTCTTCGAGATCTGCTACGTAGCGCTTCTCGTCATCGTCCTGGCCGTCATCGCCGCCGCCGCAGGGACGATTCTTCACGAGACCTTCGATCTGGCGTACGCGGTGGGCGTGGTGGGCATCATCGCCGCCGTCGGCGTCCTCGTCTTCGGAGGCTCGGCAATTATCGAGCGCTTTCTGGCGGGATGGTCCTTCCTTCTGTACGCCGTCTATGTCCTCTTCTTCATCTGGGCCTTCCGCGTCTTCGGGAGCGACATCTCCGCCCATCTTCAGACGGCGCCTCCCGGCACGGGATGGGCGTGGGCGGGACTGCGCTACGCCGGGTACAACCTGGCCGTCATCCCGGCGGTGCTCATCACGCTGCGTCATCATGAGTGCAGGGTGGACACCCTTGTGGCCGGGGCGCTGGCCGGCCCCATCGCCATCGTTCCCGGTGTCCTCTTCTACCTGGCCATGGTGGGGCTTTACCCCGACATCCTGGAACGGCCGGTGCCGGCCAACATGCTCCTGGAAACGCTGGGCTCCCGCACCTTCCAGATCACCTTCCAAGTGGTGCTCTTCGGCACCCTCATCGAGACGGGCACCGGACTCATCCACGCCGTCAACGAGCGCATCGCGGGGCTGCGCCGGGACCACCACGCTCCTTTCCCCCGCTGGGTCCGCCCCGCGGTGGCCACGGCGTTCCTGGTGCTGGGTGCCCTCGTATCCCGCTTCGGACTCATCGGCCTCATCGCCCGGGGCTACGGGACGCTGACCTTCCTCTTCATCGCGATCTATGTGCTGCCCGTCCTGACCCTGGGGGTCCTGCGCATCCGCCGCGCTCCCGTCGCCGGGATGGAGACCCCGGCGCAGGCGGCCAGGCCGGAGGAGGCCGGGGCTTAGCCGGCCGCGGACGTCGCCCGCCCGCTCTCCCGCGACGTCCGCGGCCCCTCCGCGCCGCCGGACGCATCGGAGTCGGCCTCCGGCCCCTCACCCTCCCCCGGTCCCACCCAGTGGTCCACCAGCACCGAGGTGGCGATCTGACCCAGGTTGTTGGTGGCGCTGCGGAACATGTCCGGGATGCGGTCGATGCCCAGAAGGAGCGCCAGTCCCGACAGGGGCACGCCCACCGTCTCCAGCGCCGGCGCCAGCGTCACCACGCCGGAGGAGGGCACCGGGGCCACGGTAAGGGCGACCAGGAAGGTGGCCAGGAACGCACCGCCCACCGCCGCCGCCGGAATGGGCACGCTGTACAGGTGGGCGAGAAAGATGATGGCCGCCCCCTGAAAGAGGGCGCTGCCCGACCGGTACATGGAAGCCCCCAGGGGAAGGACGAGATCCGCCACTGTGGGGGACACGCCCAGGTTCTCCTGGGCCTCCTCCAGGGCCACCGGAAGTGCGGCCACGGTGCTGGTTGCGGAGAATGCCACCGATGCGGCGCCGAAGGTGTCCTTCAGGAAGCGCAGGGGCCCGATGCCGGCGACCAGGCGGAGGAGGGGGAGGTAGACCACGGCAATGTAGATGCCCAGGCCGAGGATCACGCACACGATGAAGACCCCCAGACTCTGGAGGAGTCCCCACCCCAGTCGGGCCGTGGCGGGCGCCGCCAGTCCGAAGATGCCCACGGGCGCCGTCCACAGGATCCACCACACCAGCTTGATGAGCCCGTCGCCGAGAGCGTCGGCGATCCCGATAAGGCGTTCTCGCTGGGCTTCGGGAAGCGTTCCCACCGCAGCCGCAAGGAGCGCGGTGAAGACGATGAGGGGAAGGAGGGCACCGCTGCTTGCGGCGGCGAAGGGATTGGACGGGATGAGACTCACCAGAAAATCCACCATCCCCGGGAGCTCCGGTACCTCGGTGGGAGTGGCGCCCGGTGGCGGCATGGCGGGGGTGAAGCGCAGCCCGACCCACATCACCCCCATCCCCACGGCGATGGCGGGAACCAGCGTCGCCCAGAAGAAACCCAGCGTGAGCCCACCGAGCCGGCCAAGCCGTTTGGGATCCCCGAGACGGGCCACGCCGGTGAAGATCACGGCCATGACCAGGGGAATCACCACCATGCGGATGGCATTCATGAAGGCCGTGCCGAAGGGGGCCGAGCCGGAGGCGACGGCGGCCAACACCGGGGACCCGGTCATGGAAGCCAGGAGCCCCACCGCCAGGCCCGCCACCAGTCCAATACCGATCAGGAGATGCAGCATGGATCCTCTTCCGGACGCGCCGGGTTCGTATCAGGGTTCAGATGCGACGGCCCCGGGGCCGTCGGGAAACGCCCCAATCTAAAGGAGGGAACGCCGGGGGCCACCTCCCGCCCTCTCACGCCCTCCCCCCTTCGCCCCTTGGCGCCGTCGCGCCTTCAGCCGCGGCGCATGCGGCGGATGCTGGCGATCCCCGCCGCGGGACCCCACGCCAGGAAGGCGAAGGCCCATCCCCATCCCATCGCCGCCAGGAGGGGGACGGCCTGGATGGTGGCCATGGTCAGGAGGAAGCCCAGAGAAGTCTGGAGGGTGAGGGCGGTGCCCACGGCGTGGGAGGGGGCCACCTCGGTGACCATGGCGCTGAACTGGGCCGAGTCCGCCACCACGAAAAAGCCCCAGACCCATGTCACCACGGCAAGGACCCAGAAGGGAGCCGCGAGCATCCAGCCCACCGAGACGGCGCACAGCCCGCTGAGCGTCATGGCCAGATTCACCACCCGGGCGCGACCCACGCGGTCCGCCGCCCACCCACCCCACACGCACCCTGCGCCTCCTGCGGCAATGGCGCCGAAGGAGACCAACTCGACCCAGCCTTCCGACGGCCCGCCGCCGCTCCGCGCCGCAGCCAGAAGAAAGGCCGGCACCCACGTCCACATGGCGTAGAGCTCCCACATGTGCCCCAGATAGCCGCCCGTGGCCAACATGGTCTCCCGGTGCCGCAGGATGCGCCCGATCATCCCCCACGAGAAGGGACGCCGCTCGAAGGGGTACGGTCCCGTGCGATAGAGCCCCGCCACCAGGAGTGCCGCCATGACGCCGGCGGCCGAGGCACCCAGCACCACGGGCTCGGTGGAGGCTCCGCCCGCGGCTTTGAGAAGGTAGGGGGTGGCCTTCCCCACGGTTAGGGCACCTACGACGGTCCCGATGGCAAGCCCCCGGGCCGAGCGGAACCATGTGGCGATCATCTTCATCCCGGGGGGATAGACCCCGCCCAGGAACATTCCGGTGAGAAAGCGGGTGACGAGGGCGGTCCCGAACCCCGGCGCCACGAGAAGCGCCGCGTTGGCGGCGGCGGCGCCCAGGGCGGAAGCGGCAAAATACCAGCGCGACGGCACCACGTCCGCCAGATTGAGGACCGCCGCCAGGGCTGTGCCCACCACGAAGCCGAGCTGCACCAGGGTGGTGAGCCACCCGACCTGGGAGGCGGTGAAACCCCACCGCACCGACAGGTCCGGTGCCACCGCCGCGGCGGTGAACCACCCGCTCATTCCCAGGAGAAGGGCCGCCGACACCACCGCCAGGGCACGCCACCTCCCGGGATCCTGGTCGAAGGGCACCCCACCCGGCTCCACGCCCCCTGCCGAGGTCATAGAACCGCCGCCCGAGGCTGGATGCCCGAACCGATCAGACCAACTGCTTCAGAACGAACCACACGTTGGCCGGACGCTCCGCCAGACGCCGCATGTACCACGGGAACCAGTGCTCGCCGTAGGAGATGAGGACACGCAGGGTGGCGCCCCCTTTCAGGAGGCGCTCCTGCTCGCGAAGCTGAATTCCATACAGCATTGCGAACTCATAGGCATCGGCGGGGAGTTCCAATTCCCCGGCCATGGACTGGGCCGCCCGCAGGATGGCCGGGTCGTGCGTTCCTACCACCGGGCGCCCTGCGGAGTTGCGCCGGCGGGCCTCCATGAGGGTCCCAAGGAGGCTGAGAAAATTGGCGTCCACGTCGGCCTTGCGGGGGAACGCCACCTCCTTGGGCTCCATGTACGCGCCCTTGACAAGCCGGATGGCGGGGTGGAGGGGGAGGAGGCCCTCGAGGTCGTCCCGGGTCCGGTAGAGGTACGCCTGCAGGCAAAGCCCCACGTTCTGGTGGTCTTCCCGGACCGCTCGGAAGATATCCAGAGTGACGTCCACGTACGCGGAGCCTTCCATGTCCACCCACACCAGGGAGCCCGGATCGCAGGCGCGCACCAGACGCTCCAGCCGGTCCCGCGCGCCTTCGACGCTCTCATCCAGGCCGAGCTGAGTGAGTTTTACCGAGATCTCCGTGTCGAGCCCCCGGTCGGCGATCTCCCGGAGAACTCCCAGGTAATGCTCCACCACGGCGTCGGCCTCCTCGGGGGTGGTGACGTTTTCACCCAACCGCGTCACCGTGGAGGCCGCACCCATGTCGCGGAGGCGCTCGGCCTCCCGCAGCGCGTCATCCACCCGTTCGCCGGGCATGAAGCGGCGCGTCGCCTTCCGCATGAAGCGGTAGTGAGGAAGGCGGCGGGACAGAAAGGGGTTCGTGGAAGCCCACAGAAGGGCGTTTCGCATCATGGCTCCCAGTGTAGGCGCGTTGCCCTGACTCGTCCAGGTGCCGCGGCATCCGACCTTGCCCCCCTTACCCGGGAAGGGTCACCTTTCGCGGATGAATCTGGATTTCGATACCCGGCCGGTCCCTCCCCGGGCCCTCGCCCTCTCTCTGGGGGCCCTCGCCGTGCCCGTGGCATCCGCCTTCTGGCCGGCGGCCCGGTCTTCCGAATCCGCCGCCCTTCTCTGGCTCCTCGCCCTGGTTCCCGCCTTTCTTCTGGCCTATTACCGGGGATGGAGGGGGATCGCCACCGCCCTGGCGCTGGGGATGGCCCTCCTCGCCCTCACCGAGGTCGCCGTGATCCTGGGCGGAAGACCTCTCCCGGGGATCCTCCCCGCCGTGGTCGTGGCCTACGTGGCCATCGCGCTGGGAGTGGGGTGGATGGCGTCGGCCCTGCACAAGGACCGGGCCCTCGCCGCGGACATGGCCTTCACGGACATCCTCACCGGCCTTCCCAACCGCCGCCATTGCCGCCTCTTCCTGGAAAACGAATTCGCCGCGGCCGAGCGGGGACGCCCCCTCTCCCTCATCCTCTTCGATCTCGACCATTTCAAGACCTTCAATGACCGGTACGGTCACGCCGCGGGAGACGCGGCGCTGAAAACCTTCGCGGGCATTCTCTCCGACTTCACGCGGCGCATGGATCTCTCGGGACGGTTCGGAGGAGAGGAGTTCCTCTCCGTCCTCACCGCGAGTACCGCAGAGGGCGCCGTGATCTTCGCCGACCGGGTGCGGGCGAGACTGGAGGCGAGGGAGATCGAGAAGGACAGGAAGATCACCGTCAGCGCCGGAGTGGCCACCTACCACCCCGGGGTGCGGTCCCCCGACGAGCTCCTGGCCGCCGCCGATCAGGCGCTCTACGAAGCCAAGCGCAGCGGACGGAACCGGGTTCACACCTTTCAGGATCCCGAATTTCCTGCCATCGCACCCTCTCGCCCCGATCCCCGCGACCTGGAGGAGAAGCGAAGGGGGGATCCTCAAGAGTATCCCCGCAGGGGGGAGGAGATGGGAAAAGGAAGCCCACCCCTGACTCTCCTGCCCCATCATGTCACCGGGTTCGGACGGGGCCGGTCCGTCCTCATCGTGGAGGACGAGGATCAGGTGCGCTCTCTCCTGGCCAGTTACCTGGCGCGGGAAGGTTTTCGGGTGGTGGAAGCCGTCGATGTCCCGTCGGCCCTGCCCCAGCTCGCCGCAGATTTCGACGTTCTCATCGTGGACCTGCGCCTTCCCGGAGCCTCGGGAAGCGAGCTCATCGCCCGGGCCAGGTCCCGGTGGCCCAACGTACAGATCGTGGTCATCACCGGCGTCCAGGACCCTCGTATGGTGGCGGATTCGCTCGCTGCCGGCGCCGATGCGTATCTCTTCAAACCCTTCGGGATGCCCGACCTGCAGCGCCTCATCGTCGAGGCTCTGGAGCGCAGGGACCGCGCCCTGGGGGCCGGGGCCTCCCGGACACCCCACACGGAGCAGACGCGGAGCGCCATCCTCCAGGGTGTCCGTCAGCTCGCCGCTGCCCTCGACGGACACGATCCCTACCGCACGGGGCACGGGGTGCTGGTGGGAGATCTGGCCGTGCTCATCGCCCGAGCCCTGGATCCCCCGGTGGATGAGGCGGTGTTGGAAGCCCTTCCCCTGGCTGGCGAGCTCCACGACCTGGGTCTTCTCGGTGTGGACAAAGCCCTGCTGAGCAAGCCCGATCTCCTCACCCCCGAGGAAATGGAGACGGTGCGGGAGCATCCGGCGCTCGGCCGCCAGATCGTAGAGGGCGTTCTTCCCGACGAGAACATCCTGGCTGCCATCCTCTGGCATCACGAGCGTTGGGATGGAACCGGATACCCGGACGGTCTCGCGGGCCCGGCCATCCCCCTCATTGCCCGCGTCCTTGCCGTCGCCGACGCCCTGGACGCCATCCTTCGGCCGCGCCCCTACCGGGAGGCCCGGTCCTGGGACGACGCCCTCCGGGAGCTGGAAGAGGGCGCGGGGACCCACTTTGACCCCGACGTGATCGCCGCGGTGGTGCGGGCCGCAGAAGCCCTGCGGGAGCGGGTTCAGCAGATTCCGGTGTAGCCGTGTCTGAATGGGCATGAATCCTACCATCTCCCTCCCTCCCCCTTCGGAGAATCGCCCGGTGCGCACCGTCGCCCTCCTTCTTTGCCTCCTGGGTTTCGCCCCTTCGGCGCGGGCCCAGAGTCACCGCGTCGCGGCGGGCGACGGGGGCCCTGGCGCCCCCAGGGTCTTCAGCGGCAGAAAGGGGGAGCTGGAGGTGGAGATCCCCCGGCTCGACGGCGCGGACGTCGCGGTGGACGGTCGCCTGGACGAACCCGTCTGGGAGCAGGCCACCGTCCTGGCCGACTTCACCCAGTACGAACCCGTGGAGGGGATCCCGGCGACGGAGCCCACCGAGGTTCGCGTCTTCTACACGGCGGACGCCATCTATTTCGGGGTCCACGCCTTCGACAGCGAGCCCTCCGAAATCCTGGCGCATCTGGGGGAGCGGGATCGGTCGGTCTTCGGGGACGACTGGATCCGCATCATGCTCGACACCTTCGACGACCAGCGCCAGGCTTACGTCTTTTACGTGAATCCGCTGGGGATTCAGACCGACGGGCTCTGGATCGAGGGCCTGCAGACGCGCTTCGGGGGATTCGGGCGGGGCGGGGTGTCCATCGATTTCAACCCCGATTTCATCTGGGAATCGGACGGGCGCGTCACGGACGACGGATGGACCGCCGAGATCCGTATCCCCTACGTCTCCCTGCGCTTCCGCGAAGTCCCCGTCCAGGATTGGGGGGTGCAGGTCGCCCGGGAGGTGAAGCGGCGGGGGTTCAAGCAATCCTGGGCCCCCCTCACCAAGGAAATCTCCAGCACGCTGGCCCAGAGCGGCCGCCTCGTAGGGCTGAGAGACCTTCGCCCCAAGCGTCTCGTGGAGGTCAACCCGGTCATCACGGGAATCCGTTCCGGGGAGCGGCGTGACGGTACCTTCGTGCGCCAGGACCCCGACGGAGACTTCGGCCTCAACGGGCGCGTGGGGGTGACGCAGAACCTCGTTCTGGACGCCACCTACAACCCCGATTTTTCCCAGGTGGAAGCCGACGCCAACCAGATTCGCATCAACGAGCGCTTTGCCCTCTTCTTTCCCGAAAAGCGGGCGTTCTTTCTCGAGGGCACCGAGATTTTCAACACCCCTCAGCGCCTGGTCTACACTCGACGCATCGTGGATCCGGTGGCGGGGGCGAAGCTTACCGGCAAGGTGGGCGCCTTCCAGGTCGGCTACATCGGGGCCGTGGACGAAAGTCCCTCCACCCTCCAGGGGGGCTCGGGGCAGGCCCTTTTCAACCTGGTGCGCCTGCGGCGGGACGTGGGCAACGGTTCCACGGTGGGCCTTCTCTATACCGACCGATCACTCACCGACGGCTCAGGCTACTATAACCGCCTCTTCGCAGGCGACGTACGGCTTCTCTTCCGGAACCGCTACACTCTCACTGCCCAGGTCGCTGGAAGCCTGGATCACTCCAGCGCCCAGGATACCCGGATCCGGCCTCAGCCCTTCCTCCACACCCGGTTCGAACGGAGCGGTACCACGTTTTCGTGGAACCTTTCCCTCACCGATATCGACCCCGATTTCCGGGCCCGAAGCGGGTTCATCCCCCGGCTGGGCGACACGGAGCTGACAGGATCGATCTCCTTCACCAAGTACGGGGCGCCGGGAGCCTTCCTGGAGCGCACTTCCCTTCGCCTGGTGACCAACAACTTTTTCCGGCACGAGGAATTCTGGGACGGCGCCCGCCCCTTCGAGCACGAGATCGAGATCTGGCCCACCTTTACCTTCCGCGGCGGGCGCACCCTCACCTTCGTCCTGCGGAACGGTTACTTCCGCTTTGAACCGCAGAGCTACTCCCGCTACGCGGTCCAGGGAGACGACGGGGAGGTACTGGAGTATCAGCTTCCGGCGCCACTGAAGCTCATGAAGGCGGGAGGCCTGATCCCCCGGCTTCGCCTGAACAACTCCGCCAACCTGAACGGGCGCATGTTCTTCCGCGAAGTGCCCATCTTTGCTGAGGGTTCCCGAGGGCTGGAACTGCAGGTGGGACCGGAGTTGCAGCTACGCCCCACCACGCAGCTGCAGCTCTCCCTCAACCACACCTTCTCACGCATCTGGCGCCGCAGGCAGGAGACCCGCCTGGACATCCGCTCCACTCCCGGATTCCTTCCCGACGGCGCTACGACGCTGGTCCGCCCCCGCACGCGCACCCACACCTCGGTGTTCTCCACGGTGAACCTTTCGCGGCTGCGCATCCAGTATCAATACAACAAGGCCATCACCACCCGCGTCCTGCTGCAGTACGATCTGGAGCACCAGGCGCAGCTCCGGGACCCCACCACGGGCCGCCCCATCCTCCTCGGCGGCGCCCCCGTACCGGAATTCCGGAACAGCGAATTCCAGGGTCAGTTCCTTCTCCAGTACCAGCCCTCCCCGGGGACTATCTTCTATATCGGATATACGCGCTTCATGAAGACCGACGCCCTGACCTACCGCCTGGGCCGCATGAATCCCGTGGAGGACGGACTCTTCCTGAAGATCAGCTACCTCTTCCGGATCTGACGTCCCGAGACGCGCCGGACCTCTCCCCCTCCCGGCTCTCCCGCCAGCTGTCCAGCCAGTCCCAGAGCCGCTCCCCCCGCTCCATGACCTGGTTCACGTCCTCGGGGAGGAGAAACCCTTCCTCGGCCAGCTCCCGCGCCGCCAGGCGCAGGAGCTGTACATAGCGGGCGCGGCTCCCGTAGAGACTTTCCAGGGACGGGCGCGGGTCCCCCCGCCTCCTCCGCTCCGCCTCGGTGGCGGGTAGGGGAATCCAGGTCCCCCGGAAGTCGGCCAGCTCGTTCCGGGCGGCGGGGTACCCCCATCGCAGACTCCACGGCGCATACGTGGCAACCGGAACCCGCAGCTCGAAGCCGCGCACCCCGCTCTCCTCGTTGCCCAGGCCGTCCACCTGGGGCACGAGCACGGGAAAGGCCGGTCCTAGCACGGGCGGCTGGCGGTCGATGATCCCCTCTTCCCTGAAGCGGGGGCCGTAATCCGCTCGGTACGCCACGTGGGCCACCGTGGGAGCCTGAACCCCGGGGACGGCGGGAAAGGCCAAACCTCGGGGCGGCACCAGGGTTCCATCTCCCAGGCGGGGATAGGAACTGGGGGGCGGCTCCACGGCGTCGCTCACCCAGGAAACGAGGCGAAGGGCCAGGGCTCGGAGGGTGAACAGGAAGTTCAGCGGGTTGCCCCTCCAGGCTTCCGCCCCGGGCATGTGCGCCTCGGGACGGGGGGGAAAGCCATCCACGAAGTGCTGACCGCCGGCCAGATGGTAGATGCGCTCCGTCGGGAGAGGGGGCACGTCCCTGCTCCCGTCGGGGGAGGTGTGGATCAAGGAAGCGGCTCTCCCCCAGTACTCGTATCCCGTGTTGGTGTAAAAGACCCGGGGCCGGTCCTCCGGAGGCGTGCGCAGCAGAAGACCGTCGCTGAGGCCCGTGCGGGGGTCCACTTCCTCCCGGCTGGTAAAGGGGAAGATGTCGGTGGGATAGAAAAAGGCCGAGTATCGGTGGGCATCCCGTGACGGCTGGGCGAAGCGGTGGTTGAAGCTCCCCCGGCCGGCACCGGCCGTATGGATGAGCATCCCATCCACCGCCCGGCGGCCGCCTTCATCCACGTTGAATCCCTGGTACAGGAAGTGGCGCAGGAAGCGGCCGGTCTGGGAGACCCCGAACGCCACCACGGTTTCGGCGGGGAACACACTCTGCAGGGCGAACTTCGCGTAGGAAGCCACATCGCGGATCGCCGCCAGACCCATGCCCACCACGCGGGGATCCCGTGTGCGGTAGACCAGTTCGTAGATCCGGCCCGGCTGGAAGCCTCCGTCCAGCCGGATCATGGTAAGGCGCCCGGCGTCGGGGCCCTCCGAGGGCGCGATGAAATCCCACGCCTCCCGGGGAATGACGCGACGCGGCGCGTCCCGCCCGTCCCGGACCGTCAGCACGTTGGCCGAATCGGCCGGGTCCACCGCGGCGTAGGCTCGATGTCCCCGATGGGCGAGGGGCAGTACGGAAGACGGGGCGTCCACCGTCCAATCCGCCCGCGCCAGACCCGTAATCGGGCCTTCCGGGGTGCGGGCGAAGGGCAGGTGCAGCCGAACCAGGCCCGGGCGCGGCGGCACGTCCCACTGCCATCCCACCCAGATGAGGGTAAGGCCCTGCCGCATGAGGAGGCCGTCTCCGAACTCTTCGGCGGTGGTGGGATCCAGGGAAGATTCTGCGCGGTTGAAGTATCGGAGCGACGCCTTCCCCCCCCGATTGGACACCTCGAGCCACGCCACGCCCCGGCGGCGGGCCGGGTCTACGGGCTGGAGGACCATGAATTCCGCCCAGGCCTCCACACGTCCGTCCCCGTTCCTCGGGGCCAGATCCAGGTCCACAATGGCCCGATTGGCGGGGTTAAGGGGGTCCAGGGCGAAGAAGATCCTTCCCACCAGTTTTTCATAGGCCCCGGCAGCACCGAAAGACCTTCCGTTCAGCACCACCTCCCGGCGGTCCACCTCCACCCGGACCACCTCGGCGGAGAGGGCCACCGCACCCGCAAGGAGCAAGACACCGCTCCACACCAGGGCTCGCATCACGCGCATGCGTCCCTCACCCGAAGGCCACCGAAATGCCGAGATCCACGACCCAGTACCGCATACGCAGCAGGGCGCCCCCCGGGAGCCGGGTGTTGACGGCGGTGATGCGCACGCCGGGGTTGAACGCCACGGTGCGGAACGCGCCGAAGTAGACGCCCAGGCCGACTTCTCCACCGAAGCCGGCTCGCGAGGTTCCGCCCGGGGAGCCGGGAAGGGGATCCAGCTCTACGCGGGTCGTGAGGACGCCCCCGCGCACCCACGGCACGATCTCTCCCCGCGTGACCAGGTTGAGCCGCAGCCCCGCCTCCAGATTCGTGGCCACGAAGGAAGAACCGGGTGGGCATCCGGCCTTCCGGCATCGGAAACGGTGCTGGCTGAACCCAAGGGTGGCGGTGCGGCGGCCCGCGCCGGAGAAGGCGAAATCCACGCCGAAGGAGGCGTCCGCTTCGGTTCCCTCTCCGATCTCGGTACCGTGGGCGAAGGACCCGAAGGGAACGGCGGCACCGCCCCGCAGCTCCACCGTGAGGGGAGCGGCCTGGGCGCGCAGATCCCCGCCTCCCCCCGCCGGGAGGGCGACCAGGACCCAGATGGCCGGGACGAGCAGTCTTCGGTTCAGAATCCCCTCCAGAAGGTCTGCGCCATGGGGAATACGCTCCATGCGGGTGTGGCTACACCAGACTAGGACTCCGCTTCCTCTTTCGCTACCTGCCCCTCGCCCCGCTCGGCGCCTTCGTCGGCCTGGACGACGCCCTCTCCTTCCCTCGCCGGATCCACGCTCACGTGCAGCTCCACCTCGGCCTCGTCGGGCGTCACCTCCGCCACCCTGCCCTCCCACCGCCGCATCATCTGCACGAAGGCAAGGGCCATGTCCCGGTCGAACTCGGGTCCCGCGCCCTCCTCGATGATCCTCAGCGCTTTCTCGGTGGGCCACGCTTCCCGGTAAGGGCGATCCGTCCGCAGGGCGTCGAATACGTCACAAACGTGCACCAGGTTCGAAGCATCGTGACACGCCCGCTCATAGTGCAGAGAGGGATAGCCTCCGCCGTCGATGCGAATGTGATGCTCGTAGGCCACCACCGCCGCCATGTCGAGGTGCTCCTCCGAGGCGAGGATGAGGCGGGCGCCTTCGGCCGGGTGGCTGTTCATGACTTCCCGCTCCTCCGGCGTGAGCTTTCCCGGTTTGTTGAGGATGTCGTGGGGAATGCGAATCTTACCCATGTCGTGGAGGAGGCCGGCGACGCCGAAGGAGCGCACTTCTTTCGGCCCCAGGCCCAGGAACTCCGCCAGGGCCATGGAGAGGACGGCCACGTTGAGGGTATGGGTCACCGTGTACTGATCATACTCCTTGAGGCGGAGCATGGGCAGGAGAAACGCCTGGTCACCGTGCATGGCCACCGACAGGGAACGGACAATGGTATCGGCTTCCAGGAGATGGAGCTGGCGCCCGGCCCGCAGTTCGTTCTGGAGCCATTCGATGCCTTCGATTTCCTCGGCAAGGGAATAGTCCAGCGTCGCCGTGGCCAACTGCCGCGAAGCCTCCTCCACCGTTTCCTCCCGCCCCCGCACCGCCACCTCGCCGTAGCGAATGTTGGAAGGGCGTCCCTGGCGCACCTGGGCGCTGGGGATCGTCTCCCCGCTGAGGTGTACCGCCATCTCCTCGAGAAAGGCCTCCAAGTCCTCGAAGGCAACGACGTCCAGGAACTCCAGTCGCTGCAGACCGGCCGCGGCGAAGCGGCCCGTCCAGTCCCAGCCGTGCAGCTCGGCGATGGGGCGGGCTCCCTCCACCACTTCGTCTCCCAGAAAGGTGAAGACCCTGCGCGCATCCCCTTCCTGGAGCGCCGCCAGGCGTTCGTGCGCGCGCCGGGCGGCCCGCTCCCGCGCCGGATGCCCTTCCCCGTAGAGGTTGGTGGTAGCCAGCGCCTGCGCCATGGCCGTGAGGAAGGCGGCGGACGGATTCATGACCCACCCTTCCTCTCGCCGGAGGAAGGCGTCCCGGGCTTCGCTTCGACGCGTACGGCCAGGCGTGTCTCGGGGTCTTTCGCGCTACGGGCCTCGGCCAGGACCGGGACCACCTCGGGATCGGTGGGCCACCCGGCGGCCAGCCCGCGGAGCGCGGCCAGCGCCGTGGGCCCCGTCTTGAGCTTGAGCTTCCCGAAAACGCTCTTGCCGCCCACGGCGAGTTCCAGGAGAGATTTCTTGGCCAGGGACGATCCCGTCCCTGCCAGAATACGGGCCGCCAGGCCGCGCACCTCCGGCGAACGCTTTTCCGCAACCAACACCCGCTTGATGAGCGTGGGGATCAGGGCTTCGGGGAGGTGATCCTCGAGGGCCAGAAGTCCCATGCGCAGGATGCGCTCATCAGGATCCACGAGCGTACGCGCCAGGGCCCGGTCATGCGCCACCGGGTTGGCCAGCGCCAGGGGGAGCGCCTCCCTTCGCACCCGCGCGTCGGGGTGGACAAGGAACTTGATGGCGTCGAAGTCGGCCGGAAGGTGGTCGAGGCGATGGAGGAGCGCCAGCATATTGCGTACCACGAACCAACGCTCGTCCTGGAGGCGCTGCACGGCCCGCTCCGCCACCCCCGGCCCCATCCCGGAGAGGATGTCGAAGATGCGCCGGCGCACCGACCGGGATCCCGATTCTGCCAGGACGTCCAGGAGGGGCCCCAACGCCGCCTCCCCCATGTCGGCGGTAAGCCGCCGCAGTGCCTGGTCGTCCACACGGCCTTCCTCCACCAGACGGCGAAAAGCCTCCGGTGAACTGAGACGGGCATGGATCCGTTCCGCCACCTCGTTGCCGGGGGGGGCGTCCACCAGAAGCTCCATGATGCGCGTCCCGCCCTCGGGTGTCTCGAGGAGCCTTTCCACGGACCGCTCCACCATGGGACCCCAGGTGTCCACCTCGATGGCGAGCTGGATCATGCGTTCGTCGCCGGACACGTGATCCTCCGTATCCTCCGGCGCCTGAAAGAGGGGCGCTGCCCGGGCCATGGCGTCCAGGACCTGGGTGTAGCTCTCGGGGTTGGGGTCCTCCAACGTCCATTCGTCGATGAGACGCTCCACATTCTCCCGCAGGGCGGTGGTCGCCTGGGACCGCACCTGGCCTTTCCCCTCCTGGGCATGGGTGGCGAGTTTGGTGAGAAGGCGGGTCATGGAGGTGGAAATGCTCTGCCGGGAGGACCGCGCCGCGGCCTGCAGCATCTTCATCACCGCATCCACGGCCAGGCTCTGGTTCGCGTCGAGGAGGAAGCGGCGCCGATGGGCCACGTTGCCGCCCATCTCCACCAGGCGTTCCAACGTCGGGTCGTCCAACTCGGAGATGAGGGCGGAAACCCGCTGCCGGATCTTTTCCTGCTCCTCGCCCGAGCCGCTCTTCAGCTCTTCGGCCAACTGGCGAAGGTACCCGGCGATCACCTGGTCGTAGGCGGCTTCGGGGTGGTGCCCCGCGATGGCCCGGGCGAGGGTGGAGCTCTCGGCGTCGTCCGTGTCGTGACCTCGGGCCAGGGCCGCCTGTGCGAGCCCCAGCCAAAGATCCGACGCCTTTCCCGACCCTGAGCCCCCTTCACGGCGAAGCTCGAGCTGGTCGTAGCCCACCGGGTACAGGTGCGCATGGGGCCAGTCGGGAATCTCGTCGGGCGCCAGGAGACCGATGGGTGTGCCGTCCCGCCGCGTCTCCCCCGCGAGCGCCGCAAGGAGGCCGTCAATCTCCGAAGCGGTCACGCCGAACTCGAAGGTGAGGGCCGCGATCTGGTGTTCGTGAAGCCGCTTGGCCAGGTCCGAGAGGACGGGATGTTTCTGGTCGGTGGCGGTGCCCTCGATAACGAGCTGGCGCCGGGCGACGCCGATGGAAAGGGACCGCCGCTCCTCGAAGAGATCTCCCAGACGCCCTACGATGTTATCCACCACGGGGGCAAGGGACGGATGCCCTGGTGGGTACATCCCGTACCGATGAACCCCGATGGAGAACTCGATGAGGAACTCGCTCAGTTGGCGCGACAGCGCAGCGCGAGGCTCGGCCCGTGGCTGGGCGGCGGCTTCGGCAGACGGTGCAGAACTCACTGAAGCGGTCCCGGTTCGGGGGTACACCGGGCGGATCGGTAAGATCGGCCCCTTTTCGTCCTGAAACATACGCGGGCAGGCCCCTCCCGCGCATGGGTCTCCGTCACTCCCTCGCCTGGCCCTCCCCAGGGGTCAAGACACGCCCTGACGTCAACACTACATTTCAGGGGTCACCGGCTCGAGACCCGACCCGGGCCGCAACGCGCACCTCCGCCAGCCCCGCTCCCATCTTGACCGCTCCCGAGTCATCCACCCTTCCCCCCGAGGCGCTCCGGACTGAGGGCACCGTCACCATGTTCGGATTTCCCCCGGCGCCTGCGGTGGTCTTCCTCCTGCCCCGCACCCCGCGATGGCGCGCACTCGGCGCGGCGCAGCGTCTGGGCATGGCGCTTCTTCTCGCCCCCCTGGCAGGCTTGGTTCCGCCCCATGCCCCATGGATTCTCGGGGTATTGGGTGTCGGCGGTGTGCTGGCCCGGCGGCGCTGGACGGAGCACTTCACCCTTCTTGCCCTGGAAGCCGACTGTCCCTCCTGCGGAGCCCCCCTCCACGTTCCGCCGGGGCGCCTCCGCTCCCCCCACACCCTCTCCTGTGACGCGTGCCACCACGAGGGAACGCTGACGGAACTTCCCCTTTAGGCGTCAGTCCGACTACGCATCGGTTGGACGGGGCGCACCGTACGCCTCCGCCGTCACTCCGGCGTCTCCCGGAGCACCGTCAGAGGCGGAGCCCGCAGAACCTCCCGGCTCCCGAGGAAGCCCACGCCCACCGTGAGGGCGACCACCGTACCCCAGATGACCCCCATCGCCCCCAGGTCCGGGGCAAAGGACACCTGAAACGTGCGGGGTACGGCGAGCCAAGCGGCGGCCAGGGCCAGAAGGAGCCCCGTGCCGCTGGCCAGCGTCCCCAGGGCCACGTATTCGGTGATGAGGATGGCGCGGATCTGACCTCGTCGGGCACCCAGAGTACGCAGGAGACCCGATTCCCGCACGCGCTGGGTCCGGGAGGTGCCCAGGGCTCCCGCCAGGACGATGAGGCCGGCGACGGCGCTGAAGATCCCCAGGAAGACCACCGCGTCCCGCACCCGGCTCAGAATCGTGTCCACCGCTTCCTGCACCCGGGAGAAATCCAGGGCGGACACGTTGGGAAAGGCACCCACCAGGCGGCGCTGGAACGCGGCCCGCTCGCCTTCATCGGCGATGCGGGCCAGGACCACGAAGGTATGGGGCGCGGCGGCAACCCGCCCCGGCTCCAGGACGGCGAAGAAATTGGGTTCGAGGCGATCCCACTCCACGCGCCGCAGGCTGGTCACCACGGTGGAGAACTCCCCGCCGGCGATTCGCCAGGTGATGGTGTCTCCCAGACCGACCCCGAGGTCGCGGGCGATGTCCACCTCCATGGAGACTCCGGGAAGCCGCTCCTCTTCCTCCTCCATCCCGGCTTCCCTCCCCCGCGGGCCGGAGGATGGAGAAGAGGGCGCCCACCACCGCCCCGCCACCACTCTCTCGGCGTCACCCAATTCGTCGCGATAGGTATTGCGGTATTCACGCCGCAGGGCCCACGCCTCAGGCCGACGCTCTGCCAGGGTGGTGTCGGCCCGGAGTTCCTCGGGCGTCCGCCCGTTGATGGCGGCGATGCGGGAGGGGAGGAGGGGTGTGGCCACGGCGTCGTCCCGGAGCGACGCCGGCAGGAGCTCCAGGACGCCCTCCACCTGATCGGGCTGTACGTCGAAGAGGAGCACGTTGGGACGCCCCGTCCCGAAGGAGAAGGAGAGGTCCCGTAGGAGGCTGGACTGGACCTGCAGCACGAACCCGACGATGAAGGCCCCCAGACCGAGGGCAAGGGTGACGGCCAGGGTCTGATTCCGGGGACGGAACAGATTGGACACTCCCTGGCGCACCGGATAGGACGCCCAGCGGGGAAGCACGTGCCGGGCCGCCCGGGTCAGGGCGAATCCCACGGCCAGGAGAAGCCCCGCCACCCCGGTGATTGCGGCGGCGAAGGCCCAGCCAAGGCGGGGGCCCGGCGCTTCCAGGCGGGCGAGAAGGAGTACGCTCACAACCAGGGCGACGACGGCGGCAAGGCGGTCGAGGCCAAAGGGGCGCACCCCGGCTTCGGAGTATTCCTGGCGCAGGGCGGCAAGGGGCGACACGCGCCGGATCTGCAGGAGGGGGAGGATGGCGAAGATGAGCGCCACCCACACCCCGATTCCCAACCCGGCCAGGGCCGAAACCGGCGACAGGCGCGGGGAGACCACCACGGGAAGCACCTCTCGGAGGAGTCCCGGCAGCGCCTGCTGAACCGCCATCCCCACGCCCACACCGAGAAGCGATCCCAGGAGCCCCAGTCCGCCCGCCTGCAGGAGGTACGCCAGGAAAAGCTCGCTCTGGCGCGCGCCGACGCATCGCAACACCGCTACCCCGGGACGCCGCTCACGGATGTAGACGTTGATGGCGCTGGCCACGCCGAGCCCGCCGAGGAGCAGGGCGCCCAAGCCTACCAGGGAGAGAAAGCGGCCCAGGAAGCGGACCCCGTTGGCCACGCTCTGCGCCTGTTCTTCGGCCAGGGTGAAGGAGACCTGGGCTTCCTCCCAGGCATCCTCATATCGTTGGCGAAGCGCCCGTCGTTCTTCGGGGTCGGCCATCCTGAGGAAGACCTGATAGCGGGCGAGGCTCCCAAAACCCAGGAGGCCCGCACGCTCCATGGCGTCGGGGCTCAGGTAGACCCGCGGCGCCAGCGCCGCCTGGAATCCCACCTCCGTGGGGAGCTCCTCCACCACCCCCGCCACCCGGAAGCGAAGGCGTCCCACCAGGAGGGTGTCGCCAACACCGACGCCGAGCTGGTCCAGCACCGCCGGATCGGCGAGAAGACCACCCGTGCCGCGTCCCTTCCGCCATACGCCCCGGGGCCGGGTTTCCACCTCCCCGTAAAAGGGGAACGCCGAATCCGCCGCCTGGACCTGAAGGAGCCGCACCACGCCGGTCGCGGGCGCGAGGACCATGGAACTGGTAGTGGTAACCCGCGCCACTCCGACTCCGGCGGCCGCCAGGGAATCCACCACCCGCTGGACCGAATCGGGAAAGGGCCGTCGGGAAGAGAGACGCGCATTGGCGCCCATGAGGACGTCGGCTTCCTCCCGCACCGACCGGGCGACATCCTCCCGGAAGGAGTGGACGGCCACCAGCGCAGCCACTCCAAGGGTAATGGACAGCGTATACGCCCCCACGCGACGAAGCCCGTAGCGGGCTTCGCGCCGAGCCAGGGAGAGGGCGAAGCGAATCCTCACGCCCCCTCTCCCGCCGGCGGTCGATCCGCAATGACCCTTCCCGCTGAAAGCTCCACCACGCGGTGCGCCCGGGCGGCGAGCTCCTGGTCGTGGGTTACAAGAATCAGGGTGGTGCGTTCCTCACGGTTGAGCTCCTCCAGGATCTCCACCACGCCGGCCCCCGTCTCCGCGTCCAGGTTGCCCGTAGGCTCGTCGGCGAAGAGGAGCTGGGGTCGGTTGGCGAACGCCCGCGCCAGGGCGACCCGCTGCTGCTCGCCCCCGGAGAGCTGCACGGGATAGTGGCCTTCCCGCTTCGACAGGCCGACGCGGGCGAGAAGGTTTCGGGCCCGCGGGCGCGCCTCCCGCCCCAGCCCCTGAAGCTCCAGAGGCACCAGGACGTTCTCCAGGGCGGTCAGGGTGGGAAGCAGCCGGAACGTCTGGAAGACGAATCCCACCGAGCGGGCTCGAAAATCCGCTCGTTCCTCCTCGCTCATGGCGAAGAGGTCGCGGTCGTCCACACGCACCGTTCCGGTGCTCGGCGTGTCCAGCCCGGCCAGCAGACCGAGAAGCGTGGTCTTTCCACTGCCCGACGGCCCCACCACGGCCACGAAGGATTGGGATGGCACGTCCAGCGACACCGAGCGTACTACCTCGAGCGGTCTGCCACCGCTCATGTATGTCTTTCCGAGATTACTGGCGGAGATCCTCATGGGGCGTGCCCTTTTCCTTCTGCTCTTGACGGTCGTCGTTTCTTCGGCGTCGTGCTCCAGAGATCCCGGCGCAGAACATCGCGGCCCCGGCCGTGACACCGCGACGTCTTCGATCCCGGCGCCCGGCAGATCGGAAGCGCCTCCCGACAGCGCTCCCTTCCCCTCGGAGAAAGGGCCCGGCGTGGACGCGGCGGCGGCTCCCAGGGTCGTCTTCCTGGGCACGAGCCTGACGGCGGGCCTCGGCCTCCTCCGTTCCCAGGACACCTATGTGGCGCGTCTGGCTGAGCTGGCCGATTCGGCCGGTCTTTCCATCCGGGTGGTAAACGCCGGGGTTTCCGGCGATACCTCCGCCGGCGGTCGCGCCCGACTGAGCTGGATCCTGCGAGACCCGGTAGATGTCCTGGTGGTGGAGCTGGGTGCCAATGACGGACTCCGGGGCCTGAGCCCCCGGGCTCTGGAAGACAACCTGCGGGCCATCGTCCGCGAGACCCGGTCCCGCTACCCGGAAGCCGTGGTCATGATCGCGGAGATGAAAGCGCCCCCTAACCTGGGAGAGCGCTACATGCAGGCGTTCGAGGCGGTTTTCCCCCGAGTCGCCAGAGAGGAGGGAGCTGTGCTCATCCCTTTCCTCCTCGAAGGTGTGGCGGGAAACCCCGACCTCAATCAGGGGGACGGAATCCATCCCACGCCCAAGGGACACCGTATCATGGCCCACACCGTGTGGCGAAGTCTGGAACCCTGGGTGCGAAACTGGTACGCTCATCATAGGAACCATCCCTCCCCCGACTCCCTCGACGGCACCTCATGAGTGAGAGCCCCTTCAGCTTCGGCACCAAATTCCTGGCGGCGGGCGCGCTGCTCTCCGGCCTCTTTCTCCTGGTGGGGTTCCTCCTGCCGGGACGGTGGGAGGCGCACGCGACGACCGTGGTCGAGGCGCCCGCGGAGGAGATCCGTCCTTTTCTCACCGGCGCCGAGGGCTGGCGGCAGTGGACTCCGTGGCCCGACACGGGCCTGGTGGTGGAGGGTCCCCCGGCCGGGCCCGGCAGCGCCATGCGCTGGGACCATCCCGAATACGGGGACGGCGTCTTTCGCATCGTGGACACCCTCCCCCCGCGCGTGGTGCGCTACGAGGTGGCCGTCCAGGACAGCGCCCTCCTCACCCGGGGCACCCTCACCCTGAACGGAGAAGGCGGCCGCACCACGGTCACGTGGGATGAGGAAGGCGACTTCGGATGGAATCCCCTCATGGGATACTGGGCGCTCCTCATGGGAAAATCCCAGAGCCGTGAACTGCAAAAGGATCTGGACGCCCTTGCCCGCCTCGCCGCCGGGAAGGCCGCGAGGGCGGACCCGCAACCCGCGGAGCGGTAACGCCCCGGCGGCCTTCCTCAGATCTGCTGTCGCGCCCAGGCGATGAGTTCCCGGTTCGTCCGGGTCTTCTTCATGATGTTGAGGAGTTCCAGCATCCCTTCGGCGGGGGGCACGCCGGCGAGCTGCCGCCGCATGGCGTGGGAGAGCCAGAGGGCGTCCTCGTCCAGGAGCAGCTCCTCCTTGCGCGTCGCTGATGCGGTCAGGTCGATGGCGGGGAAGATGCGCTTGTCCGCCAGCTCGCGGGACAGCACCAGCTCGGAGTTCCCGGTGCCCTTGAACTCTTCGAAGATCACCTGATCCATCCGCGATCCCGTGTCCACCAGCGCCGTGGCGATAATGGTCAGGGATCCCCCGCCCTGGTCCGGCGCGATCTTGCGGGCGCTGCCCAGGAAACGCTTCGGCTTCTCCAGCGACTGAGCGTCCAGGCCGCCGGAAAGGGTGCGTCCGCTCCCGCTCTCCACCGTATTGTAGGCCCGCGCCAGGCGGGTAATGGAGTCGAGAATGATCACCACGTCGTCTCCGAGCTCCACACGTCGGCGGGCCCGCTCCAGTGTCATCTCGGCAACCTGGGTGTGGCGCTCCGCCGAGCGATCGAAGGTGGAGGCGATGACCTCTCCGAAGCCGGCCGACTCCATCTCCGTCACCTCCTCGGGACGCTCGTCCACGAGAAGAATCATGAGGTGGCACTCGGGGTTGTTGGTGACGATCCCCTCAGCCACCGACTGCAGCACCGTCGTCTTTCCCGCCTTGGCCGGCGCCACGATCATGGCACGCTGCCCCTTACCCAGGGGGCAGAAGAGATCGATGACCCGGTTGGTGTAGTCGGGCTGGCCCCCGATGGTGCGGCCGCATTCGGTGACGAGCTGCTCGTCGGGATGCATGGCGCTCAGACGCTGGAACTCGGGGCGCCGTTTGATCTCGTCGGGCAGGCGATCGTTCACCCGGGAGAGGTATCCCAGCGGGGGGCTCTTCCCGTTGCGCGGGGTGGGTCCCACGACCCCCATGATCTCGTCCCCCGTGCGCAGACCGTATTTCTGAATGATGCGCGAGGAGACGTAGATATCGTCGCGGGACGGCGTATAGCCCGCCTCCCTGCGGCGTATGAAACCCGACCCGCTTCCCAGAACCTCGAGAAGGCCCAGGGGCCGGGACTGGGCCTCCAGGACTTCGGGATCTTCGGTGAGGGCCAAATCCTGCCCATTCTGGTCGGACTGTTTGCGATGCCTACGACGGGACCTGCGGCCACGACGACGCCGGTTCGACGGCCGTCGGGGCTTCTGCTGCTCTCCGTCGCCTACGGGTGTTTCTGGCGAATCGGGCACGTGCGGTGAACCCATGTTGGGACTCGATGCGGCGGCGGTGCGCCTTCTCGCATCGGGGGAATCTCTCCGATCTCGGGAGATGCGAACAGTTCGGTCGGCTGGCCGAAAAGGGAGCCGGACGCGGCGCTGATGCGCCGCCGAACACCATGAATCTTCAACGATCCTCCGTGCAAGGCAAGGTCCTGCACCCATTTTTTCTTCCAAAGCCGTCGAGGAGGAGTGGGGTTCCGTTCCCATATGCAGGCAAGGGACCGGGGCGCGGCCCCCGCCTCGTCCTCTACGGAGGCGAAGCGCGTCCCTCGCGGAGGACGCCCCGACCCCCCTCAGAAGCGCTGCCCCGGGCCGTATCCCTTGATTTACCGGCGTTTTCCCCCCACGACCCTTCTGGCATGCCAGTTGCACCACGGGAGGGTGGACCCCAACCATGGGAGGATACCGTGGACGTGAAGCGACGCAACCTGGCAATGATCCCGGCGGCCCTTCTGGCCCTGGCCACCGCCGCCCATCCCGCGCAGGGACAGGTCTCCGCGTCCGTACAGGTGGGGCCTCTCTTCGCCGGAGTGGGCCTGGGATGGCACGGGTCCCATCCCTACGCCGACCCCGGACCCGCCTTCGTCGGTCTCTCCGTGGGACTCGGGTGGCGCAGCGGATGGAACAGCGCCTACGGGATCTACTCCGAGACCTATGACGGATGGGACATCCCCGGATACGGGTACCCCGTCGTCGACCCCTATGCCTTCCAAGGCTGCTGGGGCTACGCCGGAGCGTACTGGGACCCCTGGTCGGCGTCCTTCCACTCTCCCTGCGGCATTGGGGCTGCGGCGTGGAGGGTTCTCCCCTATTCTCCCGCAGGGTGGTGGCGCCCGCGCGCCCACTTCTCGGCTGGGATCTCCGTCTACTGGCGTGATCCCTTCGCCCCGCCCTGGGGGTATGACTGGGCGTACGATCCGTGGGGCTGGTACTGGGACGGCTATCGGGACGGTTTCTGGGGCGGCCGCTGGAGCCGCGGGTATGCCTGGGGCTACCCCGCCTATCCCGCCCGCGTCAGAGCCGTTTTCGCCACGGGCCGGCACACCGGCGTGCGCTACGTGGGCGCCTCCGCCCCGGCCTACGTCGGCACCACCTATAAGGAGTCTCCGCGCGGCACACGAGCCGTCCGCCGGAGTGCGGCACCCAGGGCCGGAGCGCCAGCTTCATCCCTCGGCTCCCGGACCCGCCCCGGAGCTCGCGAAGAGGCTCGCGCCGGAACGCGTAAGGGCGGTTCCCCCGCGTCCCCGCGCGTCGAACGTCGCACCGGCGGACGGGCGGCTGCGCCTCGCCGCCCAGGGGCGACTTCGGCGAGCCGCACCCGCGCACGGCCCTCGGACCGGGCACGAAACCGGGGGGCCTCCCCCTCCTCGCGGGTGTCGCCTCGCTCCAGACCGGAACGGGACGCCCCCCGGGTGATCCCGCGGACACGCACCAGCAGGCCCTCGGCGCGCTCGGCTCCCAGGACACGCACCGGCAGGCCCTCGGCGCGCTCGGCTCCCAGGACACGCACCAGCAGGCCCTCGGCGCGCTCGGCTCCACGGACGCGCACCAGCAGGCCCTCGGCGCGCTCGGCTCCCAGGACACGCACCAGCAGGCCCT
>JBHHWB010000031.1:0-38929 GCA_046756305.1 Gemmatimonadota bacterium
CCCCGTTGGGGCGGGGTGTTTTCCGCGCCGCCGCCCCCGGGGGCGAGGACGCGGGACGCGACACACGTCGCGGTACCGACGGCGGTCCACGCGCTCCCGCTTCAGCATGCCGAAGAATCCCTCGGCCGGCGCGTTGTCGGCACAATGGCCCACATCGGTCATGCTGAGCGTGATGTTGTGGTCTTTCAGGAACTGCTGGTACTCGTAGGACGTGAACTGCACCCCGCGGTCCCAATGTGGGATCACGGCCTTGCGGCGGGGTCGCTGCCAGCAGGCCATAAGGACGGCCTGGAGGACGAGTTGGTGGTCCTGCCTGACGGACATGCACCAACCCACGACCTTGTTGCCGAGGAGGTCCAGCGCCACGCTGAGGAAGTGCCGTCGCTCTCCTTGTGGAGTTCACGGATGCGCCCGAGCAGCCTCCGGTTCTCCACCTCCCTGCCGCTCGGAGCCCGACGGTGACGACTACTTCCACCTACCCGGCCCTGGGTCCAACGGAGCCACATTTCACGCCCCGCTGGGCACATCCTCCTCGGGAGCGTCCATGAGTTCGGCGAGTTCAGCGCGGGCATTCTCCGTGATGGCCGCCGCCACCGGATGCCGGAGCCTCCGGTGGGCGGTGATCGCGTAGTAGCGCTCGTAGATGCCCCGGGCCCGCCCCACCACCTCCACGGCATATCGTACCCGGATGTCCGGAACAATCACGGTGGGGGCCGCGAACATGGCGGCTCCCGCTTCCGCGAACACGTTGATGAGGTCGTTGTCCTCGATTTCGGCGAAGATGGTCGGGCGGACGCCCTCCCGGGCGAACCAGTCTTCCAGCGAGCGCCGCAGCGTGTACCCCTCCGTAGGAAGAAGGAAGGGCTGCCCGTCGAGGCTCCCCGGAAAACCCTCCCGCACCCGGTGGGCGAGGAGTGGCGGCGCCAGGATATCCACGGGACTCGCGCCCAACGGGTGGTTAAAGGCCTTGACGCTCACATTCGGGGGCACCGGCATATCGGCGAGGATCATGTCCACGGCGTGGGTGGCCAACTCAGCCAGGAGCTGATCGGTACGCTGCTCCCGGACCACCACTCGAACAGGATCGGAGAGCTCGAAGGCCGGCTCCAGGAGGCGGAAGGCCACCAGGTTGGGAATGGTGGCGGACAGCCCCACGGTGAGCTGCATAGGACGTCCTTCCAGGCCGCCGCGCAGCGTGTCGCGCATCTCTGAACCGAGGCGGAAGATCTCATCCGCGTATTCGTAGACCACCTTCCCTTCCCGCGTCACGGACAGCCGCCGACCGGAGCGGTCGAACAGATCGCACCCCAACGACCGCTCCAGCTTGCGTAGCTGGGCGCTCACCGCCGACTGGCTGACGTGGAGAACATCGGCGGCGGCCGTAACCGTGCCCTCCCGGACGACCATCCAGAAATAGTAGAGGTGGCGGTAATTCACCGGTCGGGACCTGCTCACGGCGCAGCGCTCCGGGACGAGGCGATGATCTAGAAGTAAATATGATGATTTCGTGCTGAAATAGATATTGGACAGCTATCACCCTGTCGGTCAAGCTTGATCTGAACCCACCAGGGAGTCCGCCCGTGGCCAACGTCGTTTGCATCAGCCAAGGACCGCAGACGCGCGGCTCGGCGTACCGGCGCGCCCTGGCGGCCGCTCGAGCCACCGGAGGCACGCTGACCATCTTCACGCTGCCGCGGAGGAGGAGCCCCGCCGGGCAGTGGGCGACACCGGCGGGAGGCCCCCCTTCGGCACCCGCCTGGAGACGGGCGGATCCGGAACCCGTGCCCTCGGGCCTGGATGACGGGGAAGGGTGGAACGTGGAGGCGGCGATACGGCCACTGCCTCGGACGCCCTGGCCCGAGGTACTTAGCGAGGCCCTTCCGGCGGCGGTGAGTCTGGTGGTGAAAGTGGCGGCAGCCGAACGCGGCACGGCAGAGCGAGACGCCGAGGATTTGGCGCTCCTGCGTCGCCTGCCCTGCTCGCTGTGGCTGGTTTCGGCCCTGCGGTACGAGCGTCCGCCGGGACCCGTTCTGGCAGCCCTTGCCCTGGACGAAGCGACGGAGGGGCTGGACCGGGCGGTGCTGCGCACCGCCGCGCTGGTGGCCGGCGTGGAAGAGCTGCCCCTGTGCGTCACGCACAGTTGGGCTCTCATCGGGGAGTCCATCGTTACCTGCCCCACCCGAGGCATCGGCCCGTTCCGGGGACGACGGGTGCTTAGGCGCATCCGCAAGGAACACGAACAGCGCCTGGACGCCCTTCTGGGCCGGACGGACATCCCGGCGGACGTCCCCCGGGTCGTGGTGAAAGGCACCGTACCTGTGGGCATCCGGCGAGCCCTGCGCCAGACCGAGGCCTCGGTGCTCCTGGTGGGCTACCGCGGGCGCACGGGACTGTCGCGCTGGATCCAGCCCAACCTGGCAGAGGAGTTCCTGGGGACACCCGGGCTGTCTCTGGTGGCGGTCCGGGGGAACGTACAATGAGCCCGCCGAAGCAGAAGGTCCGGCTGCGAAAGGAACTGGACCTCCTGGACGTCTACGCCATCAGCACCGGCGCCATGTTCAGCTCGGGTTTCTTCCTTCTTCCCGGACTCGCGGCGGCGCAGACGGGACCATCGGTCGGGCTGGCCTACCTGGTAGCGGGTCTCTTCGTCCTTCCTGCCGTGTTCAGCGTGGCCGAGCTGTCCACGGCCATGCCCCGAGCCGGCGGCGCTTACTACTTCCTGGACAGGAGCATGGGGCCCATGGTGGGGACCCTGGGCGGGCTCGGTACCTGGGTGGCCCTCATGCTCAAGAGCGCCTTCGCCCTGGTGGGCATGGGCGCGTATCTGGCGCTCTATCTGGACGTGCCCATGAAGCCGCTGGCCGTCGGCTTCACAGTCCTCTTCGCCGTAGTGAACGCCGTGGGATCCAAAGAGAGCAGCGGATTACAGCGCTGGCTCGTGGCTACGCTCATCCTGATTCTTGGCGCCTTCGTGGGGGAGGGGCTGTGGACTCTGGCCGCAGGACTCACTGGGGACAGCCCGCAGGAAGCCACCCCCTTCTTCACCCACGGTTTCGCCGGCTTCATGGGAACCGTGGGGTTCGTCTTCGTGTCCTATGCCGGCCTGACCAAGGTGGCGTCGGTCTCCGAAGAGGTCCGCAATCCCGACCGGAACATCCCCCTGGGAATGATGCTATCGCTGGGGACCGCGGCGGCCCTGTACTCCATCGGGGTCTATATCATCGTGGCGCTGGTGCCCCTGGCTGAGCTGGCCGGCGATCTCACCCCGGTGGCGACGGCCGCCTCCGTACTCTTCGCATGGCTTCCCGGCGACCTGGGAGTCCTGCTCGTGGTGGTGGCCGCCGTGGCGGCCTTTGCCTCCACCGGCAACGCAGGCATCCTGTCAGCATCTCGCTATCCTCTGGCCATGGCCCGGGACCGACTGGTTCCGCAGCGCCTGGGGTCTCTAGGGCGCTTCCGTACGCCCACGTTCTCCATCATCGTGACCTCGGCCCTCATCGCGGCGTCCATCCTGGTGCTCAACGTGGACGAGATCGCGAAGCTGGCCAGCGCCTTCCAGCTGCTGATGTTCTCCCTGCTGAACCTG
Organism: Gemmatimonadota bacterium; assembly: GCA_046756305.1. Classification (GTDB taxonomy): domain Bacteria; phylum Gemmatimonadota; class Gemmatimonadetes; order Longimicrobiales; family Gaopeijiaceae; genus JBHHWB01. The sequence continues at coordinate 3,587 of JBHHWB010000031.1, forward strand.
GCCGTGATCATCATGCGGGAGAGCCGCATTGAAGCGTACGATCCGGGCTACCGCTCCCCGCTGTACCCCTGGATGCAGATCGCCGGATCGCTGGCCCCCATGTGGCTCATCGCCGAGATGGGGCAGATGGCCATCCTCTTCTCGCTGGGGCTCCTGGCCGTCGCGGCAGCATGGTACTTTCTGTACGCCCGGGATCTCGTGGAGCGGGAAGGCGCCATCTTTCACACCTTCGCCCGGTTAGGTGAGCGCCGCCACGACCGGCTGGACCTGGAGCTCCGCGCCATCGTCAAGGAAAAGGGTCTCAGACCCGACGATCCCTTCGATGAGGTCGTAGCCCGGGCAGCCGTACTGGATTACGCCGAAGCCCCGACCTTCGGCGACCTGTTGGACGACGCGGCCAGGGCGCTTCACGAACGGACCGGCGTGCCAGCGCAGGAACTCTCCAAGGGCCTGCGCAGCATGGCCGAGGGCGGCTTCGTACCCGTGGGCCGAGGTGTGGCCCTACCTCATCTCCGGGTGGCGGGACTCCCTCGGCCGGCGATCCTTTTGGCACGCCTCAGGCGCGGATCCGAAGCCGATCAGGACGAGATGTCCGGAGTCAGGGCCGCACTCTTCCTCATCAGTCCCGAGGATCAGCCCGGCCAACATCTTCGCCTTCTGGGACATCTGGCCACCCATGCGGACGACCCCGGATTCCTGGAGGCGTGGATGGCCGCAGAGGATGACGACGCATTGAGGGCGACGCTCCTTCGCCGGGAGCGGGCCATGTCGGTCACCGTGGGCGAGCGCCCCACCACCATGGCCTGGGTGGGACGTCCTCTGCGAGGGCTGGAGCTGCCCCGGGGAACGCTCGTGGCGCTGGTGTGCCGCAACGGAGCCACCCTGGTTCCCGATGGCTCCAGCGTCCTGGAGACGGGTGACCGCCTCACGATCATCGGGAGCCTGGAAGGGATTCAGACCCTCACCGCCCAGCTCCAGTCCGCCGACGGCCCCCGCACCGACGACGGGGACGACCCACCCCGAGGGACGGCCCGCCTCACAGGGCACTCGCTACATAATCAAAACAGATCTTAATCCTCTAAACTTTCTATTTTTCCTGATCCGCTTCCTTAGCGATGTTATACCTGAAGGGCTGAGCTGAAGGTGCGAAGGACCCGAAACCGGAATGCGGTGCCGACCGGAGAGCGAGTGATGAGGGAACAGAGCGGGTATTCGCCAGGAGGTGACGGCGCCCGGGTCGTCGTGTCGTTTGAACTCAGGGAGGTGAGCGACGCCGTCCTCGCTCGGCTGCTCGAATCGCTGCGGCGCACCAAGCTCTCCCTCCTGAGCGTTCGCGGCGACGACCGGCCCGCCTATCCGTTCGACGGACGGCAACCACGGCTGACCGCGACCTCCTGGACGGCGACGCTCCTCTGCCCCGAGGACCCCGAGGATCTGGACTGGCAGCTTCAGGTTTTCGTCCGCAGAGCAGAACTGTTCCTCAACCTCGACGGCGGGATCCGGGTGCAGACCCTGGGGACGCCTCCGGCACGGGCCTCCGGGGCGCGGCAGGTACGAGCGCGCACGGCAGGCGCTCGCGTGGGTGTGGTCGGCGCTGGCTGCCGCGAGCTGCTCCGACATCAACTTCCCGCAGGACCCCACCCGGAAGTCGGAGACGGCGGTGCGCTTCGTGGAAGTTGCGCTGGGGCTCGAGGCGCCGGTGTACGTCACCTCGCCCGTGACGGACCCCCGCCTCTTCATCGTGGAGCAGCCCGGCCGCATCCGGGTGGTTCGCGACGGAAATCTGGTGGCAGAGCCCTTTCTGGACATCACCGACCGCGTCTCGTACGGCGGCGAGCGGGGCCTCCTGGGGCTGGCCTTCGACCCGGACTTCCGCGCCAGCGGACGGTTCTTCGTGTACTACACGGACCTGGAGGGGCGCGCCACGCTCTCGTCGTTCCGGGCGGTGGAACGCAGCGACCGGGCACGGAGGAGCAGCGAGCAGGTCTACCTGGTCATCGAGCAACCCTTTGCCAACCACAACGACGGACAGATCGCGTTCGGTCCCGACCGGATGATCTACGTGGGGGTGGGTGACGGGGGCGGCGCCGGCGATCCCTTCGGCCACGGCCAGAACGCCGGCACGCTCCTGGGAACGATCCTCCGCCTGGACGTCCTCACCGACTTCAACCCGCCGTACCGGATTCCGGAGGACAATCCTTTCGTGGGAGACCCTGCGAGGCGCCCGGAGGTCTGGCATTTCGGGCTCCGCAACCCGTGGCGCTTCTCGTTCGATGACGACGCGGCCCTGCTCTACATCGCCGACGTCGGCCAGGACCGTTTCGAGGAGATCAACGTGGTACCCTCCTCAGCCAGCGGGCGCAACTTCGGCTGGAGCGTCATGGAGGGCACCGACTGCTTCGGGGCCGCCGCGTGTGAGGCCGACGGGCTGGAACTCCCCCGAGTGGTCTACGGGCATGCGGACGGGTGCTCCGTGACGGGTGGATACGTATACCGCGGACGGCTCCTCCCCGACCTGGTGGGCCGCTACTTCTACGCCGACTACTGCGAGGGCTGGGTCCGCTCCTTCCACCTGGACCTGCAGGGGCAAGCCACCGACCCCCAGGAGCTGGGGCTTCCCTCACCCGGGCGCATCACCTCCTTCGGAGAGGACGCGTCCGGAGAACTCTACGTGGTGACCCGGGAAGGGGCCGTCCTCCTGTTGGCACCGGGCACTTGACGGGCCGCCCGCACTCCATCAGTGCCTTGGAACGTGGTATCTTCGGAGGTCTGAGCCCCCCGATACCATGTCGAACACCAACGCCCAGGGATCCGATTACGCCGACGCCGTCCGCGGCGTCCTGGAGCGGGCCGCCGAAGTCGAGCAGGCCCAGGGCCAGGTCGTGGACGCCCGGGAGTCCTGGCTCACCCGGCCCCCGGTGGTGGGGGGCCATCACACTCGTCTTTTTGGCCGTGGCCGGCTATAACGTCCGCAGCCTCCGGCGTCCCCCGCCGCACCTCCCACCCGAGCGGGCGGAGGCCACCGCGCAGGTCACCACCGTCATCGCGGCACAGATCATCGAGGCCCACGTGCGGGAGCACGGCCGGCCGCCGGCGTCGCTGGCGGAGGTGGGGTTGGATCCGGGCCAGTTCGCCTACCGCGTGACACCCGACGGAAGCTACGAGCTCGTCAGCCGCGTGGACGGTGCAGCGGCACGCTTCGACAGTCGCGAGGGGCCGGCTGCGATCCTCCGGGAACTTGGCGCACCCCTTCCCGAACCACCGGGGAATCCCGGCCGGTGAGCGCAGAGCGGAGTGCGCCGCTCGGGAGGCGCGGATGGTGGCGGACGCGCGCCTCATCGCGTCGGCGGCGCACGCATACGCCGCCGACTACGGTACCTTCCTCCCCAGTGCGGGCTACGGCACCGTGCCCCCCGCGCTGGAGCCCTACCTGCCGGAAAACTTCCGATTCGTGTACAAGGGAGTCCGCTACGCCTGGTTCTCGATCGATTTCCCCGACGAGAACAACTGGTGGCGGACCCGTTCGCTGGGCGTGCTCATCTTCAACTACACGCAGCGTCGCGAGATCGCCGACGCCATGTACCAGTACTACGGCCCCAACGCCTACTGGTCGCCCTCCTACTTCTACTTCATCTACCGGTCCTGAGGGGCGGGAGGGCCACGTGGCGGCACACTGGGACGCCGTCGGTCGCACACCCACCCGGCTCCGGGGGCACGCAGCCGCCGGCCGTCACACCTAACCCGTTACAGTAAAATAACATAGCCCGTAGCGTACGTGTGCCTGATCCCGGCCCACATCGTGCATGGTGGAAGGGCACACCAAGAGTACGCCCGGAAGCAGGTCTCAGCGACCATGCACGAGAAATACGCGCCTTCCGCCGCACCCTCCCCGGCGGAAACAGGTGAAGATACGCCCGTCGACGACACCCGCCCCGTCCCTCCGGAGGACGGCGAGGCGGTGGCTCCGGGGAGCCTCACCCACCTCGTCGACTGGGACACGCTGGTCGGGCGTGCGCAGAACGAGGAGGAGACGGAGTCCGGCGAGGATGCCCTCGATCGGGCGCTGGCGACCCTCCGCTCCAGCGGTCCCACCGCGTGGGACGGATGGCTGGCCCACCTCCGCAGCGAGGAGCTCGAGTCCACGCTACGACTCGCGGAGGCCTTCACCGGCGGCGGTCCGGCCTTCCTCCTCGATCCCCGCGGTGACCGGTGCGTCGTGAAGGCGTCCAGCCGTGACACCCCGCTCCCCGGCGCTTCCGTGCCGCTGGACGGAGGTCCGCTGGCCGAGGCCCTCCGGCAGGAAGCGCCGGTGCTCCTCGCCCACGACGATGCCGCCGTCGCGCTGGAAGCCCTGGAGCTCAGCCCGGCGGGGCTGGTCTGCGCGCCGCTCCGGCGGCCCGACGGCAGCGCCGTGGGATGCCTGGCTGTGGCGGTGGAGCGACCGGATCGCACCTGCGCCGGCGGCCTAGACCACCTGGCCACGCTGGCGGACCTCCTTCTGGCCCGCCTTCGGCTGGCCCACGAGGTCCATGCGGGTGCACGGGCACGGAGAGAACTCCTCGTCTCGGAAATGCTGGCGAGCCGCATCATCTCGACGGCGTCGGAGGCGGTGATCTCCATCGATGACCTCCACCGGATCACGCTCTGGAATCGTGGAGCGGAGAAGATGTTCGGCTACACCCGCCATGAGATCATGGGCAAACCGCTGGAGGTCCTCATTCCCACGGAGTACCGCGAATCTCACCGGCAGTATGTGCGGCGCTTCATGCACGAACCGGTGACGGCGAAGCACATGGGAGATCGGGCGCCCATCGTGGGTCTCCGGAAGAGCGGTGAGCGGTTCACCGCCGAGGCATCGATCTCGAAGGTGGAGCTGGAAGGGCGGGTGGCGCTCAACGTCGTGCTCCGGGACGTCTCAGAGCGGGTGCGCGCGGAGCGCGAACTAAAGCGGTACGCGGAGAAGCTGGCGCGCTCCAACCAAGAGCTGGAACAGTTCGCCTACGCCGCCTCCCACGACCTGAAGCAGCCGCTCCGGATGGTGGAGGCGTACTGCAAACTCCTGCAGCAGCGCTACGCCGGGCGCCTCGACGCGGATGCCGACGAGTTCCTCGGCTACGCTGTGGACGGCGCCCAGAGGATGCGCCGGCTGGTGGACGACCTCCTGGCCTACGCACGCGCGGGGCAGGCAGACGTTCAACGGCGGCGGGTACCGCTGGACGAGGTGGTGGAGCGCGTCACGCTGGAGCTCTCCGTCCTGATCCGGGAAGCCGGGGCGCGGGTGGAGGTGGGGCCCCTTCCCGTGGCGGCGGGCGACCCCGGCCAGCTGGCCCAGGTGATGCAGAACCTCATCTCCAACGCCGTCAAGTTCGCCAACGGCGACCCACCTCGGGTGAGCATCAACGCGGAGGTTGACGACGGTGCGGGGGAGGTGGTGGTGGCGGTGCGCGACAACGGAATCGGGATCCCTCCGGAACACCACGAGCGCGTCTTCCAGCTCTTCAAGCGACTGCACGGCCCCGACCGCTACCCCGGCACGGGCCTGGGGCTGGCACTGACCAAGCGCATCGTGGAGCGACACGGAGGAAGGATCTGGCTGGACTCGGAGCCCGGGGCAGGCACCACCTTCTACGTCGCGCTCCCCGGTTGGCACGAGGCTCACGAGGCACACCACCCCAGCGGCGAGGAGACGCAATGACCGAGACACCGCCCCTGGTGCTCCTGGTGGAGGACCACCCGGGCGACGCCCGCCTCGTGGTGCAGGCGCTGGCGCAGACGCCGGCGCGACCCCGGGTACTCCACATCCGATCCGGGTCCGAGGCCGCGCAGCTCCTGCTGCGGGGGGAGGGCGGGCGCCGCGTGGATCTGGTGTTGCTGGATCTCAACCTGCCGGGTGTGCCGGGGGAGGGCGTCCTCACCATCCTGCGGGACTGCTCACCCCACGTGCCCATCGTGGTCTACACGACTTCCTCTGAACCGGAGGAGGTCCGTCGCGCCTACGCAGGCGGTGCGAACTGCTTTCTCACCAAGCCGGCCGATCCCCTGGAGATCGAATCGCTCATGGCCGCGGTGGTGGGGTTCTGGTTGGATCCCGCACGTCTCACCCCCGGAGACGGGAGGCACGAACGGTGGCTGAGCATATGAGTGTCCTCCTCGTGGAGGACAATCCGGGTGATGTGCGCCTCATCGAGGAGTACCTGAAGAGCGCGCCGCGCATCACGGCGCAGGTGACCAGCGCGCCGCGTCTTTCGGATGCGCTGGCGGCGCTCGACAACGAGCACCGATTCGATGTGGCCCTCGTAGATCTCGGGCTCCCCGACTCCGACGGGGCGAGGACGGTGGACGTCCTCCTGAGCCTGCATCCGGAGCTTCCGGTGGTGGTACTCACGGGCCGCGAAGACGATGAACTGGCGCTCAGGGCGGTGCGGGCGGGCGCTCAGGACTACATCGTGAAGTCCGATCTGGAACGCACGGGTCTCTCCGTGGCGCTCCGGTACGCCCGCGAGCGCCACGAAGTGCTCAACCAGATCCGCCGGATGTCGTTCGTGGATCCGCTCACGGCGCTGTACAACCGGCGGGGTCTCGAGACGTTCGGCGGTCAGATCCTGCGTATCGCGGACCGCGAGGGACGGCCCGCCGTGGCGGTGTTCGCCGATCTCGACGACCTAAAGGTCATCAACGACCGCCACGGCCATGCCGCAGGCGACCGGGTCCTGAAGGATGCCGCCGAGACGCTCAGGAGCGTGTGCCGTGCGGCGGACGTGCTGGCCCGGGTCGGCGGCGATGAGTTCGTTGTCCTGGCGCTGGTGGACAGCAGAGAGGCGGTCAGCGACCTCCTGGATCGCGTCTCGACCGCTGTCGCGCAGCAAAACGGAGATCTCGATGACGGCTCCGAGTTATCCATGAGCCTGGGTAGCACCGTGTACGAGCCGGAGTCGGGCACATCGCTGGAGGCGCTCATCGAGATGGCCGACGAGGCCATGTACCAGGCGAAGCAACGCAGAAAGGAAAGGATGCCGTGACGGGCCTCGCGAACGACCCCGACCGCGGTCCCATCGAGCTGCTGGAGCAGCTCGGTATCCCGGCGCTGCAGCTGGACGGCGACGGACGAGTGGTGGCGGCCTCGGCGGAAGCGGCCAGACTCCTCGCTCCGCCGGGAGGCCCTCTGCAAGGGGAGCTTCTGGAGGAGCTGGCAGGCGTCCGCCTCACCGCCGCCGGCAGCGGGCAGGAGTACCTGGTGAACACCACCGAGGGACCGCGATGGCTCCGCTTCGACACCGCAGTACGGAACGGCCTCCGTCCGCCGTCTCTGGTGGTCGTCGTCCGCGACGTCACCGAGACCTACCGGCGCCGCGAGCTGGAGGATGCGCTCCAGGACCTGGACGAGGGTCTCCTGGAGGGCATGCCTCCCGAGCGGATCCTCGCCGAGGCGTGCACCCGGGCGGCACGCCTCTACGACATTCCCCTGGTGTGGATCGGCTCCCGGGAGGCCGACGGCCACGTCCGCGCGCGCGCCCGCGCCGGACGCATGGCCCACGCGCTGGACGCCCTCATGGACTGCTGGGACCCCGGTGTCCATCCCGCCGGTCCGGTGGCGCGCGCGTTCCGGGAGCGCATACCGCAGAGGGCCGACGTGCTGGCGGGGGAGGAGCCGCCCACCTGCCGTACCGCCATGGCCGAACACAGACTCCGGTTCATCACCGTCATCCCGTTGGTGGTGGGAGGGGAGTGCCGCGGCGTCCTCGTGGCCGCCATCGGTGATGGGCCTCTGGGCGGTGAGGCGGAACGCGGGCTCGCAGCACTGGCCACGCGCGTCTGCCTCGTCCTGTCCCACGGACTCAGGCACGCGCTCCAACAGCTCCAGGACGCCGCGCTGCGTGCGCTTCCCGCCGCCGTGTACATCATGGATCCTCAGGGGCGCATCGTCTGGGCCAACGAACAGCTCCAGGAGCTCTCCGGTTACGCCGACGACGAACTGGTGGGGATGCATGCGCGCACGCTCAAGGCCGGGGTGGAACGCGCCGAGACGCTCCGGAGCGTCTGGCACCAGCTCCGCGAGGGGGGGCGCTGGGGCGGTGAGCTGCACAACCGTCGGAACGATGGAACGGTCTACCTGGCCGCCGAGACGCTGCGTGCGGTGCGGGATGGTTCCGGCAGGATCACCCACTTCGTCGGCACACAGGTGGACCTGACGAGGCGCGAGGACGAGCAACGACGTGCCCGGAAGCTCGCCGAGTTCGACGCCCTCACGGGCCTTCCCAACCGACGGCACCTGGAGCGCCGTCTGGAGCGCTGCCTAAGTTCCGACGACGTTCGAGCCGCCGCCGTGATGATCCTGGATCTGGACCACTTCTCCCTCATCAATGACATGCTGGGCCACGCCGCCGGCGACGATGTGCTGGTGGAGGTGGGCGAACTCTTCCGGAAGGTGCTGGGCGAGGGCCCCTTCCTCGCCCGCTGGAGCGGGGACGAGTTCGCAGTCTTTCTCGAGGGATGCACGCTGAAGAAGGCGGTGTCGGTGGCCGAGAATCTACAGCGTGCGGTATCCGATTTCCGGGTGGAGCTGGACGGGCATGACCTGACGCTCGGTGCGACGGTGGGCGTGGCGGCCGTCAAGCCCGGTGACGACGCCGGACGGGCTCTGGCAGCGGCGGACACCGCACTGTACCGGGCGAGGACCGCCGGACCAGGCAAGCTGAGTGTGGCTCCGGACGCAGCCGCTGCGCGGCCGTCGGGGCTCCGGGACGGGTACTGGGCCACGCTCATCCGGGACGCGATGCGAGGCGGGCACCTCCGCCTCCACTTCCAGCCCGTGGTGCGCCTGGAGGACGAGACGACCGTGCATTACGAGGCGCTGCTGCGCATGGTGGGGACGGATGGATCGCTCATCACGCCCGACCGTTTCATCCCCGCCGCGGAGCGTTTCGGGATCATGCCCGAGCTGGATCTCTGGGTGCTCCGGCAGGCGGTGGACGTGCTCAAGCGGGATCCGGCGGTGAACCTCTTCATCAACATCTCCGGCGCGGGGCTGGGCGACCCGACGCACTTGGAGCGCATCGAGCGCCTGCTGGAGGATTCGGGTCTGGCGCCTGGGCGCCTCACGCTGGAGCTCACCGAGACTGCTGCGTTGCAGGACCCCGACGCGGCGGCCCGCTGGATGCGTCGCCTGCGGGAGCTGGGGTGCGGCTTCGCGCTGGACGACTTCGGCAAGGGGTTCTCCACCTTCTCCTACCTGGCCGATCTCCCGGTAGATTTCGTCAAGATCGACGGCTCCTTCGTACGCAACCTGGACTCCGACCGCCGCAACCGGGCGCTGGTGAAGGCCATCTCTTCGGTGGCGCGCACCCTGAACAAACAGGTCATCGCTGAATGCGTGGAGGAGCCGGAGGTGGCTCGTGTCCTGCGCGCACTCGGGGTTGGTTTTGGTCAGGGCTATCTTTGGGGTCGACCCGTTGCGAATGTGCCGGACGCCTGAGCGCGCTCCGCAGCCCCGGGAGGTCCAGATGAGGTCGTCGCACCAGCCACACCCAGGAATCCGGCGCCATCGCCGGCTCCGCCTGCTGGCGGTGGCAGCGGGTCTGGTGGCGCTGAGCTGGCTCGACGCCTGTGCCGCCCGGGGCCCCATCCAGTTGGAGCCGCCGGTGCCGCTCGCCGATGCGCCCGTGTGGCCTACGCCACCGGCCCCCCCTCGCATCCGGCTGGTGCGCACCCTCACTTCGGCCGAAGCGCTGGGCTTTCGTCGGTCCGTCCTGAGGAGGGTGGTGGACTTCATCCGCGGCCGCGACCACGAGGACCATCTCCGCCACCCGTACGGCATGGCGGCCACCGACAGCGTTCTGTACGTGGTGGACGCTTCAGCGCAGGGTGTGCACGTCTATGACCTGAAGGCTGGGAGATACCGCTTCTTCACCGGTGACGGCTTTCAGCACCCCGTGGCGGTGACGCCGTCCGACGACGGGCGCCTGTACGTGAGTGACTCGGAGGGAGGCGCGGTGGTGATCCTGGACGCCCGCTCCGGCGACGAAGTCGGCCGGCTGGACGAAGGGCTGCAGCGGCCCACGGGTGTGGCGTTTCACCCCGATACCCGACTCCTCTACGTGGTGGACACGCAGGCCCACCAGGTGGTCGTCTTCGACATCGACGGCTCGGTGGCCACGCGATTCGGGGGGCGGGGCACGGAGGCGGGGCGCTTCAATTACCCCACCCAGATCGCCGTGGGCCCCGACGGCCGCATCTACATAGCTGACTCCATGAACTTCCGGGTCCAGGTCCTGGAGCCCGACGGGACGCCGGTGCGGACCATGGGTCGGCTGGGGGACGCGGTGGGCGAGTTCGCGCGGCCCAAGGGGATCGGGGTGGATGCGGAGGGCCGCGTCTTCGTGGTGGAGGGGCTCTACGACGTCGTGAACGTCTTCGACGACCAGGGTCGCCTTCTCATCACCTTCGGAGGCGCCGGGCGACGTCCAGGCGAGTTCTGGCTGGCCACCGGCCTCACCGTGGACACGGACGGTCGCATCTACGTGGCGGACAGCTACAACGGGCGGGTGCAGGTCTTCCGCGTGGTGCCGGAGGAGGCAGGCCCGTGATGCCCGCCCGCCCCGCTGCTTCCGCTCTCGCGCTGACCCTCTTCGCGCTGCTCGGGCCCGCACCGCTCCGGGCACAGCAGGGGAACGTGGCAGCCACCAAGCACAACCTCTCGGTGAGCGGGACCGGCACCATCAGCGCGCCCGCCGGGGGGGAGACGGAGATCTGCGTTTTCTGCCACACGCCGCACCACTCGCAGCCCACCGCCGGGCCCCTCTGGAACCGGAACCTGTCCGCGGCGTCCTACACCCCGTACGACAGCCCCTCCCTCCAGTCGGCGGTGGGACAGCCCACCGGTCCCTCGAAGCTCTGCCTCTCCTGCCACGACGGGACCATCGCGCTGGGCAGCGTGTTGAACGCCCACGGGCAGACGCAGACGCTGGCGCTGGAGAACGCCGACCCCGACGGCACCATGCCCTCCGGGTCCACGCTCATCGGTACCAACCTCACCAACGACCATCCGGTGTCCTTCGTGTACGACGGCTCGCTCGCCAGCGCCGACGGAGAGCTGGCTGCGCCTTCCACCGGGAGCGTGGGGCAGCTCCCCCTCTATCCCAGGAGCGGTGGGAACGTGATGCAGTGCACCACCTGCCACGACCCGCACATCGACAGCCCGGCGAAATTCCTGCGGATGGAGCCTCGCGACCAGAACAACGGCCTCTGCCTCAACTGCCATGTGAAGACCGGCTGGTCAGGCAGCACCCACGAGTCCGCCACGCAGAGCTGGCAGGGGATGGCGGTGAAGGATCACTCATGCCTCTCGTGTCACGCGCCGCACACCGAGGAGGGCGCGGAGCGCCTCCTTCGGGGGGGCGTGTCCGGCGGACAGTCCGCCATCGAGCAGACCTGTTTCCAGTGTCACAAGAGCTCGGCGGCCGGGGGTATCGCGCCGGACCTGGAGAGTGAGTTCCTGAAGCCCTACGGCCATCCCATCACGCTGAATCCCGGCGGCCATCGGCCCGTGTTCATCCAGCGTCCCCCCTCCGGCCTGCCGGAGAACGTGGCGCTCTCGCCTGGCTCGCCCGCCGAGGACACCCGCTTCACGGACACGAAACACGTGGAGTGCGTGGACTGCCACAACCCCCACCGGGTGACGTCATCGAATCGCACCGAGGGGATGCGCGGCATCGGCCTGGACGGTAACGAGGTGGCCAACGTCCAGACCCTCATCGCCCCGCCGTCGGACAACGCCAACAGCGATCAGATGTACCCGGTGTGCCTGCGGTGTCACGGGGACACCTACGACCAGGTGCTGGGCACCACCACGCTCCCGTCGGGCGCCCAGCCGGGCAACAAACGCCTTCAGTTCCAGCGGACCAACTCGTCGTACCATCCGGTCACCGCACCCGGCCGCAACCGCTCGACGAATCTGAACGCGCAGCTCACCAGCGCGGGCCTCAGCACCGACGCAGTGATCGAGTGCACGGACTGCCACAACAGCGACGCGTACGAGAACGTCCAGGGTCGGGTACCCGCGCGAGGGACCACCGCCGACATGCCCGTGGGCCCCCACGGGTCGGCCTATCCGTCCATCCTCCGGGCGCCGTACTGGAATTCACTCCCCGGCCCCGCTTCGTTCAGCCGGAACAACTTCAAGCTGTGCTTCCAGTGCCACGATGTGAACCGGCTGGTGCTGAACGACCGGCAGGACAAGGGCTCACGGACGAACTTCTACCAGGCGAACGGCAACGATAACCTGCACCTGGTGCACCTGGACGACAGGGCGGACAAGGCGCGCGCCATCTGCAAGAGCTGCCACTACAACGTGCACTCCAACCAGGGCGCGCCCAACACCATCTACATCATCGACGGCGTCGAGTACGACGGGAATCCCCCCGACAACTTCCCCACGCGGCTGGTGAACTTCCATCCCATGATCGCCGGGACGGGCGGGTATGCGAAGCCGCGGTGGTCCTACAACACGTCCAACCGGAACCGCACCTGCAACCTCCGGTGCCACGGCACGGACGGCTCCTACGGGGGTGGCGTGGTGATGAACGAGACCTACCGGCCGGAAACCGCCGGAGTGGACGTCCCCATCAACTGAGGCTCGAGTGAGGCTCGAGCGTACCCGTGTCAGAAGCGGCGCACGAGCCGGATGGACCAGCGATTCTCCAGCCGGGACACACCGTTCCAGCGACGCACCTGATCGAAGGACAGCGTCAGGTCCGTGCGTCCGATGGACCAGTTGAGCTGGCCCATTCCGGTAAAGAAGCGCTCCACGTGGTCCCCGTTTCGGCTCCACGACCAGCCGTCCACGGCGGCGGTGATCCTCAGGCGCGGCGACACCCGCCATCCGAGGCTCACCCCGTACGTCGACGACACGGTGGTCTCGACGTCGGTGCGCGTACGGCTGTACGCCCCCCGGAGCCTCGAGTCCAGCCCGGCGATGCTGGGCAGTCCGAGCTGCACGCGCGCCTCGTTCTGCGTGTAGCGGATCTCCTCCGCGCTCCGGCTCCGCCGCGATAGCTCCGCGATGAGGGTGCCCACACGGGTGCGCCTGGAGAATCCCACGCCGTACCACACCTCGGAGTCACTGGTGACCACCGCTGCCCCCACCTGTCCAGCGCCGTCGTCCGTGCGTTGACGTCGGCCGTGCCGCAGCGTGAGCCCGTCCCACCGCACCGACGTTTCGTAGTTGACGTAGAGGAGGGTGCTGCCTTCCTTCGCCAGCGGCTGGTACCGGTACGAGACCAGCACCGTCTCCCCCTCCCGCACCCGGCTCCCCGGCGGAATCTGTACCTCGAGGAAAGTGGCGGTCTCCACCAGCCAGTAGTCGATCCCCTCCTCCAGGCGGAGCACCCGCCGGGCGTCCCAGATCTCGACGCTCTCGCGGTCAACCCGGAGCTGCTCCAGGAAGAAACGGCGGGTCTCGTCCACCTCGTGTTCTTCGTCGATGACGTCCAGCCAGGCGTCGGCGGTAAGCTTCTGTGTAAAGCGCTCCGCTCCGATGGTGGCCCGGGTGTTCCAGGTGGCCCCCCACGGGAGTCGCGCCTCGTACCGCAGCGTGGGCTCCACCCGGTACCGGGCGCTTCCCGTGCCCAGCGTGCTGGAGAAGTTCTGTGCGCTGAGCTGGACGTCCCCTCGAAAGCCCGAACCCGAGTCGTATCCAGTGCGGAGCGCCGCCGCCAGGTTCCGACCGTCCCGACCGTTGCGCCGCCAGGTCTGCCGCGCGAAGGAGATCGACGATGCCACCGATGTGGTGTGCTGCAGGTGGACGCGCTCACTCCAGTTCGTCCGGTAGATGGAGCCGCTCCCGTCACGGTCGTGGAAGACCAGCGTGGACATCAGCGAGCTGCCCATGCCCCACTCCACCCGGTGGTGGAACTGAGCGGTGAGGGAGCTGTGATCCTGCTGGCCCCGGAGGTCGCTGTAGGACGCGCGCTCGAGGAGTGTGTAGAGCTTGCGGTTCCGAACCTCGACCCGCAGGCGGCGATCGTCCTGGTCGCGCTCCACCAAGCCTGCAGTGTATGCGCTGGACCACGCGTCAGACACCCGGCGGCGAGTGTACGTGATCGTGACGGGGAAGTAGCGGTCCCGCACGAAGGCCGTCCAGGTGGTCTGGGCGTTGTTGAACTCCAAGCGTGTCCCGAAGGCGCCCTGGGTCACGCCCGACGCACGGATCATCTGGAGGGTGAGCGTTACCCGGCGTCGTGGGAACCAGACGCTGGTGAAATCCAGTCCCAGTCGCCGGTCGCTGGTGGGCCGATCCAACGTGGTGGCACTGTGCTGGCCGAAGACCGGACGAACCGAGAGGGCGTACCGCCAGACACGGGGATGGATGATGGTGCCGCTCACCGGGATCCGGACCCACTGCTGAAAGTCGCTGGTGCCCTCCCCCGCCGCAGGGCCCTGCGCGTGGTTGGTCCCGGCGCCCGTGAGGCCGATCTCACCCCTGCCGAGACGGAGGGAAAAGCCCTGCGCGGAAAGCGACGCTGGAGCGCCCGCCGGCGCGCCCAGTACCAGCGCCAGCACCAGCGTCCACAAGGACGCCGGCTTCCGCGCCCGAGGGATCATGGCGCCGGCCCCCCACCGTGCTCGTCCGGCCCCGCCGCACCCGGCTGCGTGGTGCCGGCTTTGGGATCCACATGGCACCGCTCGCAGTTCTCGATCCCGGGCTGGAAGGCGACCTGGCCGTTGTGGCAGCGGCCGCACTTCTCGCCGTTGGCGATGTCCGCCATGGTGACCACGTTCTCGCCCGCCTTCGGCTCGAAGATCTCCATGTGGCACGTCTTGCACCGGAAGCGGATGCGGTGCACCCAGTGGGGGAAGCGGGCGCGCGGGAAGTCGTCGGTGTTCACGCCGGCGGCGTTGCCCTCCGCCAGCGCAACTGCGCCCGCCGAGTCCAGCACCACCAGCGAGTCCCTCGCCCGCTCGGCCAGAATCTCCGTGGCCCGCCGCATGGTGACGGTCCCCAGCAGTTCAGGCTTGGCCCGGTTCGGCGGCTGCTGCATGCCCGTGTGGCAACGCTCACACCCGGTCATGACCGGATAAGCCACCTTCCCGTGGCACTCACCGCAGTACTTCCCGGCAAAGATGTCCGCCATCTTGATGGGCGTGTCCCTGGTGCGGAAGATGCGGGGATGGCACTGCGCGCAGTCCAGCCACTGCGTGTGGGAGGAATGCGGGAAGAAGGCGTCGAACATCTCCGTCGGGCCCGGGAAGTAGAAGTCGAACTTGAATTCGAAGGATCCGGGCCGCGTGCTCCGGGGGCCGTTGATCCCGTGGCGGGGACGGATGATCTCCTGGCGGATTGCCGCCATCCAGTCGATGTTGCCGGCGTGGTCCCGGGGGAGCATGGCCACCACCGAGTCGGGATCCAGCGTCTTCTCGATCTCCGGGGTGATGGTGTCGGTGGGGTCCAGGAGGAACTCCGAGGAGAGGAGTTCGGGAGAGATGTCCGGCGGGAGGGCCGCTGCGGTACCCGGCGGTGCAGCGGTCTCCTCAGCGGGGGGGAGATCGAAGAGGACGCCGAGCGCGCGGCGGCTGCATGCCGTACTGGCCATGCAGCCCACCACGATCCAGGCCCAGATCAGCGCCTGCCGTCCCATCCGATCTCCCCCTGCCCGCCATGGTGCAGCCTAGCCTGCAGGCCACTCGCTACTTGTTGTGGCAGGTGAGGCAGAGTGCGCTGCCCGTGTTCGCGATCCGCAGGAAGGTGGGGTTCTTCGTGTGCGGGTTGTGGCAGGTGGCGCACTGCACGACGTTCGTGCCCGCCGCGTCGTTGAACAGCTTGAGACCGGCGCCTGTGACGGAGGCCACGCTGCTGAACTGGCCGTCCTTGGTGGGATCGTAGACCATCGAGATGGGATGGTCGTTCCGCAGGTCGGTGCCCAGGATCTTCAGCGAATCGGGGTCGACGCCGCCGTAGATGTCCTGCAGCGTGGATCCGATGGAGGTCGCCGACGAGCCATTGGGCTTGTTGATGATCACGTCGATCCCGATGGTGCCGTCGTGGCAGCTCAGGCACGCCAGCGACACACCTGTGGGTTGCGTCGCGAACGTCATGTCCAGATCCGACGAGCCGCCGGAGGCGTCGTTGTACATGGTGAACGTCGACGTGGTGAACTGACGGTTCCAGAGCGGCGCGTTGATCTGCCCACCGTGGGGAGTGTGGCAGTACACGCAGATCTCGCCGTAGTCGGCCACGTCCAGGCTCAGATCGGTGAACGATGCGTTCCGCCCCGAGCTGGCGGAGAAGTTGTGTTTGGTGTCCTTGATGCCCTCGTTGCCCACCTGGCCGTACACATCTCCGGCGGCGAAGGCAAGCAGCGCTACCGTGGCGAGGGCGGCCGCCAACGACCGCGCTCCTCTCGTGAACGTGGTGCCCTCCGTTGAGCTGAGGTGTCGTGAACCCATCCAGGTCGATGTCTTCATGATCGGTCTCGTGTCCGTGGTCCTCTCGGTCTCGCCCTCCGTAAGAGCACGGGTCGTGCCAATCCGTACAATCCCCGACCCCAGCACCTAACTTATTGTGTCGCCACACCTTGGAGGTTTCGCACGAACGGAGGCCTCGTCCCGCCGTAGCGCTGTGGGACACCAACGTTCGCACACCTGTGCCGCTGGCTGTCGCACTCCGGCCCGGGAGGTCCAGGTCCCGCGGGCGCGCCGTGCGGTCCGGTACGCCCCGAAACGCGGATCTCCGCGACGCACGGAGCCGGGGCGGTCCTGCGGACGACCGCCGCCCGGGGCGGGGCCGGCCGTGCGGTGACGGGAAGGGGGACCCTCGCCGTCGCGGGTGCACCTGCCTTCCGGAACCCAGCGGGCGCGTCGTCAGGACCCGCTCCCG
This sequence comes from Gemmatimonadota bacterium, assembly GCA_046756305.1. Classification (GTDB taxonomy): domain Bacteria; phylum Gemmatimonadota; class Gemmatimonadetes; order Longimicrobiales; family Gaopeijiaceae; genus JBHHWB01. The sequence continues at coordinate 20,457 of JBHHWB010000031.1, forward strand.
GCGGGGCCCCGCACGCCCGCGGTGTCGGCGCTGCTCGCCGGCGCCGCGTCGGTGGCGGAATCCTCGGCGCCCAAGAACTGATAGACCTGGATCCGGTTGTTGTAGCGGTCGGCCACGTAGATGCGGTCCCGCTCATCGATCTGAACGCCCAGCGGCATGTAGAGCTCGCCTTCGCCCGTCCCCACGTTCCCGAAGACCAGGAGAAGCTGGCCCTCGGCGTTGAAGATCTGGATGTTGTTGAAGAGTGCGTCGGCCACGTAGATGTGACCCTCGGTGTCCACCGCCACGCCCTTGGGGCGGGAGAACGAACCCGGCGTGCGCCCGATGCGTCCGATCTGCCGGATGAACTCCCCTTCCGGTGTGAAGGCCTGCACCCGGAAGTTGAGCTGGTCGGTCACGTAGAGTGTGCCGTCGGGTGCCACCGCCGCATAGCCCGGATAGCGGAACTCACCGGGGCCGCTCCCGCGGTTCAGGACCAGATCGCTGGGTTCGGTCCCAGCGTGCGTGGTGTCTTCCACCTCGCCCCGCTCGTGGCCGCCTGCCAGGGGCACGCCGCCCCGCCACCGTCCGCGGAGATACGTCCGCTTCGCCGCCAGGTCGTCCTCGTCCTTCCCGATGCGGAACAGCACGTCGCCCGTCTCGATGGAGAACGCCACCACCTGGTGCAGGTAGCTGTCCACCACGTACAGGCGACCGCGATCCGGGTCCACCGCCACGTCCACCGGGTTTAAGAGCATCGACTCGCCGCCGTACGCCCCCACGTACGCTCCGTCCCGGTCGAAGGCCACCACCCGCGCGCCGCTGGCGTCGGCCACGTACACACGGCCCTGCCGGTCGCCGCCAAGTCCCATGGGCTTGCGGAGGTTCCCCAGTCCGCCCTCTCCGATGATCTTCGCCGAGCGGGTATCGGCGTTGAAGAGCACCCCCTTGCCCCGGGCTCCGTCGGCCACGAAGAAGCGTGTGCCTCCGTCCACGTAGACGTCGAAGGGACGCTGCAGGCCCAGCACCGAGCTCTGCGTGCCGGCCAGCATGTTCTTCAGCTTGGTGAAGAAACCCACCGTTTTCCCGATGTCCGCTTCGCTCTGAAGCTGCCCCACGTAGCGGATCTTCGGCGGCTCCGGTGGGAGCGGCCACACCAGTTCCTCCTGGGCGGGCCGCTGCGCGAACGCTGCCCCCGGCAGACCTGCCACGAGCAGGGAGAGAGTCAGAAACAGCCGCCGCGTCTTCATGGTACGTCCTCCCTATGCTTGAAGGGCCCGCGCGCCCCCGGGGCAAGCGGGCCCTCCCGATGGTCATGCACTTCGTATCCGGGGTTCCTTCGCCCGGGTGCCCGTCAGCGGGCGGGCGCCTTCTCTCCGGCCTCCACCTTGATGGTGCCCTTCATGCCGAACGCCTCGTGCGGCGTGCAGACGTAGGGATGGACCACGCCCACCTGGAAGCGGTCGTCAATGGCCACCTCCCACGTCTCACCGTCCTTCGTGAGGAAGGGGCTCATGGTGCCCACGATCCCCGGCTCGCTGCTCACCGCCTGGCCGATGGTCGAAGGGGAGCGGAATTCCACATTGTGCGGCTGGCCCAGCGTACCGGCGTAGATCCAGCGCACGACATCGCCCGGCTTCACGGTGACCTCCGCCGGCTCGAAGCGGAACTCGGTGGGAGAGATGTCCACCATCTTCACTTCGTGCACGGTCTGGGCCGACACGCCGGGTACGAGCATCAGTGAGAGCGCGAGGCCCAGGAACGGCAGCAGGAGCTTAGGCATGGTTCTTCCCCTTCAGGTTCATCGTTCATCCGTGGATCGTCGGGGCCGCGGTACCACCCGCAGACCCTCTCTTGCACCGCGCCCCTCTCGTCAGGCAATACGTGTACCACGCACGGCCCTCCCCGGTCAATAGCCGTAAGCTTTTGTTTTACAATGATTTATGGTAACACTACACCCCCACGGCAGGAACATCGTACGATCCCTGTGGGTCAGATGAGGGCGCATATGCGACATTCTATGTCTCACTGCGCCGGGAGCCCGGATGCTACCCGGATCGCCCGGGGTACTGTGGCGTCCCCGACGTGGCCCCCTGAATGACCCGGGCGAGCGCCTAGAACGACAGGTCGAGACGCAGCAGGAAGGCGTGCCGCACGCCCCCGACGCCGAGGCGTGCGGCGTCTCCCCCCAGATACAGGATCAGCTCGGTGGCCACGCGCAGGTTCTGGCGCACCAGCGCCACCACGCCGGGGGTGAGACGGCGCCGTGCAGAGGGGAGCAGCCGTGCGCCGGGCTGAAGCGGCAACGCATCCGCGTCCAGATCGGCGCGGTCGTACTTCAGCGAGGCCATGAGCCACGGGTAGAGAAGGTATTCCGCCTTGCCGAAGAGGAAGTCCGCGTGCAGCTCACCGCCCGCCAGACCCCAGGGCTCCTGGTAGTCCCGGCGCACCCACCCCACCCCCACGTCCAGCGGCCCGTGCAGCGCCCGTACCGCCAGTCCCCATGCCCGGTGTGCACCCTGCGGCGCGTCCGGCGTCTCCTCGTGTCCGAAGTAGCCGAAGTGCTCCACGATGAGGGCTCGGTCCAGGAGCTGCCCGCCCGTGCCCGGCACGGGCCCCTGGCCAGCACCGTAGCGCCCGTTCAGGTCCAGCCCTCCCAGCTTCACGCGGAAGCGGTAGTAGGGGTCCTTGGAGCCGTTGTCGGCCCCGTTCACGGACGCTGAGCCGCGGGCCAGTCCGAGTGCGTAATGGACACGCCCCCCCAGGACGCCGTTCAGCTCCACGCTCTGGTGTCCGCCACCCAGACGCACCCCGTTGCCCGCACGCCGCACGGTGCCGTCGGGCTCCTCCATGCCCACAGCGTCCAGCCGGAAGTCCTGCCACCCGAAGCCCACGATCCCGGCGCGATCGATCTGCCGGTCGGTGAAGGTGAGGAGGAATGGATTCAGTCGACCCACCCAGAGGTTCAGTGCGCCGGCGGGAAGGCCGGGCACCGGGTCACGGTAGCCCACCTTCGCCTGGACGACGTGGAGCTCCTCCTCCGGCTCCCACTCCACCTCCAGAAACGCGGAGGCGTGCTCGCCCAGCGGCGCGCCGGCCAGCAGGTAGATCTCGTGGGGGAACTCGTACTCCACGGCTCCCGCCCCCTCTGACCGACTCCGTACGCGCACATCGCTCTGGATCCGGAGCGCCAGCGGGGCGATGCCGGGCAGCTCCGACGGCCAGATGGAACGAGGCCATGCGTCCTTCCACGGATCCGCACCGAGAGGAACCGGACCGTCGCGACGGACCAGCAGCTCCGAGTCGGGCATGCGGTACCCGGCCAGGCGGAATGCCTCCCCCAGCACGTTCAATTTGGGAGCTGCGGTGTGGCATGTGGAACATGCGGTCCCGTACAGGCGGGCGAACGCCGGAATGGGCGCCGCCGCGTGGCGCACCGAAGCGCGAGTCCCGTCCTCCGCCGACACCGTCGCCGGAACCGCGAGCAGCACCGCCACCGCCGTCCACCACCCCCTCATCGGACGCCTCCGTCACGCCCCAGCGTCACAAGCAGGTCGTCGACGCCCGCAGGCCCCACCCGGATGGTGTCGGTGAGTTCATCCCGCCAGTGACGCGCATGCCACCCGTGCAGGACGTAGCGTCCGGGGGGCACGCCCTCCAGGCGCCACGATCCGTCCGCGCCGGTCACCACCTTGTGCGGCGTCCGTACCACCAGCACGAACGCCACCATCTCCGGGTGGATGTGGCAGAGGATGACGTGCACACCGGGCCGCATGAACCGGTGGGCGCGCAAATCGGTGCGCGCGTAAGTGCCCAGATCGAAGGGCTCCCTCGACCGGAGGCCCGGGCTGAACACATTGTGGAGCACCTCGTCGCTGTTCATGAAACGCACCTCGGTACCAGGGGTCACCACCGCCACATCGGGGATGAAGGAGAGGTGGCGCTGGTCGATGATCACGGGCGGATCCGGCTCGGGGCGGAGCGTGTCATCCACCGGGAGGAGGTACACCACCGCTCCGGAAAGCGGTGAGCCACCGTTCCGGACATGGCCCGCCACCACGACCCCGCGCTCTTCCTGGGCCGGTAGCACCGCCGCGAGCAGCGCCGAGCCCAGCACGGCCAGGGTCATGAGTCGAGGTCTCAAACGAGCGTTCCTTCCCTCAGGTCGGCCGGCCGTACTCCGCAAGCCAGCGATGGAGTGTGCGCCGGCTCACGCCGGCGGTCCGGGCGGAGCTGGACACGTTCCCGCCGTGGGCGTGGAGAAGCTGATCCAGGTATGCCTCCATGAAGCGCTGCATCGCCAGCTCCTTCGCCTCCTGATAATCCAGTGGCAGGGACCCGAATCCTGAGCCGGGCTCCGACCCCCCGTCGGTGGGCTTCTGTCCATTTCGAATCTCGCGAGGAAGGTCCGCCACCGAAACCACCCGGTCCTCATGGAGCGCCACCAACCGGTGCATGACGTTGCGGAGCTGGCGGATGTTGCCCGGCCAGTCATAGCGCTCCAGCGCCGCCCAGGCGTCGGGGGTGATGTGCGGCACCTCGCGCCCCGCCGCCAACGCCGCCTCCTTCAGGAACATTCCGGCAAGCTGCGGCAGGTCGTCCCAGCGCTCGCGCAGCGGCGGCATGCGGATCTCCACTACGTTGAGGCGATAGTAGAGGTCCTCCCGGAAGGTGCCCTCCGCCACCGCTTCCACCAGGTCCCGGTTGGTGGCCGCGATGACGCGCACGTCGATGTCTTGGAGCTGGCTGTCGCCCACGGGCCGGATCTGGCGTTGCTCCAGCGCACGGAGAAGTTTGGCCTGCAGCGGCATCGAGAGCTCGCCGATCTCGTCCAGGAAGACCGTACCCCCGTTGGCCTCGGCGAGAAGCCCCTTCTTCCGGGCCACCGCCCCGGTGAAGGCGCCCTTCTCGTGTCCGAAGAGCTCGCTCTCCAGGAGCCCCTCCGGGAGCGAGGCGCAGTCCACCGGCACGAAGGGACCGTCGGCCCGCCGACTCTGTTCGTGTACCAGGCGCGCGATGACCTCCTTCCCGGTCCCGCTCTCACCGGTGATGAGCACGTTCGCGTCGGTGGGCGCCACCCGCCGCACCCGGTCCAGGACGCGGGTGAACACGGCGCTGCTCCCCACGATGCGCGGCCCACCCCGCACCTGCTCCTTGAGTTCCCGGTTCTCCAGGACCAGGCGGCGGTGTCGGACGGCCCGCTCCACCGCCACCAGGAGTTGGTCCGCGGTGAAGGGCTTGGCGAGGTAGTCGAACGCCCCTTCCTGCATCGCCTCCACCGCCGACGAGATGGTGCCGAAACCGGTGATGAGGATCACGGGAAGGTGAGGGTCGTCGGCCCGTGCCGCCGCCAGGATCGTCATGCCGTCCGCGCCGGGCATGCGCAGATCGGTGATGAGCACGTCGGGTTCCACCTCCGCCCGCACGTCCCGGAACCGCATGGGGTCCTGAAGCGTGGTGCAGAGGTAGCCTTCGGAACTCAGGAGGCGATCCAGATTCTCCAAGATCTCCGCCTCGTCATCGACGATCATGACCCGTGCTGCAGTGTCGTTCATGGTATCTCCCTCGCATCACGCGGCAGAGTGAGCACGAAGCAGGCACCGCCTCCCTCGCATGATTCAAGTCGGACCTCACCGCCCAGTCGCTCCATCATGGCACGCACCACCGCCAGTCCCAGGCCCGTGCCGCCCCGTTCCGCCTTGGTGGTGAAGAAGGGTTCGAAGATGCGGAGCCGCAGCTCCTCGGGAACGCCGGGGCCGGTGTCACGCACCTCGATCTCCACGTCCCTCCCGCCGTTGGCCCGGCGCGTCGCCACCACCACCTCCCCACCCTCCGGTGTCGCCTGCTGCGCATTTAGCAACAGGTTCACCACAACGGTCTCCAGCACGGTGGGTGTCGCCAGCACGTGCGGCAGTTCGGGATCGAGTTCGGTCCGCAGCGTGAGCCCCGAGGAGACGAACACCTTGCGGAGGAGCCGCACCATCCGGCCCACCACCTCATTCACATCGACGGTGCAGATGTCTTCCGTGTCCTCGCGGGCATAGCGGAGAAGGTCGGTGGTGATGGAGGAGATGCGCCCCACGTGCTTGTGGAGGACCTCCAGGTCTGCCAGAAGCCGTTGGTCGCCGTCCCGGGCCTTCAGCTCCCGCTGCATGAGCTCGATGCGGTTGCTGAGCACCGACAGGGGGTTGTTGAGCTCGTGGGCGATCCCCCCCGCCATCACGCTGATGGCGGCCAGGCGCTCCGAGCGGCGCATCTGCTCCTCCAGCCGCTCGCGCTGACTGTCGTCCCGGATGATGAGGGAGTGACCCAGCACGCGCCCGTCGGCCTCGCGCAGTACCGACTTCGTGATGGTGACGGGAATCCAGTGGCCGTCCTTGTGCCGACGGCGTGTGCGGTGGTTCACCACCGTCCCGCCTTCGTCGATCATGCGTTGGATGAACCGGGCCTCCGACGGATCTTCCGCGGATGAGGGGCCGAGGAGCTCGCCGGCATGCCGTCCCAGCGCCTCGTCTTCGCTGTAGCCGAAGAGCTCCTCGGCGCCCCGGTTCCAAAGCGTGATGCGCCCCTCCGCGTCGAGCCCCAGAATGGCATCGGCGGCATCCGTGACGATCTGGCCCAGACGCGCCTCGGTGCGCCGGAGTTCGGTGGTGCGCTCCTCCACCAGCGCTTCCAGATGGGCTCGGTGACGGGCGAGCGCGCGGGCCATCTCGTTGAAGTCCCCGGCCAGGTCCTCGATCTCGTCATTGGTCTCCACCACCACCGGCGGCGGATTGGATCCGGCGGCGATGGCCTTTGCGGCGTCTCGCAGGGCGTAGATGGGCCGTGAGACCTGCCGGGCGGCCACGACGGAGCTCGCAGACACCATGGCCACGATGATCCCCCCCAGCGCGCCGAAGGCCACCAGGAACCCGCGGAGCTTCGCCAGGAGCACGTCTCGGGGGAACGCGCGGACCAGATAGAACGCCTGGGAGCGGCTCCCTTCGAGATCGATTCGCCGGAGGACCACCTCCCGCCCGTCATCGAGACCCAGGAGCCCCGCGCCCTCCTCCCTGAGCAGCGTCATGACCTCCGGGGGAAAATCCCGGAGAAGCGATCCGGCGGACTCCGCGCTCAGGAGTCGCGACCAGTCGTCCTTGTACTCGGAGTGGTAGAGATAACGACCCTTGGCGTCGGCCAGGGCGGTGACGACGGCCTCCAGGCCCGGCGATGCCAGCGCGAGTGGCTCGAAGAGCCGTTCGGCCGACGCCTCGCCCACCACCGCCCCCAGATACCGCCCGCCGTCGTAGACCGGCACCACCGCCGCCACCGCCGGCAGCACGGCCCGGGCACCGCCTCGGGCCCGAAGCTCCACCGGGAAGACGGCGCGCCCCCCCGGTCCCAGCCGCTCGGCGGTAAGCTGATAGAGAAGGTCCGATGGCAGACCCTCTTCCGCCGACGTGAGTCGGTCATCCACGTTCACCACCAGGCGCGGCGCACCCTCGGCGTCCAGCACCTTGATTCGCATCAGCGCCGACGGATCCTGGAGGAGGTACGTGCGCAGGAGCCGGCGCACCGCTTCCGGATCCTCCTCACCCGGGTCCAGCACCGGGCGGGCGGCGGCCTCCACGACGAAGCTCAGGTGCTGCGTCAGCTCCCGCAGCCCCCTCTCCACCCGGGCCTGCGCCAGATCCATGTCGTGGGCCAGGCGCTCGATGATGGAGCTGCGGAGCTCACGCAGGGCCGAACGGCCCCCCACCACCCCCACGACGATGAGCGGCGCCACCGCGCTGGTGATGAACGCGATGGCGAGCTTGGCCGTGATGGAGAGCCGCGGGAAGAGCTTGTTGAGATTCATGAGCCGGAGGCGGTCCTCACCAGTTGGACCGGTAATCGAAGTCCTCCAGCGAGACCGTCATCTCGCCGCGCCCCTTCAGGTACCGGACACAGTAACGCCTAGGGTAGAATCCCGGGTTTTCCACCTCCTGCGGCCGTGGAATGGGGTGGCACGCGGACGGTTCGACGCCCTCCCTGACCCGTTGGAGGTATTCCAGGCCCCCCACGCACTCCTTCCAGATGTCGATCCAATCATCCCGGTTCACGTCGAGACACCGGTATCCGTCGGCAGGCTCCTGCGGGAGGTGAAGGAAGAGGGAATCCAGGAATCGGACGCCCAGAGACAGCGGCCTTCCGTCGTCGGTGAGCTGGACACAGGTACGTACAGGCACACCTCCCAGGAGCGCCGGCGGACCCGGAACGGCACACGGCCCCTCGTACGCCAGCCCCTGCACCAGGAGCGCCCGTCCCTGCGCAGAGTCCACAGCCATCGCCCGGTCACGGCCCTCCTCATCCCGTGCGCAGACGCTCACCTCCTCCTGGGCCACCACCGCCCACAGGTGCGCCGACGGCAGCGTGGCCATGGCAATGGAGAGCAACCAGATCCGCACGAACCGGTAAGGAGCACGCATCGACTGACTCCGGTCAGGGGCAGGGGGACACGTCGGACATCACGCCGTTCAGAGCACTCATCGTGCCACGCCGCGACGCATGAGCTCATGCGGAAGCAGGTTGTGCCCCAACGACTTACAGCGAGTGCTGTTCGAGCACCCTGCGGAAGCGTGACGCCAGCGTTCCCAGGTGTATCATTTTATGACACAGGCTCCACGTGCACCAGGGCGTCCCGGACGGGAATCTCGGAGTCGGTGAGCCGGTCCTTCACCATGTGGGCAATCCGGTGTCCCTCCGCCACCGTGAGCGCGCCGTCCACCTCCACGTGGATGTCCACCCAGAGCACAAGACTGCTCCGGCGCAGGCGGAGGAGGTCCACCCCCCGGACGCCCTCCACCGACAGGGCAAGGTCACGGATCCGCCGCCGCACGTCCTCGGGCGCGGTCACGTCCGGGATCTCCCGGTAGGCCCGCCGGACCAGGCGGCCGCCGTTCCACCCGATGACGCCGCATGCCACCAGCGCCGCCCAGTCGTCGTCGGCGGCATACTCCGCCCCCCATCAGCGCTACGCTGATCCCCGCCAGCGCCGCCAGCGCGGCCAGCGGCTCCGCCTTCCCGGTTCCGTACGGATAGCGCTCGCTCTCGGGGGCGGAGCTGGCCCGGATCCCGCCCCAGACCAGGAGCGAGCTCACGACGTCGAAGACCGACTCCACGCCGTCGGCGATGAGAGCGAACGAGTTCCCGAGGAGCCCGGCGGCGATCTTCACCGCCGCCAGCGCCGCTGCGCGCGCGACGCTCAGCGACCCCCGACTCCGGCCGCATCCAGCGCGCGCAGCGCCTGCTGCTGAAGGCGACGTACCACGGCGGCGTGGGCGCCGTATTCGGGGCGCCCCTCGGCGACCTCACGCTCGTAGGCGTCGATGAGGGCGGCGTAGGAGGCGCGCGCCTCGTCGGGACGCCCCAGCGCCGACGTTGCCTCAGCGGCCACACCCAGTGCCAGGAGGTGCTCCGGCACCTCGTCCAGCGTGGCCCGGGCCACGTTCAGAGCTTCGTCGAAGCGGCGTCCCACCTGGAGGAGCGTCGCCAGATGGAACATCCCGTCGGCGTCCAGGGGCTCCGCCTCAGCGTACGCGGCGAGGGCCACCGGGAGGAAGGCAGCCACCTGCATCGTATCGCCCGCCGCGGCGGCGTCCACCACCTGGTTGAAGAGGTGATCCGCCATCTCGCGGGGGTCCATTCCGGCGAGTCCCAGTCGCTCCTCCTCCACCTGCAGATCGGACTGCAGATCGGACGCGGGATTCACAGCCGCCGCGGCCGCTCCCCTCCCCACGGTCGCCCAGGCCGCCCAAACGGACAGTCCGAAGAAGACGAGACTGGCCAGCGCCCATCCCCATCTCCGCCGTACCAGCGGGCGCTCCTCCCCGTCGCCCCCCGGTGCCGGACTCCCACAGCGGGTGCAGTAGCGACCCTCGATATGAGCGGCGCACGCCAGACAGGTGGATGAAAAGATCGACATGGTCCCGATTCTTCCGGGTTGGGGCATACACGACTCACGCGGAGTGCACACCACCAGCGGAGGCAGAACCCGTGCCATGCTGTTCCCGCGGATGCAACACCTCCTAATCCTCCTCCGTTCATGGTGTTACGCGTGCGAGGGTCCACGTGCCTCCACCGGGGATCGGCGGCCGACCGCCCCGTGTGTGTCACGCCGTGTCACACCGGGGATTCGGGCTCCCCCTCCTCCCGTGTGAGGATCACGAAGTCCGCCAGTCCGCTGTGCTTCGCCTTCTCGAAGCGGTCGATGTCCTCCGACGGCTGGATCACGACGGTGAGCACCCGCGTCCCGGGGCGGTATCGCCGGAGGTGCTCCACGATTCCGGTACCTCGCTCCACGTGGAAGGAGCCTGCGATGTGCACGACGAGAGCCCCGAGGTGAGCCTGCAGTGCCCGGGCGATGGAGTGGGCCATGGTGGCGTCCCAGAGCGCCTGCGCGTCCAGGGCGAAGCGCATGGGATCGGCTTCCGGACGCCTCGCCCGCCGGTGTCGCGCGGCGCCCTCGCCCGCGCCACCTTGCCGGGGCATGGCTGTCATGAGCGAGTCCCACTGGGCCCGGTACCGGGTGCTGGGTGGATCGTACGGCAAGGGCGCCAGGTGGGAACGCGCTTCGGGGGGGAGATCCCGGAGTGCGTCGGGTCCCAGTCGCGTGACGCGATTGACGTAGCGCCGGGGGGCGTTGGACGCGACGACCGGCAGCCCCCGTGCCCTGGCGTACTCCACCGTGGGGGCATAGTCCGTCTCATAGCGGGGCCAGGGTCGGGCACTCTTCAGGAAGTGCTCCCGCGTGATGAGGCCGGCGAGATACTCGTCCAGCACCGGCTGGACATCGCGCTCGAACATCTCCAGAGATACCACCAGTGTCCGGCCTGCAGGCTCCGCCACCGCCTGGTGGGCGGCGCCCACGAGGGCCAGCTCCACACGATGGCCCACCGCGTCGTCGTGCTCCTCCCCCACCAGCACCACATCCGCCGTCCGGAACGCTTCCAGGAGGTCGCGCATGCGCTGCGGCGCGCCGTCGTCCCGGTAGATGCGGAAATCCGACCCGGTGTATGGGGGTGGGGGTGGGGGCGGTTGCCCGGGTGGTGCCGATCCTCCGCACGCCGCGAGGGCCAGTGCCAGAGAGACGACCGCCGCAGTACACGCGGCTTGTGGACGATGTGCGCGTTCCACCATGATGATCCTTCGCATTCTCATGTCCCACCGTCCCGCACGTCGGCGGTCTCCGGGAGGAACTGGTGATTTGGCTCGCTGTCACAGGCCTGCTGGTGCTGGTGGTCATCTACGACCTCCTCCAGACTCGGCATGCCATCCTGAGGAACTTCCCCATCATCGGGCACGTTCGCTACCTGCTGGCGTCGGTGGGGCCGGAGCTGCGCCAGTACATCGTCACCTCCAACGACGAGGAGCGGCCCTTCTCCCGCGACCAGCGCACCTGGATCTATGCCTCCGCCAAGCGGCAGAACAACTACTCGGGCTTCGGAACCGACAACGATCTGGAGCGTGCGCCCAACTACTTGGTCATCAAGCACCACACCCTGGGCCCGCCGGAACCACCCGGGCATCAGCGGGACTATCCGCTGCCGTGCGCGAAGGTGCTGGGAGGGAGGCGCGGACGGGTGCGGGCCTTCCGGCCGGCGTCGGTGATCAACATCAGCGGGATGAGCCACGGCTCGCTCTCGTACGCAGCGGTGGAGGCCATGAACCGGGGCGCCGCCATCGCAGACTGCCTTCACAACACCGGCGAGAGCGGCATCTCGCGCCACCACCTCCACGGCGGCGAGCTCGTCTGGCAGCTGGGCACCGGATACTTCGGCGTGCGCGCCCCCGACGGCCGCTTCGACCTGGAGGAGTTCGTGTGTAAGGTGGATCGACATCCCGTGCGGGCGGTGGAGATCAAGCTGAGCCAGGGCGCCAAGGCGGGGCTGGGGGCGTCCTGCCGGGGAAGAAGGTAACCGCCGAGATCGCCGCCATCCGTGGCGTGCCGGTGGGGGAAACGGTCATCAGCCCGCCGGGGCACCGTGACTTCGGCACCGTCGATGAGATGCTGGATTTCGTGGAAACCGTGGCGGAGCGTACGGGACTCCCGGTGGGCATCAAGTCCGCCGTGGGCGGGCTGGACTTCTGGTGCGAGCTGGCCGACCGCATGGCTTCGGAGGACCGGGGGTGGACTTCATCACCATCGATGGAGGTGAGGGCGGCACCGGTGCGGCACCGTTCGTCTTCGCCGACCACGTGGCGCTTCCCTTCAAGCTGGCCTTCAGCCGGGTGTACCGGGAGTTCGCACTCCGGGGCGTGCACCACGACGTGGTGTGGATCGGCTCCGGCCGACTGGGGCTCCCGGAGACCGCGCTCATGGCCTTCTGTCTGGGTGCCGACATGGTGAACGTGGGCCGCGAGGCCATGATGGCGGTGGGATGCATCCAGGCGCAGCGTTGCCACACGGGGCACTGCCCCACCGGAGTGGCCACCCAGAACCGGTGCCTGGTCCGCGGGCTCGTCCCCACGGACAAAGCGGCCCGCCTGGCCAACTACGTGATCACGCTCCTGGCCGAAGCCTGCGGCTGCCCGCACCCGGCGCTCCTCACCGCCGACCACATGGAGCTCCTGGACGGCCACCTGGGGAGCCGGCCGCTGGCGGTGCGCTTCGGCTACGAGCCGGGGTGGGAGCTTCCGAGTGAGTCGCAGCGGCGTGAGCTCCTGGAGGTCATCGCCGCACCGCCGGAGTGAGCGGCAGCACACCCCGCATCACCAGGTCGCGGTAGTCGGTGAACCCGCCGGCCACCGGGGTGGACACCGGCTGGAGGCTCTGGGCGGCGTAGTAGCCGGGCACCGCGCTGGGGTGCGTGCGGCCGAAGCGGAGGAAGATGCTGCGGATGACCACCGCGTCCGCCGCGGCAGGCACGGCCCTCAGGTTCTCCAGCCAGCGTTCCATCGTGCCGGCGCGCCAGAGGTAGAACTCCACGTTGGAGACGTAGAAGGCGTGGAGCGGCAGACCGAACTCCCGGAGCACCGTGCCGATCTCGCGCAGCGCCCTCGGGCCGGCGAGGTCCCCCACCGCGGGGATGACGCGGTTCTCCAGCTGGAGCCGCCGCACCACGCGGTAGCGCGCCTCGTCGGCCAGATACGACACCTGGTCGCCGTCAACGTCAGTCTCGGCCAGGAGCTGCCGGTAGGTGGGGTAGTACCAGCAGCGGGGCGGGCGTCCGCGGCTGGTGAACCGCAGCGCCGGACCGGCGTCCACGAAGGCCCGGTGGAATCGCCGGATGGTGGCGCGCTCCTCCTCGGTCAGCGCCACGCCGTGTCGTGAGTCGCCTTCCGCCGCCACCACGAGGTGCGCCTCGACGTCCGGCATCGGCGGCGCACCTTCCACGTAGTCGAGGATCTCGTCCACGGTGCGCCCGTCCCACCCGGAGGGATCGGGCGGGGGGAGCCGACCGTGGAGCGCCGCCAGGTACTCGACGCGGGTGGGCGCCTCTTCCATGAGCGTCTTCAGGAGGAGGCGGTGGAGGAGGTTGTCCCGTCGGATGTCCACGATGAAGGCCAGCGCAGGGCGGAGCTGGGCGATGTAGGAGAAGTTCTGATCGGGGCCCACCCCCACGTATGCGCCGCCCTCCAGCCCCCGCGCCGCCAGCGCGTCCATCACCTTCAGGTAGCCCGCCTCGTTGGAGATGAGGTTGTCGGTATCGAAGTAGCCGCCGGGTTCACCGACCCGCGCCGCCAGTGCGGCGAAGAGCGAATCCGGGAGCGCGCCTGCCGGGAGCTTGGCAGGGAGCGTCTCCGCACCGCCGCACCCCGATAGAAGCGCCGCCGCCAACACGAAGCGGCGGCGGTGGATCGCCCGGACGACGGGCGTGCTACCGGCCACGCCTGGGTACGGGCACCGGCTCACCCGGGTCAGGATGCACGCCGGCGTCCGCCATGCGGCGGTAGAGCTCCGGTACCCGCTCGGCGATGATGCCGTTCAGTTCCTCCACCAGGGACGGCACCCGCGCCCACGCCTCGTCGATGGCGCGCAACTGATCCGCGGTGGGCGGGCCGGCGTTGCGTTCGATCCCGAACACCACCCGTCCCGGCCTCGCCTCCTGGATGCGGTTTCGGAGTGAGTCCAGCGCCACCGAGAGCTTCTGCGCCGCGTCGCGCAGCTCCTCCGACGCGCCCGCTTCGGTCAGCGGACGCCGCGCGTCGGCGAGCTGTCGGGTGAGGCGCTGCAGGGCGCGCTGGGCCAGCGAGATGGTTCCCACGATGGCAGCGGCGTCCCGTGCCGCCTCCTGTCGCGCGCGCAGTGCCGACATGTCGGTGCCCACCCGCGGGTCGAGGCGCACGCGCACCGCCCGCTGGACGCTGCTGGAGCCGGCGGAGAGCTCCGCCATGTACGTTCCGGGAAGCACCAGCGTCCCTCGCGCCGACGCGCGGAAGAAGCCGCCTCCACCCCCGACGCCCTCTTCCGGCACCTCCACCGGCGCCGCCTCCCTGAGGTCCCACACCACTTCGTGGAGACCCGGATCCTCCGGCACCTCCAGCTCCCGCACCGTCTGCCCCGTGGGCGTGGCGATCCGGAGCGTCACCTCGCCGGCGCCCTCACCCCGCCACACACGGAGCACCGCGCCGGCGGGGGGATTGTCGCCCTCGAACTGCTCGCCCCAGAAGGGCCAGCCCCCCAGCCGGAACCGCTGGGTGGCCTCCGCCACCGGGAAGAGGTGGGCATCCGTGCTCAGGACCTCCTCCCGGCTGAGCGCCTCCAACACGCTCAGGTCGTCCAGGATCCAGATGCTCCGCCCGTGCGTGCCGATGACCAGATCGTTGTCGCGCTCGTGGACCACGAGGTCATCCACCGGCACCGTGGGGAGCGCGCCCAGGCGGTGCCAGCTCGTACCGCGGTCGGTGGAGACGTACACCCCCACCTCGTTCCCCAGGAAGAGGAGGCGCGGCGCACGGGGGTGCTCCCGGATGACGTTCACCGACCACCCCGGGAGCCCTACGGAGATGGACCTCCAGCTGCGTCCGTAGTCCTCGCTCACGAACACGTAGGGGTGGTAGTCGTCGTCCCAGTGTCGGTCGAAGGTGGCGTAGACACGTCCCGGCTCATGGTAGGAGGCCTCGATGCGGCTCACGTGCGAGCGCTCCGGCAGGCCGGGCATGTTCCCCACCACGTTGGTCCAGGTGGTGCCGCCGTCCCGTGTCACCTGGAGATTGCCGTCGTCCGTCCCCACGTACAGCACGTCGCCGGAGAGCGGCGACTCCTCGATGGCTGTGATGGTACCGTAGTTGGCGGTGCCGTCGTGGCGGGAGAGCGTACGCGCCGTCACCCGCTCGCCCATGATGGGGAGCGTGTCGCGATCGGTGGCCCTGGTGAGATCGGGGCTGACCTCCTCCCAGCTCAGCCCGCCGTTGCGGGAACGCATGAGGTGGTTGTTGCCCACGTAGACCGTACCCGGGTGGTGGCGGGAGGCGACGATGGGCGCGTTCCAGTTGTACCGGTAGTCCCGGTCCGCACCGTCTTCGGCGGCCGGCGGCAACGGTCGAATGTTCCACACCTCCCCGGTGGCCAGGTGCACGCGGCCCGAATTCCCCTCCCTGTGACTCGCTGTACAGGACGTCCGGATTGTGCGGATCGAACTGGTTGTAGAATCCGTCGCCGCCTCAGACGTCGAACCAGTCGCGGTTGCGAAGTCCGTGGGGCGTCAGCGTCTCGTTGGGCGCGCACCAGGAGCTGTTGTCCTGCAGGCCGCCGCACACCCGGTACGGGTCGCTCATGTCCACGCCGATCTCGTAGAACTGGCCCACGGCCAGGTTGTTGTGGTGCCGCCATGAGCGCCCGCCGTCACGGCTGGACGCCACCCCGCCGTCGTTGCCCAGAATGAGGTGCTGCGGGTCCGTCGGATCGATCCAGAGCGCGTGGTGGTCCACATGGATTCCCTCCGCCGCATTCCCCTCCATCCAGGTGCGTCCGCCGTCGTCGGAGATGGAGAACTGCACGCCACCGAGATAGACGCGGCTCTCGTCGGTGGGGTCCACGCGCACCAGGCTGAAGTACATGGGCCGGGGATTCCTCCCGGACACCTTCTCCCAGCTCTCGCCCCGATCCTCTGATCGGTACAGGCCCCGGCCCTGTGCCCGCGACTCCACCAGCGCGTACACGATGTGGGGGTTGCGGCGGTAGATGCCGATGCCGATCCGCCCCTTGTCGCCCTCGGGCAGCCCCCGGGTGAGTTCCGTCCACGTCTCGCCCCCGTCGGTGGTGCGGTAGAGGCCGCTCCCGGGCCCGCCGGCGCTGAAGCCGAAGACGGTGCGGTGCCGTTGATACATGGCGGCGAAGAGCGTGTTCGGATCGGAGGGGTCCATGACAATGTCGATGGCGCCGGTGTTTTCGTCCACGTAGAGCACCCGTTCCCACGTGGCCCCTCCGTCGGTGGTGCGGAACACGCCCCGCTCATCGTTGGGGCCGAAGAGGTGGCCCACCGCCGCCACGTACGCCACGTCCGCGTCGTCGGGATGGAGGGCGATGCGCCCGATGTGGCGGGTATCCTCGAGCCCCAGGGCCGTCCAGCTCTTCCCGCCGTCCGTCGACCAGAAGACGCCGCACCCGTAGGGTGAGCTCTGGCGGTTCTGGGGCTCGCCGGTCCCCACCCAGACCACCCGCGGGTTGGCCTGGAACACCGTGACGTCTCCCACCGACGCACAGGGCTGGTCGTCGAAGAGGGGCTCCCACCGGGCGCCGTCCGAATCGGTGCGCCACATGCCTCCCGACGCGAAGCCCACGTAGAAGGTGGACGGTCTCGACTCCACCACGGCGAGATCCGCCACCCTGCCGCCCATGATGGCGGGCCCGATTTCCCTCAGCGAGAGCGCTGAAAACACGTCGTCGAGGGGCGTCTGGGCGTGCGCGCCCGACGCGGCCGGGAGGAACGCGGCGAGTGCGACGAGGATCGCGACGGGCTCGGACATGCGGCGGCGAGCACGGTGTGATATCGAGGCTCCTGCGACAGGGGGAACACCACGGTGGCCCGCGGTCCATGGGGCCGCGGTCCGCTCGCCTCCGCAAATGGTCGGCGGTCCCTGGCGGGACCGCCGGCCCATCAGAAGCGTGCGTCCAGCATGACGTAGAACCAGGTCATGTCCTTGCTGGGCCGTCCCAGCTCCACCAGCGCGTCGCCCGTCCAGACCCTCGAGAGTCCTGCGGTGGCCGTGAGGTGCGCGCTGTAGCGGTGCGAGATCGTCAGGTCCAGCTCGGTGCCGAAATCGTCGGACGCCAGCACCTTCCCCTGTGCGGTGCGGAAGCGGTGGAGGTCGGCGGCGAGGCGCACGTCCGCCTCCGGCTGCCAGTCCAGCTTGAGTGCCAGGTCCTGAAGCCCGGCGCCGCCGGTGTGCACGGGGCTGTTCAGGAAGAGATCGGCGAAGCCGTAGAACTTGCGGTTCGCGGCGTACAGGGTGTGGAAGAGCTCCACCTCCGCCGTCTCGGGGTCGTCACCCGAGAGGTAGTCGTACCAGAGCGTGGCGGACGCCTTCCCTCCTGCGAAGGACGTTTCGACGCGCGCACCGAACATGAACGCCGACAGGTCGGTAACCCGCCCGCGTGCCGGTTTGCAGTGTGGCCTCCAGCCGGCCGCGCACCGCTCCGTCGAAGGCGTACCGGGCGCCCAGCGCGTGCTGGTCGGTCTCGGCGGCCCCCTCCACCCGGTCGTACAGCCAGTAGAGGTCCAGCGCTCCCGGCCCCACCGACTTCACCGTGGCATAGGCGCCGTAGAGCTCCTTGTCCGCCTCCTGGGTGGCGGCGGTCTCGTCGGCGATCCTGTAGGCCAGCAGCTTCACATCTCCCCATCCGCCGGCCAGATCGAGCCGCACGCCGTCGAAGCTCTTGCCCTGCTGCATCCAGTTCACCGCACCCACGAGACGCTGTCCGCCCAGGTTGGTCTCCATCCGCCCCACGGTGGCAGTGAGCCAGTCCAGCGTCTTCCCCCGGTAGCGGAGATACCCCTTTTATCGGCCAGCCCAAGCTGAGATTCGCGAAACAAGAGAACATTTAAAGGGGAGAATGCCCCACCCCTGCCCCGCCGTGGCGGCCTTATCGGCCGCCAAAAGCTGCGGCCCTCTGCGGGCCGCTTGGGCCGGGGAGCCATGAGCCTCGTTTTTGATCTCCGAAAACAGGGCGCTTGGTCCAGCCGATAACACTGTGCCTCCGCTCTCGGGGCGCTGACCGCGCCCCTCGCGCCAACCGGCGCTCGCCGTCGGTGATGAAAAGCTGGCGGAGCGGGTCGGGAGAGCCTATCCTGACCACAGCTTACATGTAGGTGCGCCGGTTCGGAGTCCCTGGAACGTTAACTGACATACCGAACGCCATGTTGAGTACCCTGGAGTGAGGAGGAAGTCGACATGAAGGACCTGGTCAAGAACGTCATTGGTTGGGGTACGGTTGCCGGGGTTGCGGTGTTTGGGGGCGTGAGTGCATTTGGAGACCACACAACCCGGAACGACCAGAACGAGATTGTCGAGTCCGGTGGGTTAGGGGCCTT
>JBHHWB010000032.1:0-38885 GCA_046756305.1 Gemmatimonadota bacterium
CCGTAGCTACAGCTACGACGCGTCGTCGTTCCCACCATGAGCACACGCAAGACCCGGGTACCCGTGACGGGAGTCACGGGTGGCGCGGCCCACTGCATGACTCGGACAGGCTCCTAGTCCAGCACATCGTGGGCCGGGCGACCCACGATGATCTCGAAGAGGCGCTCAAAATCCTCGTTTCCCGAATAGGGGACCTCGATGACACCCTTCCCCTTGGCGCCCGGCCGAATTCGCACCCGGGTGCCGAGGCGGTCGCGCAACGCGTCCTCCAACGCCTGTACCGCCGGATCCCGCGGTCGCGTCCGTTTCCCCTTCCGCGCCGCAGGGGAGCCTTCCCGGGCAGTCGCGCAGCGGCGTTCCGTTGTCCGAACCGACCAACCCTCCCGGACGGCGTCCCGGGCCAGCTGGGCAGCGCGCATCGGATCCGCCACGGAAAGGAGGGCCCGGGCGTGGCCCATGGAGAGCTGTCCCGCCTCCACCAGCTTACGGACCGAGGGAGGGAGATTCAGGAGGCGCAGAAGGTTCGCCACGGTGGAGCGATTCTTCCCCACGGCGTCTGCGATCTGTGCCTGGGTGAGGCCGAATCTGTCGGCCAGCGCCTTGAAGCCCGTCGCCTCTTCCATGGGGTTCAGGGCCTCTCGCTGGAGATTCTCCACCAGCGCCAGGACCAGGAGCGTTTCGTCAGAGGCTTCTCGCACCAGGACGGGTGCTTCCCGCCACCCCAGTTTGTTCAGGGCGCGAAAACGCCGCTCCCCGGCCACCAGTTCATACCGATCTCCGGTACCCGGGGCCGTCCGCACCACCAGGGGTTGCAGGAGACCGTTTTCCCGGATGGACGCGGCCAACTCCTCCAGCTCTTCCTCGCTGAAGCTCCGACGGGGCTGCAGGGGATTGGGAACGATGGCCGCCAGGGAGACAGTCCGAACCTCCGACGCATCAGCTTCCGGCTCCAGATACTCTCCGAGGAGCGCACCCAATCCCTTCCCCAGACCCCGACGCGTCACGGAGCTGCCTCCGTGATGGCGCCGCTCCGTTCCTCGCGAGCGGCGACTTCCGTCGAATTCGCGATCCGGCGGGAGGTCTCGGTCTCTGAGGGGGGAGTCCGCCGGTCCAGGACCTCACGCGCCAGGGCCAGATACGCCTGCGCGCCCTGGGAGAGGACATCATACATGACGATGGGCTCCCCGAAGCTGGGCGCCTCGGCCAGACGCACGTTCCGTGGAATGGCCGTCCTGTACACCTTGTTCCCGAAGTATTCCCGGGCTTCCGCGGCCACCTGCTTGGAAAGGTTGAGGCGGCGGTCGAACATGGTGAGGAGAACGCCTTCGATGTCCAGGCCGGGATTGAGCCCCTTCTGCACGAGTCGAATGGTGTTGAGCAGCTGGCTCAGCCCCTCCAGGGCGTAGAATTCGCACTGAATGGGGATGAGCACCGAGTCGGCCGCCGTCAGGGTGTTGAGGGTGAGAAGCCCCAGGGAGGGGGGGCAATCCACCAGGATGTAGTCGTAGCGGTCGCGCAGCGGCGCCATCGCCCGGCGCAGGACCCGCTCCCGGTCGGGCACCTGGACCAGTTCGATTTCCGCCCCGACCAGGTCGCGGGTGGAGGGGACGAGGTCCAGGAAGGGGAAGTGAACACCCGGGACCACAGCTTCCTCCATGGACCGCCCATCCACCAGGACGTCATACACGGTGAGGCGCGCGTCCCGTCCCTCGAGCCCAAGGCCGCTGCTGGCGTTGCCCTGGGGATCGATGTCCACCACCAGGGTGCGCTGTTCAGCCACGGCGAGGGCAGCGCCGAGATTGATGGCGGTCGTGGTTTTTCCCACCCCGCCTTTCTGGTTCGCAATGGCGATAACCCTGGACATACACCAACCATGCGTGGAATGAATCCCCCCAACGGGGGACGACGAATCTAACGCCGGCGGGGCCTTCAGGAAAAGCAACCCCCTTCATGGGCATTCCTCCCTTGACGGCCGCACCCCCGGAAGGAACCTTCTCACAGTACCGGGGACACATCCATAGCGCGCCTGGACACCGGAGCGGTGGGGGGGAAGAGAGATGCTCAAGAAGACGATGAAGCCATGGCCGGTCTGGATCGTGGCGGTCCTTTTTCTGGCCGCCTGTGGAAGCGACGACTCTCCGTCGGAGCCCGATTCTGAACTGTCGGCTCTGGTAGGAGACTGGGAGGCGACGACCCTCGAGTTGACCAACACCGCCAATCCTGCGGTGGTGGTGGATCTCATCGAACAGGGAGCCACCTTCACCTTGAACGTGCAGCCCTCGGGTCAGTACACGGCCATCCTCATCTTCTCCCAGCAGGCCCAGACGGAGATTGGACAGCTCACCGTGAGTGGCGCCACCGTTACCCTCCAGCCGGAGTATCCCTCCGGCCTACCGCCCACGACCGCCACATATACCCTGGAGGGCGGCCGTCTAACGCTGGACGGCGACACGGAGTTCGACTTCAATCTCGACGGCACGCCTGAAGCGGCGCGCTCCCACATCGTTCTGGTGCGCCAGTAACGCACTGGTAAGGCCGGAAAAGCGGAATGTTCCACGTGGAACACTCCCGGACCGGTGGCCGAACCGGGAGAACCGCCCTCGTGGTGACGGCCCCGGACCATCCCTCCCAGGAACGCGTCTGAGTTCGACACGGGAGGCCGCCGGGTGTCGACCGGGCGCCGGACCAGGTTCCGCGAGTGGCGCCGGGCCGGGTTCCCCCCGGCCCCGGCCCCGGCCCCGCTTCCGCCAGGCTCCGCCAGCCCCCCCTTCGCTGAAAGGAGTGTCTTTCAATTTTCAATGCAGCCCGTTCCCGGCGCCCTTCGGGAATGACAGTGCCACCGGCTCGTGTGGCGTAGCGGAAGGCCGGTAGACTTTCAGGGTGCGACGGCACCCATGGATCAAGGCGCGACGACGAGGGACAGCAGCGCTCTTGCGAGGGGGAGCAGCGCCGGACCAGGAGCCTGCCCGGATCATGCAGTGGGCCGCACCACCCCAGACTCCGTCACGGGGACCCGGGTCCTGCGTGTGCTCATGGTAGGAACGACGACGCGTCGTAGCTGTAGCTACGGCAAGGAGGAGAGACGACGCATGAGTCCGCAACACCCCTGCGCCCTACGCCATGACGGACATCATCTTGCCTGCTCGTGGGTTGGGGCGGCACGGCCCCATCCCGGCCGGCCCGCCTCCTCAACCCCGATCCCGCCCGCGGCGTCCCATTCCTCCACCGGTCTGGTGGCGACGCACCTCCAGGATGAGATTCTGAAGGTCCGCCGGGGACACCCCGGGAATACGCCCGGCCTGAGCGATGCTCTCGGGGCGGATGCGGTCGAGCTTCTCCCGGGCTTCCAGGGACAGCGTGCGGAACTCCATATAGGGTAAGTCGTTGTCCAACAACGTCTTAGCTTTCCTGTGGAGCGCTTCTGCGCGCTTCCGTTCCCGGGCCACGTATCCGGTATATTTCAGGTCGACCTCCACCGCCGTGAGGATATCCAGGTGCTCGCGCTCCACCGAGCCGTGGCCCGCCTCCACGACGGCCCGAGCCTGCACCCCGGGGCGCCGAAGGAGGTCCGCCGCGGAAGCGGGAGCCTCCAGGGGACGCGAACCCGCCCGCTCCAGCACCGGCGCCGCCGCTTCCGGAGATATCCGTGTCTTTTCAAACCACACCCGCAGGCGATCCTCCTCCTCAAGCCGGTGCTCCAGGGCCCGCTCCTGCTCGCGGGTCAGAATACCTCGATCCCGGGCCAGGGGGCCCAACCGGCGCACCGCGTTGTCCTGGCGAAGGAGGAGCCGGAACTCGGCCCGGGACGTGAAGAGCCGGTAGGGTTCATCCACACCTCGGGTGACCAGGTCGTCGATGAGGACCCCGATGTAGGCTTCGTCCCGCTCCAGCACGAACGGTTCTTCGTCGCGGACGGAAAGGGCCGCATTGATCCCCGCCACCACGCCCTGCCCCGCCGCCTCTTCGTACCCGGTGGTGCCATTCACCTGCCCGGCCAGAAAGAGGCCGGGGATCCTTTTTGCTTCCAGCGTATGCCGGAGCTGATGCGGGGGAAAATAGTCGTACTCGATGGCGTACCCCACCTTCGTCATGCGCACCTCCTCCAGGCCGGGGAGGGTGCGAAGGAACGCCAGCTGCACGTCGGCCGGCAGGGAGGTGGACAGCCCGTTGACGTAGAGTTCCGTCGTGTGGAGCCCCTCCGGCTCCAGGAAGACCTGGTGCCGCGGCGCGTTGGGAAAACGCACCACCTTGTCCTCGATGGACGGACAGTAGCGGGGCCCTCGCCCCGAGATCTCCCCTCCGTAGAGGGCGCTTCGCCCAAGGTTGCGGAGGACGATTTCCTTCAGGGGGTCTCCAGCCCATGTGATCCAGCAGGGGCGCTGCTCGGGGATCTGTTCCGCAGTGTACGCGGAAAAGCGGAACTCCAGCTCATCTCCATCCTGCCGCTCCAGACGTTCGAAGTCCACACTGCGGCCGTCGATCCGCGGCGGGGTCCCCGTCTTGAACCTGGCTACTTCCAGCCCGGTGGCCTCCAGACCGTGAGCCAGCTCCTCGGACGGCCCTTCGCCGGCCCGTCCCGCTCCGATCCCCGCCTCACCCCCCACATGAATGCGCCCACGAAGGAACGTCCCGGCGGTCACCACCACGGCCCTTGCCATGATCTCGTGACCGCCCCGGGTGCGCACCCCCATCACTCGGCCTCCGTCGACGAGAAGATCCACCACCATCTCCTGGAAGAGACGCAGGTTCGGAAGTTCCTCCAGGATGCGGCGCACCGCCACGGGGTAGAGGAAGCGATCGCACTGCGCCCTCGGCCCCCACACTGCCGGCCCCTTGGACCGGTTCAGCATGCGGAACTGGATCCTCGCCGCATCGGTTGCGCGCCCCATGACGCCACCGAGGGCATCCACCTCTCGGGCCACGATCCCCTTGGCCACTCCGCCGATGGCGGGGTTGCAGCTCATCTGGCCGATCCTGTTCAGATCGGGAGTGATGAGAAGCGTGTCGACCCCCGCGCGCGCAGCCGCAGCGGCAGCTTCGCTCCCGGCGTGCCCGCCCCCCACGACGACCACATCCGCCCGCATGCCGAAGACCTCTCCCCGGGTTTCCTTCACCATGTCCCTCGCCTGGCCCGTCCCGGTGATGCGGTGTGTGGCGGGGCGGAGGCCCCCGCCCCACGCATCCGGTCACCCCTCACTCCGCCGGGACCACCGGGACATGCGGTCACGCTGATGCTCATCACCTGCGGCGGCTTATCCCGCATGTCTTATACACATCCACTCATCTCGCCACACAAAGATCTCTACCCTTTCATCCCACGATACGGAAGCCGGGATCCCTGTCCCGCACCTCCGCCTCGGCGGCTTCCCGCTCCACGGCCGTCACCCGGGCGAGGGGAGGCCCCTGCAGGAGCGCTTCCTCCAAAGCGTCCAGGGCTTCTTCCGCCCCGGCCGCCTCGAGGCGTACCGACCCGTCAGGCATGTTCCGCACCCATCCCGAGAGGCCGAGCGCTTGGGCCGTGCGCTGAACCCACCACCGAAAGCCCACCCCCTGGACCCGACCTCGCACACGATACCTTCTCCGCAGGGTGTGGGCGGCCTCACCTCGGCCCGTGGCTCCGTTGCTCATGCCCTCACTTCCCGACGCAGAATTCGCGGAAGACCACATCCAGGACATCCTCCACCGATATGACTCCCAGGAGCTCCTCCAGGGCCACTCCGGCGGTTCCCAGGTGCGTAGCCGCCACCTCCGCCGGAATCCCCTCCGCCAGGTCCCGCCGAAACGCCGCCAGCGCCTCCGCTGCGCGTAGCATGGACCCGGCCTGACGCCGCGAGGTGAGGACCGGCACTTCCTCTCCCCACGCAATGAGGCCTGCATACACCATCTCCACGAGACGACTGCGAAGCACGTCGAGCCCCAGGCCCGTCACCACCGACAGGGGGATTTCATCCTCCCCCCCCGGGCACTCGCCCCCGAAAAGATCGCTCTTGGTACGCACCACGAGAACCGGCACCTCCGGGGCGTGAGCGAGGAAGTGCCGTTCGGCCTCCACGAGCTGCCGGCCCGCCTCCACACAGAAGAGGATGGCGTCGGCCGCAGCCATGGCCCGCTCGGCCACCTCCACACCAAGACGCTCCACACGATCTTCCGTCTCCCGCAGCCCTGCCGTGTCCGCGAGCCGGAAGGGAAATCCTCCCATCTCCACGGCGCACTCCAGGAGATCTCGCGTCGTGCCCGGCACTTCGGTGACGATGGCGCGCTCCTCCCCGATGAGCGCATTGTACAGAGATGATTTGCCGGCGTTGGGCAGCCCCGCAAGCACCACCAAGGCGCCCTCACGGAGGAGCTGACCCTCCGGAGCCGTAGCGAGGAGCCGGCGCACCTCCGCCTCCACTTCACCCGCACGCTCCAGGATCTGCTCCAGGGGCACCGGTGCGTCGTCTTCCTCGGGAAAATCCAGATGATGCGCCAGCAGGGCTTCGAGATGGATGAGCCCCTCCCGAAGTTGGCTCACGCGTCGAGACAGACCCCGCTCCACCTGGGCCAGCGCCGCCTTCTGAAAGGCACGGCTGCGGGCGCCCACCAGGTCGGCCACGGCCTCCGCCTGGATCAGATCCATCTTCCCCCTCAAGTAGGCGCGGCGGGTAAACTCCCCGGGCTCGGCGGCCCGCGCCCCCAGCGTATGGCACGCCTCCACCACCATAGCGGGGATGAGCGTACCCCCATGCGTGAAGATCTCCACCATGTCCTCGCCGGTATAGCTCTCGGGTGCCGCATATGATACGACGATTGCCTGGTCGAGTTCTGAACCGTCGGTGGGATCCATAAGACGGGTCAGGGTTGCGCGGCGCACGGGAAACTCACCGCCATGCTTCGGGGCGAGACGCCGGAGAATGCCGTGAGCCTCGGGCCCACTCAGGCGCACGACGGCCACCGCCCCCGGCCCCGGAGCACTGGCCGGCGCCACAATGGTATCCACATCCAGGGCGTCCATGCCCCGGCTGCCCGGCATCTCGCTTACACCCACCGCCGGGCCCACACCGAAGGAGCCTTTCGGCCGTCAGTCACTCCGCTTCGGAGGTGCCTTGGCCTCCGCCTTGACGGGCTGCTTCGCCTGGAGCTTCTTACGCTCCTTGGCCAGCCAGATCTGCTGGGGCAACGTGGCGAAGTTTGCCGTGGCGTAGTACAGGTTCAGCCCGCTCGCCAGTCGGTAGAAGATGAACATCATGAAGATGGGCATGATCCACATCATCATCTTCATCTGCGGGTTGTCCGTATCGGTAGACCGCAGGGTGATCCATTGCAGAACGAACATGGACGCGCCCATGAGGATGGGCAGGATATAGAGCGGATCCGGCGCCGACAGATCGGGCAGCCAGAAGAAGGACACACCCCGCAACTCGATGGTGTTCTGGAAGACGAAGAAGAGGGCGATGAGCACCGGCCAGGGAAGGAGCATGGGGAGACACCCGGCCAGGGGGTTGAACCCGTGCTCCTTGTACAGCTTCATCATCTCCTTCTGCAGGCGCTCCGGCTGATCCTTGTACTTGGCCTGGATCTCCTTCATCAGCGGCTGCACGGCCATGTTCTTCATCTGCGAGCGCATCGCCTTCTGGTTCAGCGGCCACAGGACCACCCGCATGAGCACACCGAATATGATCAGGACCCAGCCGTAGCCCAGGTTCAACCGGTCGTGCATGAAGGTGAGCACGGTCATGATGATGGACACGAATGGCCGCACGATGGGTCGGAAGAACTTCCACCCGTAGGGGTTCACTTCCTCCATTCCCTCTCCCAGGGTGGAGAGGCGGGCATACTCCTGCGGACCCAGGAAGAGGCGGTATCCCACGGAGCCGTCCACGCTCAGGCTCTGGGTAACCTGCACCTCCGCCCGCTCGGGAAGCTCACTGGGTGAAACCAGGATTCCGCCCAGGTAGGCCGGCACCTCTCCCGATACCTCGGCGTCCGTCTCTCCGGCAAGGAGCGCGAGCACGAAGAACTTGCTCCGGAACGCCGCCCACAGAAACGGCCCCTCCAGGATTCTGGGTTCGTTCTTATGCAGATTCCAGGAGCGAATCCCGTCCTGGACATGATTGGCCACATAGGCCATGGCGCGGGATTCCCCCACCGAATCCACTTCGGCGAAGGCCAGGCCGTCTCCCAGATCGGTGACCAGCAGGGGCCGGTCGAGACCGGTAACGTTCGCGCGCACGGTGACCGCATAGGTCTCCGGAGCGAAGGCGTACTCGATCCGATACCGGAAGCCGATGTCCGGCCGATCATACGTGAAGGTGAGAACCTGGGGCTCTCCCCCTTCCACCAGTACGATCCCGTCGGCGGGTTCCACGTCGAAGGAGACCTTCTTGAGGTCCAGGGTGTCCCTGCCCACCACCAGCTCATTCCCCAGGTACCCGTGGGCGCCTTCGGGGATGAGGTCTACGACTCCGGGCCGCCGGAAGGACTGAAACTCCAGCATCTCGGCGGAGACCACCTGCGCGCCGCGGGTGGTGAAGGTGTGGCGGAAGAGGGGGCCCTCCACCGTCACGAATCGTTCCGGAACCGTGTCCGGGAGCCCCAGGATACCCAACGGCCCGGCTTTTTCGCCCGCTTCCTCTGCGGGGGCGCCGGCACTCGTCGCGACTCCCGTGTCGGCGGCGAGGGAATCACCCTCCGCGGCGCCGACTCCCAGCGAGTCGACGGCAAGCGAGTCCGCCATGGGGCCCGCTTCCGGCGGGATGGGGGGGAAGAGCAGGTTGGTCCCTACGAGCACACCCAGCATAAGGACCATGGCGAGAAGAAAACGGACTTCGGTTCTCATATGTGCTCTGACCGCCCACCGAGGGCGTGTTCATTCCGGTGTTCGATGGATTCCAGAGGCGGTACCGGGTCGTATCCGTAACCGCCCCAGGGGTGACAGCGGAGGATGCGCCGAACCGCCATCCACCCGCCCCTGAACGCTCCGTGGAGCCCCACTGCCTGACGGGCATATTCGGAGCAGGTGGGGACGTAGCGGCACGAGCCGGGCGTCCACGGCGAGATGGCCACCTGGTAGAATCGGATCAATCCCGTCAGCGCTCTTCGCAGCACAGCTCCTCCACAGCTTCCTGCACCTCCCGGGCCAACCGATGGTAGTCGGCTTCGTACGCCGCCGGGCGGGCCCTGACCAGAATGTCGGTGGCGAGGCCGTGAAGATCCATGGCCGGAAGAATCTCCCGCCGTCCGATCTCCCGGAGCCGCCTCTTCACAAGGTTACGGGCCACGATATCCCGCCCGTACTTGGGAACGATGAGCCCCAAACGGGAACGCGAAACGGGGGAAGGCGCAAAGAAGACGTCTACGGTCGGCATCCTCTTCCGCTTCCCCCGCTCCAGGAGCTTGCGAATCTCATTGGTGCGCCGGAGACGCGCAGATCGTGGCAGGCGCTCCCCGTCCACGGGCCCGTCCACGGGCCGGGCGCTTACTTTCCGCCGACGGAAACCACCAGCCGGCTGCGGCCCCTCTGTCGGCGACGCGCCAGCGTCTTCCGCCCGCCCTTGGTTTTCATGCGCGCACGAAAGCCGTGCTTGTTCACGCGCTTCCGGTTCCGCGGCCTATATGTCGGCTTCATACCCGCCCGCCCAGGTCAGGAGTCAATGCGTTTGAAAACGAGCTTGAAAAGATAGCTACATCTGCCGAACCCGGTCAACGCCCTGCGAGCAGAGGGCGTGGAAAACCTCTCAGGATCAAGTGTTTACGCACCCGAATTGACTTTTCCACATTTCTGATCTAGCTTCGGCGCCCCCTCTCGGGAGGAGGAGTTCGGAG
The DNA here is from genome assembly GCA_046756305.1 of Gemmatimonadota bacterium. GTDB lineage: Bacteria > Gemmatimonadota > Gemmatimonadetes > Longimicrobiales > Gaopeijiaceae > JBHHWB01. The sequence goes on from JBHHWB010000032.1 coordinate 9,805, forward strand.
CGCTCACAGTCGGAAAGGATGGCCGAGGTGGAGTTGACCGCCGCGGAGCTATGGGGCCGCATCCAGGATCTGGTTCGCCAGAGGATCCCGGAGCAGAGCTTCCGCACCTGGGTCTCCGCCGCTTCCGCCCAGTCCCTCACCGCCGACGAACTCACCCTGGAGGCCCCGTCCCGCTTCCACGTGGAGTGGCTTGAAGACAAATTCGGGCCCCTCCTCGCCGACGCGGCCCACCAGGTGACCGGGCGTCCCCTGAGGATCTCCGTCGCCTGCAGTCAGGAAACGGCGCCCATTCCCGCGCCGACAGAGATTCCCACCCTCCCGGCCGACGCGGGCCCGCGGGGCGCCGTCGATGCAAGCGCCTCCGCCTCCGGAGCGGCGGGTCACGGCCCCGCCGCCCCGGCGCCCCGACTCAACGAACGCTACACCTTCGACCGCTTCGTGGTGGGACCCAACAGCCAGTTGGCGGCCGCCGCCGCCCGTGCGGTGGCCGAGCGTCCTGCCCGGATGTACAACCCTCTCTTCCTGTACGGCGGCGTGGGTCTGGGCAAGACCCACCTCATGCACGCCGTGGGGCACGAGATCCTGCAGCGGGATCCCGCCTTTCGCATCGCCTATCTCTCGTCGGAGCAGTTCACCAACGAGCTGGTCACGTCCATCCAGCAGGGGGCCATGCCCGCCTTCCGGCGCCGCTACCGCGAGATGGACCTCCTCCTGGTGGACGACATTCACTTCCTGGAGGGAAAGGAGCGGACCCAGGAGGAGTTCTTCCACACCTTCAACGCCCTCTACGACGCCCAGAAGCAGATCATCCTCACCAGCGACCGACCCCCGAAAGAGATCCCCGGCCTGGAAGAACGCCTCGTCTCCCGCTTCGAGTGGGGCCTGGTGGTGGACATCAAGCCCCCCGACTACGAGACCCGCATGGCCATCCTCCGCAAGAAAGCGGAGGACGACCACATCACCCTGGACGACGAGGTCATCGAGTTCATCGCCCAGTCCTGCCGGGCCTCGGTCCGCGAGTTGGAAGGCGCGGTCATCAAGCTCCTGGCGTACTCCTCGCTGACCCACCAGGAGATCACGCTGCACCTCGCCCGTACCGCCCTCCAGGGTGTTCTGGCACGGCACCGCGACGACGGACCCGTCCTCTCTCCGGAGCGGATTCGGGAGGTAGTGGCGAGCCGCTGGCGGGTCCGCCCTGAGGCGCTGGCGTCCAAACGGCGCACGAAAGACTTGACCGTGCCTCGCCAGGTTGCCATGTACCTCATCAAAGAAACGCTGGGAACGTCCCTGGTCCGGATTGGAAATCTCTTCGGCGGACGCGACCACTCCACGGTCATCCACTCCATCCGCAAGGTAGAGGAGGCCATGAACCAGGATCCCGAGTTTCGCCGTCTCGTAGATGAGACCCGGGAGGAACTGGAACGGAAACCGTGATGGGAGGCCCTGTGGAAATCTTCGATCCATTCCCCGGTTCTCTACAGAATTTCCGGGCCCACCGCACGGGCATTGGAGATTTCCCCGTATCCTCCACCATGGGTCCACACCTCCGCTCGGGAAGAAAAGCCGTGCGCCGCAGTGCCGACGTGGGCATCCCACGGGAGTATTCCACAGTTCCACACCCTCTACTACGACTATTCTTTTTAGATCAATAGAGAGATAGCTTGAAACACTCGTGGGAAACCACGGCATCGCCCCAGCCTGAACCGTGTCAGGAGCTACACCTCCATGAACTTCACCATTACCCGGCAGAACCTTCACTCCGGAATCGCCGCAGTCTCTGCCAGCATCCCTTCCAAGACCACGCTACCCGTTCTTTCCAACATCCTCATGGAAGCTCGGGAAGACGGGGTGTGGTTGAGTGGCACGGATCTGGATGTCTCGGTGCGCGTCCGGGTTCCGGCCGACGTCAGGGAGGCGGGAAGCCTTACCGCTCCGGGAAAGAAACTGCAGGAGATCGCCCGGGAGCTGCCCGAGGAGCCGGTGGAGATTTCGACGCGGGGAGATCAGATCGAGCTGCGCTGCGGCCGTAGCCACTTCAAGCTCAACGGTCTTCCCGCCGACGAGTTTCCCTCCCTGCCCGATCTGGATTTCAGCGAGGGGTGGCAGGCGGTGGGGAAGACGCTCCACGGCCTCATCCACCATACCTCCTTTGCCGTTTCCACTGAGGAGAGCCGCCCCATCCTGAACGGGGTCTTGTGGGAGCTGAGGGACGGAGAGATGCGGATGGTGGCCACCAATGGTCACCGGCTGGCGCGCATGGGGGTCAAGACCGAACCCACCAATGCCCCGTCGGCGGATTTCATCGTGCCCCCGGCGGCCCTGCAGCAGGTGCAGCGTCTATTCAAGGACGAGGACACCCTGCAGGTCTCCCATAGCGGAAATCATCTGGGGTTCCGCGCAGAGGAAACGGAGGTCTACACCCGCCTCATCGAGGGGAGCTATCCCAACTATGAGCAGGTGATTCCCCGGGACAACGACAAGATCGCCGTGGTGGCGAAGAAGGGTTTCGAGTCGGCGGTGCGGCGGATGGCGGTGGTGGCTTCGGATCAGACCCACCGCATTCGTATGACCTTTGAGCCGGGACGGGTCCACCTCAACGTCCTCACGCCCGACCTTGGGGAGGGGCACGACGAGCTGGAGCTCGCCTACGACGGGGAAGAGCTCGAGATCGGATTCAACGCCAACTATTTCCTGGAGGTGTTGCGGTACATGCCTACCGATGAGGTGAAGCTGGCGTTCAAGGCTCCCGAGCGGGCCGCCACCATCGAACCCGTCGGCGACGAGGGGGAGGTTCCCGACTACCTCTGTCTGGTCATGCCGCTTCGGCTCCTGGACTGAGCTTCCTTCAGGAGTTCCGGCCCGGAAAAGAGGGCGATGAGGGGAAGGCCCTCCGCCTCCAAGCGCTCTCGCCCGCCCTCCTGCCGGTCCACGACGGTAAGCACGCCCAGGGGGCGGGCTCCGAACGCCCGCAGGACGCTTACCGCCTCCAGGGCCGAATTGCCGGTGGTCATGGAGTCCTCGATGACCAGGCAGGCGGCGTCGCGGGGCAGACCGCCCTCGATACGCTGGCCCGTACCGTGCTGCTTCGCTTTCTTACGGACACTGAAGGCGTCCAGAGGCCTGCCGTCCAGCCAGCTCCTGTGGGCGATGGCGTAGGCCACGGGGTCGGCTCCCATGGTGAGCCCGCCCACGTGGGTGACGTTGAGCTCGCTGGCTACGATGGCGTCGAAGGCCAGGCGTCCCACCAACATCTGGCCTTCCGCCGACATGGTGGTGCGGCGCGCGTCCACGTAGTAGGACGAACGTGCGCCGCTGGCCAGGGTAAAATCGCCGAGACGCACCGATCGTTCGACGAGGAGCTCTTTGAGTCGAAGACGATGATCCATGTTCGCCAGAGTGTCCGCCGGAGGAGCCCGCCGCAAGAGGCGGCGGGCCGGGGACGTCCGTGGCTTTTCCTGGTCTCCCTTCTCGTTCTGGCCGTTTCGGGATGCGGCGACAGCGGGACCACGCCGCCCGGGACGCTGCGCTTCGGACAGTTCGGATCGGCGGAGGTTACCCTCGAGGTTCCTTTGCGCCTGGGCCAGGGGGAGTTGATCCAGCGGGTGGAATGGGCTTCTTCGGGCCTCTGGACCCGCTATGAGGCCATCCGGTACCGCGGCCTCACCGGGGACGAGTCGGAGAGCCGCGCACCCGGCGACCCTGCGGCCTTCGCCGCCGGATACGCTTCCTTCATCACCCAGGTCAATGAGGTAAAGGGCCTGGAGCTCTTCGTTCCGGACCTCTCTCAGGAGCTGGAGCCGGAGTGCGGCGTCACACGAACCCGCATCACCCTCGTTATTCGGGACGACTCCCGCGGCGAGGAAGCTCGCTGGATCCGGTGTGCCGACGGTTCTCTGGCCAACCTCACTCCCGTGGGCGCCGGGCCTGATCCGGCGGCCTCCAGGGTCGTGGCCGCGACCCAGTCGCTGCGCGACGGAACGGTGGGAGAGAACTTCGTTTCGGTGTACGCTGGCAGCGTCCCCTTCGGAGAGCTGGACCGGGGAGACGATACCTCCTCCAGTCTGCGATCCCCGGCGGTTTACACCGATGAGACCGAATGGAAGGCATTCTGGAACGAGCACGCGCCCACCCGCCCGTTGCCCTCTGTATCCTTCGACGAGGAAATGGTGGTGGTGGCCATTGTGGGCGTGCGCGGCGAAGCCGGCGACAGCGTGGAGGTGCGGCGCATCCTGCAGGTGGACGATGGAACGCTGACCGAGGTCTTCGAACGCATCCCCGGGGACTTCTGCTCCCCGGCCGCCCGCACCCACGTGCCTTTTCACATCGTCGTGGCCCCACGGACACCGGAGCCGCTGCGTTTTGCCGACGTGCGCATCGAGCGCGTCGCGTGCGGTAGCTGACCCATGTCCATGCGCCGGCTTTTCATGGCCGTGTTCGTGGCCTTCGCGGTCATCGTTTCCTCCGGAGGCGGATACCTTGCGTGGCGTGAGGCGAGCCGGGCCGTGGAGGCGGAACTCGACCGCCGGGCCTCGTGGATCGCCGGCGCGGCGGCGGAGACGGGGCTGCAGGCTTCTCTACTCCTTGGGCTGGAGCCGGGCTATGAAGACGAGATGGCCTGGACCCTTACCCACAACCGCCTGCGGCGTCTCCTGCGGTATGTGCGGGAGGCCTACATCGTGGACGGCGACAACCGTGCCCTGGTCAGCACGCTGCCGGCCGATTCGGTTCCCATCGGCACGCCGCTTCGGTTCCTCGACGGCTTTCAAACCGAACTGGCCGCAGCCCGTCGCGACGGCAACGCCACGACGCCGGCGTTTCGCGGGCTCGACGGGCAGCTATACAAATGGGGTTTTGCCCTCCTCGAGCAGTCGGACCTGGTGTTGGCGGTGCTCATGCCCGCCGACTACCTCTCCCCTCTGTCCAGTCTGCGCAAGAATCTGATTCTGTGGTCGGCCCTGGCCGCCCTTCTCGCCGCCTTCCTGGGGATCCTCCTCGCCGGAAGGGTGGTACGGCCGCTGGAACGCCTCAGCGGGGTGGCGCTCCGCATCGAGCGGGGGCGCTTGGATGAGCCGGTGGCGGTAGAAGGTGTCGCTGAGATGGGACGCCTCAGCGGGGCCATGGAGCGCATGCGTCAAGGAATCCTGGAGCGCGACGAGCAGCTCCGGCTCATGCTGGCGCAGGTCGCTCATGAGATCCGCAACCCGCTGGGGGGACTGGAACTCTTTGCCTCGGCGGCGGTGGAGGCCGAGGATCCCGAGGAACGGAGGCGACTCCTGTGTCGCATCCGCCAGGAAGTCTCGGCCCTCAACGGCATCATCGACGATTTCTTGACCTTCGCCCGTCCCATGAACTCGGAGGCCGAAGCCGCCGATCTGCGCAGTCCCCTCCTGGAGGCGGCGGAACTGGTCCGCATGGAGATGGAGGAGCGGGGCGCCAGCCTCGAGGTGGTCCTCCCCGAAGAGCCCCTCGCGGCGCGGGTAGGCGCGCACCACGCCAAACGGGCGGTGCTGAACCTCCTGCGCAATGCCGCCCAGGCGGCCGACCGGGTCACCCTCCGTGCTTCCCGCCAGAACGGCGAGGTGGTGATCTCGGTTCGTGACGACGGCCCCGGGGTGGATCCTGAAGTCAGAGACCGGATATTCGAACCCTTCGTGAGCGACAAGCAGCAGGGGGCGGGGTTGGGCCTGGCCATCGTTCGTAAGATCGCCGAGGCCCACGGAGGACGGGTGGAGCTGGTGGGGTCCTCGCGGGAAGCTGGTGGGAGCGGGGCCGAATTCCGCGTATATTTCCCAGGCGGGGATCGCACAGCGGCGTTCACCGCCGACGCGTATTAAATGCGGGCAGCCATGGCCGACATTCTCATCATCGACGACCACGACTCCATGCGAGAGGGGCTGGAGCTCCTTCTCAGGCGGAGAGGTCACCGTACGCGCTCGGCGGCAAGCGGAAAGCAGGGGTTGGCCCTCCTGGAGGAGGCGGCGGCGGAGCTGGTCATCACCGACCTGAAGATGGCCCGCATGGACGGCATCGAGGTGCTGCGCAGGGTGAAGGAGTCAGCTCCGGCCACCGAGGTGATGGTCATCACCGCTCACGGCACCATCGAGAAGGTGGTGGAGGCTATGAAGCTGGGGGCCGCCGATTTCATCACCAAGCCGTTCAGCTCGGAAGAGTTCGGCGTCAAAGTGGACCGTCTCCTCGCCGACCACGCCGAGCGGGCGCGCCTGCGGCGGGAAAACGTGGCGCTGCGGGTGGAGAACATCTCCCTCAAAGAAGAGGGCCTTGCCCGCTACGGAGAGATCGTGGGTGAATCTCCGCCCATGCAGGAGGTCTTCCGCTGGATCGATCGGGTGGCCCGCTCCGACTCCACAGTGATGATCTACGGCGAATCGGGAACCGGGAAAGAGCTGGTCGCCCGCGCCATCCACGCGGGCTCACCCCGCCGCGACGGACCCTTCATACGGGTAAACTGCGGCGCACTCAACGAGAGCCTTCTGGACTCGGAGCTCTTCGGTCACGAGAAGGGAGCCTTCACGGGTGCGGAAAAGCAGCGCCGTGGGCGTTTCGAGCTGGCCGACGGCGGCACGCTTTTCCTGGACGAGATCGCCACCGTGCCGCACAGCACCCAGGTGCGCCTTCTGCGCGTCCTTCAGGAGCGGGAGTTGGAGCGGGTCGGCGGCGAGGAAACCATCCCCGTGGATGTGCGCATCATTGCTGCCACCAACACTACGCCCGAGGAGCTGCAGTCGGGCGGGGCCTTCCGGGAAGATCTTTTTTACCGGCTCCATGTGGTTCCCCTTACCCTCCCTCCGCTCCGGGAGCGGTGCGAGGACATCCCCCTGCTGGTAAGGCACTTCATCGAGAAGCTTCGGGATCGCACTGCATCTTCCGTGAGGGCGGCCACCCCCGAGGCCCTGAAGGCTCTTGCCGCCCACGACTGGCCGGGCAACGTGCGGGAGCTGGAGAACGTCATCGAGCGTGCTCTGGTCATGGCGGAGGGGGAGGAGCTGAACGCTTCCGACATCCCGCCCCTGGGAACGACGCTGGCGCCCCCGGTCGCCCCGCGCCGTAGCGGAGACGCGGCGGCGCCCCGTGCCGTGACGCTTCCCGAATCCGGGGTGGACCTGAACCAGGTCGTAGAGGGAATGGAAGAGAGCCTTCTGCGACAGGCCCTGGAACAGGCGGAGGGCGTCAAGGCGGAAGCAGCCCGCCTCCTTGGGCTCAAACCCAGCGCCCTCTACTACAAGCTCGAGAAGTACGGGATTCAGGGATGAACACGCGGCGCTGGTCGCCGGGGGCGCTCCTGGCGGCGCTGGCCTGCGGCGCGCTCCTGGGTGTGCCGACCACGACAGCGGCCCAGTCCACGGAAGACCTGCTCGCCCAGCGACGCCTGGAGTACCGGGCGGCCCGGGACGCCCATGAAGCGGCACGAAGTGCCTTTTCTGTAGTGGAGCGCCAGTTCTCCTCGGCGCTCGAGGAGGTAACACGGGCGCGCCGCTCGGGAGACGAACAGGCTCTTGAGCGGGCCTTCGCCCTGGTCCAGGACCGGAGCGCTCCCTACAGGGACCAGGAAGAGCGCGTGAACGAAGCCCGGGAGCGCCTCGACCGGGCGCGGCAGGCCCTCATTGACATCATCACGGTGCGCCTGGAGGAGCTCCTGGCCCAGATGGACGCCGCCAGCAGCAGCCAGGAGCGGGCGCGTCTGGATCTTCTGTGGAGGGATCTCTCCAATGAGCTGGAGGAGCTGGAGGCGGAGGCCCAGGGCGCCCTTCGCCTGAATCCCGTGGTTCTGCCCGAGATCACTTTCGATCCCCGGGACGGGCCCATGGAGTTGGAGGCCAAGGCGCAGCTCCTGGAACGACGCGCCGCCGCCGCCGACACGGTCATCCAGCGGGTGGATCGGGAGATTCAGTCCCTGCGGGACCGGGAGCGCATGGAGCGCACCCGCCGGGACTTTCTGGCCGCAACGGGACGCTTCGACGATACCCGTGTGCCGGTGGTCACCGCCCGCCCGCCGGGGGCCGGGGAGATCTCTCCCGACTCCACCGGCGCCCAGGGCCGGCCCCTCACCCTGGAGGAACGCATCCAGGAGCTGGAGGCCTATCGGAAGCAACTCGAGTCCTACCGCGATCAGCTCCTGATTCGCGCACAGCTCTTCCGGCAGCGCATCGGATGGGTGGCCTCGTGAAGGGGCGCCTGTGGCGTCTTCCGGCTGAGATGCTCCTCCTGGGAGTCCTTGTCGCGGCGTCTGCCGCCACCCCCGCCGCCGCCCAGGTGACGGTTCGGGACTTCGTCATCACCATGGGGGGGTCGGTGGAGGCCTACTCGGGCAATTTTTCCGCCGTGACGGTCCCGGTCGTGGACAGTACCGACCACGCCACCGCCGCTGTGGGGGAAGTGGCTACGCGCCTCGATCTTTCCCTCTTCGAGGCGCCCGGGAGGGCCCTGCGGCTCGAGGCCGACGGCGGCGTGCGTCAGTCGGCGGCCACGGGCTTCGCCGTTCGTGACTACGCCCCCCGGGAATGGGCGGGAAGCGCGTCCCTGCGCTACCTGCAGAGTGTGGGTGGCTGGGGGCGCCTCACGACCCGGATGGAGGTGCGGGGTCGGTCCATCCACGACCGGCCTCCCATGCCCCTCTTTCTCCAGCCCGGCTACCTCACCGCCAGCGGATCCCTGGGCATGGTCACCCGTTCCTTCGACGGCGTGAGCTTTGACGCAAGCATCGCCGGCGAGAACGCCGACTATCGCGCCCTCGAGTTGATTCCCCAGCTCGATCTCCTGGATCGGCGGGGGGTCGCTCTGGTGGGCGGGGCCCGCTGGGGCACCTCATCCACTGTACGCATCTACGGGGGGGTGGGGTGGACCGAATATCCGCAGCAGGGGAGCTTCGATCCGGCGGACCCCTTCCGGCGGGATCGCACCGTGAATGCCGGGGTGGAGTGGACCCATGTGGGGTTGATGCTGGTGCAGCTCGGGCTGGAGGGCACGTGGAACCGCTCCAACTCCAACCGGCCCGAGTACGATGCCCTGAGCTTCCGGGCGCTCCTCAACGCGCCCCTGCCGGATCGGATGTCCCTCAACGTCTTCGCCGTGCTCACAGGAAAGAGCTATGTACACGAGACGGACTTTGCCCGCCTGGTTCCCGGCGAAGAAGCGGATAACGCGTCCATCGCATACGTGCAGATTACCCGTCCCCTGGCGGTGAACCTGGACGGCGCGGTGCGCCTGGGGTGGACCCGAGCCGAGACGGACGTGGGCAATGCGTACTACCGGCGCTTCGGGGCGTCCCTCCAGTTCAACTACCGTCCGCGGTAGGCGCGACATCTTCCTCCCGGCGCGCTACCGTCCGCGGTAAACCACCCTCCAGATCTTTCCTCGTACGCTGTCGGAGATGTAGAGGGATCCGTCAGGCCCCATGGCCAGGCCGACGGGTCGGGTCAGGTTCTCCACGCCTCCGTCGGCGGGACGGAATCCGTCGGCGAAGACCTCCCACTCGGCGGCGAAACCGTCCCCCTCCGCCGGCGTGAAAGTCACCCGATATCCGTCCTGGGGGAGGGGGGCCCGGTTCCACGAGCCGTGGAAGGCGATGAAGGTGCCGCCACGGTAGCGCGCGGGGAACTGGGTGCCCGTGTAGAACTCCAGATCGTTGGGTGCCCAATGTCCCGGGAGACCCAGGAGGGGCATCTTCTTCCCGGCGCAGCGTCCAACCTTCTTTCCGTCGCCGCCGTATTCCGGCGCTAGGACCTTGCGGTTGGTTTCCGGGTCGTGGTAGCAGTACGGCCATCCGAAGTCATCTCCTTCTTCGATGCGCACGAACTCCTCGGAGGGCTTCTCGGCGCTTTCCTCCACCGTGTAGAGGTCGGGCCAGAGCTGGTAGAGCTGGTCCCGTCCGTGCACGGCCCCGTACAGCACCTGGCTCTCAGGGTGCATGCGCAGCGCCACCACGTTCCGCAGGCCGGTAGCGAAGCGCGATCCGTCCTCCTGGGTCTGGCCTCTGCGGGTGGCATCGAACCGCCAGATCCCCGCCCGTCGTTCCAACTGGGGACAGGGGTCCTGACCCGGCGACCCCTTGGTGCGGGGCTCCACCTGGCAGGCATTGGAGGGCGCGCCGATGTTCACGTACATAGCTCCGTCCTGGGCCAGGGCCACACTCTTGGCCGTGTGGTTGCGGGTATCGGGGAGCCCGCTGACCAGGATCTCGGGGGGGCCCGCCGGCTCCATGGAGCCCTCCTTCAGCGGATAGCGCCAGACGCCGTCGTTGGGCGCGAAGTAGACATATCCGGGAGCGAGGAGGATTTCGTTGCCTCCCACATCTCCCCAGCGGCGGATCTCGTCGGCCCGCCCGTCGCCGTCGGTGTCACGTAGCACGGCGATACCGCCCCGCTCCACGGGACCGCCGCGCCGGGTGCGCCGGTCCCGCAGTGCCACGAAGACGTCCCCATTGGCGGCCACGTCCAGATGTCGGGCCGGGCCGAGGCCGTCGGTGACCAGGATGGCGCAGAATCCATCCGGCAGGGTGATGCCCCCATTGTCCGGCGCGCAGTGGGCCGCCAAGGGCGAGGGCGAGCCGTCCCCTCCCATCTGGGCCGGGGCCGCGACGGGCAGGAGGATGAATCCGGCCAGGGCGGTCACGCAGGCCCGCTTCAGGGAGGAATGTCCCCGGCGTGGACGGCGTGAACCGGGAAGGGGGGCGGCGAGGGTCGTGGCAGTCATGGGTTGAACCTCAGATGTCCGAGCTGTATAGACGGGGCAGGAGAGGATCGACGCCCGGGAAGCGCCCGTCAAGTAGGGGACGGTCCCCGCAGGCGTGGCGCGCCATTCCACAGGCGGACGCGGCCCCCCTCCCCACACGGGGACCGCGTGACCCGACACTTCGGGACGGCGCACCCCTCACCAACCGAAGGCGGCCCGGACCTCCCGGGGTACTCGCACAGGGCGACGCTCCTCGTTGACCCACACGGCGGTGACCCGCGCCCGGGCCACCACGTCCCCCGTGTCCCTGCGGGAAACTTCCTGGGCCAGGACCATGCTGGCTCTCCCGGGCGACTCGGCGGTGGTGCGGATGAGAAGGCGGTCCCCGAGGCGTGCCTCCTTGAGGTAGTCCACCTCGATGCGTACAACGTAGACACCCCATCCTCGGCGCTCCAGTTCGGTATAGGGGAACCCCCCCTGGGCCAGAGCCGTGAAGCGGGCGTGCTCGAGGTAGTTGAGCATGACGGCGTGGTTCGCATGCCCGAAAGAATCCAACTCGTAGCTGCGGACTTCGATTTCGGTCTCGTACGTGGTGGGCGGCATGAAGCAGGCTCCGGGCTGCGCTTGGACGGCGGGCCGCCCCGGGCGGGGAGGCAGGCCTCTCACCTATTACAGTGCCCCCGCCGCGGGGAGCCGCAACCCCCGATGAAGCGCACCCTTAAGTCGACGCCGCGTCCGGGGAAGCGGAGCTCGAGGCGAGTATCGGCAGAGAAAGACGGGCCGGTTATGTTGGGAATGCGCCCGGGCCGTGCCTGGGACCGGAGTGGGATGCCTGAGCGGGAGGATCACCATCGGACTGAAGGGAATCCGCAGAGGAAGACGTCCGGAACGGACGCGGCGGCGCACCGACGCGCGCCCGAGGAAACCCCGCCGTGCGGGGGCGCGGTACGTCGCGCTGCCTGACGGGGTGCGGCAGAGGTCGCGGCGACTCCGGGGAATCCTCCTCGCAACCCTTCTTCCCCTTCTGGCCCCGCAGCCCCCGGCGCACGGCCAGGCGCCGCCCCCGTCCGGAGTGGGCACCGGGCACAGCCCCGTGGAGGTATCTGCGCCCCTCTCTGCCGAGGAGGAGCCGCTGCTTGCGCTGGCTGCGGCCAGCCTCACGGACGTCCTTCCTCGGATCGCCCAGAAATGGGAGGCGCGGGGCGGCGCCCCGGTGCGGTTCTCCTTCGACGCGACCTCCCGCCTCGCGCCCCAGGTGGTGGAGGGCGGTCGTGCGGATCTTTTCTTCTCCGCCGACGTCCACTGGATCCGGTGGCTCGCCCAACGCGGCGCCCTGGACAGCGCTTCGGCGTGTCGAGTTGCGGGCAACGAGCTGGTCCTCATCGTGCCGGCGGGCGCGCCCGCCCCGAAAGGCCCCCGGGCGCTGAACGGCGTGCCGCTCCTGGCCCTGGCCGGAGAGAACGTCCCCGCCGGTCGCTACGCGCGGGAGGCGCTCGCCTCCGTGGGCGTGTGGGACGAGGTGGCGCCCCATGTGGTGCGGGGTGGTTCGGTACGCGGCGTCCTGGAGTGGGTGGCGCGCGGGGACGTGCCGGCGGGGGTGGTGTACGCCACCGACGCCCACGCCGATCCCCAGGTGCGGGTCGCCTTCACGTTTCCGCCTGAGAGCCACGAACCTATCGCCTACTATGGCGCCGTCCTACGCGGGAGCCGGCACCCGGAGGCTGCCGCACGTTTCCTGGAGTTCGTCGGCGGGGCCGTGGCGGCTGGCATCTTCCGTGAGGCGGGGTTCACTCCGGCCGGCTCCCGGGCCGCTGCCCCGGCCGAAGCCCCGCCGGTTGAGGCGTCGCTGCCCGACCCATGGTCTGCGGTGCGCCTTTCCATTCTGGTGGCGCTCATGGCCACCCTTCTGGGGGCTGCGCCGGCCGTGGGCTTCGGGTGGCTCCTCGCCCGCCGGGAGTTTCCGGGAAAGACCGCCGTTTCCATGGTCCTCCTGGTTCCCCTGGTTCTGCCACCCGTGGTGACGGGCTTTCTCCTCCTCTCCCTGCTGGGCGCGCGCAGCCCTCTGGGCGCAGCGCTGGCGGCCGCGGGGCTTCCCGTGCCCTTCACCCTGATGGGCGCCACCCTGGCCGCCCTCACGGTGGGGATGCCCCTCTACGTCCTGTCGGTTCGGGGGGCGTTCGAGGCCGTGGACTCCCGCTACGAGGACCTCTCGTTGACCCTCGGTGTCCCTCGGCGGGCGACGTTCCTGCGCGTCTCCCTCCCCCTCGCCCTGCCCGGGATCGTAGCCGGAGCGGTCCTCGCTTTCGCTCGAGCGCTGGGAGAATTCGGTGCCACCGTCGTCCTGGCAGGGAACGTAGAGGGGCATACACGCACCATCGCTCTGGCCGTGTACACCCTCCTCGAGACCCCCTCCGGACGCAGTCTCACCTGGATCCTCGTCGGCGCCAGCGTTCTTCTTTCCCTTGGCGCGCTCATAGGGTACGAAACTCTCAACCGCCGCCAGCGGCGGATCCTCGAGCACCCCCGGGGCCGGTAGGCGGGCACCATGCTGAACCTCTCGTTCACCCTCTCGCTGGGCGCCACCGAGCTCAACGTCACCATGCAGACCCGCCATCGCTTCGTAGCCCTGGTCGGGCCGTCGGGAGCGGGAAAGACCTCCCTCCTGCGAGCGGTGGCCGGCGTAGCGCCGCGCGTGGCGGGACATATTTCGGTGGGTTCGGTCTGCTTTCAGAACTCCGCCACGGGGGTCTTCCTGCCGCCGTGGGACCGAGGGGTAGGGTGGTCCCCCCAGGACATCCTCCTCTTCCCGCACCTTTCCGTCCGCGACAACCTGGGCTACGGCGGAGCATCGTCGGATGCCGTGGTAGAGATGGCGGATATGCTCCAGATTAGCCATCTCCTGGGTCGCCGTCCTCGCCGTCTGTCGGGTGGGGAGGCACAGCGCGTGGCTCTGGGACGGGCGCTGCTCGCCGCGTCGCGCATCCTCCTTCTGGACGAGCCTTTTTCGGCTCTGGATCGGCCGCTGCGCCAGCAGCTGACCCGCACGGTTCGCGAGTGGGCGGAGCGGCGGAATGTCCCCCTGCTCCTGGTGAGCCACGACGAGGAAGATCCTCGCATTCTGGCTGACGAGGTCTGGTCCCTGAATGCGGAAGGGAGGCTGGAAGGCCCCCTAAAATAGGCGAAGTCGGGTCCGTGCCCGGGGCGCGACCGAGGTCCAGCACACCGGATCCCGGACGGGCGCTCAGGCGTCCAGCACACCCTGGGCTCTCAGGAGATCCGCAAGCTGGACTCGGCTATGTACGTCGAGCTTCTGGAAGATATTGGAGAGGTGGGTGCTCACGGTGCGGGGTGAGATTCCCAGCTCCCGGGCGATGGCCTTGTTGGACATGCGTTGGGCGACCAAGCGGGCGATTTCCTGCTCCCGAGCGGTGAGGCCCGCAAGCCCCTCTCCGGCGCCGCGCGGCGGCGGACGGTGACCCACCTCCCGGAACTGGATACGTGCTTTTTCCAGCTCTTTACGCGCACCCAACTCGGCGAAGGTGTCGTGTACGCGGCGGAGTTCGGCCAGGGATCCTTCAATGTCTCCGATTTCGGCCAGGCGCCCTGCGAGCTGGCGCCGGATCCGCGCCGCATAGGGGATCATGGGAATCTCCTCCAGGCGCTCCGCCGCTCTGCGCATGAGAACCGCTCCGCCCTGAGAATCGCCGCGCTTCCAACACACGAGTGCGTCGCAGGCATCGGCCCAGGCAAAACCCAGCTTGTGGTCCATGGCTTCGGCGTGGGTGCGCATACGCCGCCCCAGTTCCTCGGCCTCGTCGATTCGCCCGGCCCACAGGCACGCTTCGGCGAGAATGGGAAGGAGGCGGTGGATGGCCCAGAGGATGTAGCCGGTGCCCTCCGCAATCTCCAGCCCTTTACGCGCCGCTTCGATGGCGCGCTCGTATTCTTCGATTCCGACCAGGTAATACGCGAGCCCGATATAGCCGGGGACCACGAGATGCACGTCCCTGTCCTCGCCCTCATCCTCACCTGCCTCATCGTCCGCCGGAGCAATGCCGGAGATGCGGATCGCTTCCTCGACGAGACTCTCGGCTCGTTCCAGGTCGCCGCGCCCCACGTAGAAGAGGGAAGTCCAGACCAGGAGCCGCGGCAGAAGGACGCGCTGGTTTAACGCCCGGGCCGCCGCGATGGACTGCTCGCCGAGGACGATGCCCGTACCCCAGTCGCCTGTGGCGTAGGCCACTTCGATGAAGAGTTCGTTGGTCCACAGGCGGAGCACGGGAGATCGGATCTCATCGGCGAGTTCCTGGGCCCGGGCCGCGTCCTCCCGCATCTCCTCGGTATTCCCCATCATTCCGGCCTGAATGGCCAGCCCCCAGCGGGCCCAGAACTCGGTATGCCGGTCCCCCGCTTCCCGGGCGAGCTCGATGGCCCGGCGCGCGTGCCGCCGAGCTTCCTCCGGGGGCCCGATCCAGACATGGAGCAGAGCCAGGGAGCGGTGAACACGGGCCAGCAGGCGGGCGTCCCCCGCGGCTTCGGCCAGAGGAAGGCAGGCCTGGAGCTCGTCCCTGGCCGCGGTTCCCCTTCCCAGATCCTGGAGGCATTGGGCGCGTGCCATGCGGATGGGGACGAGGTTGACGCCGCCTTCTTCGGCATGGTGCGCCGCCAGATCCAACTCCCGCAGGGCCGCGGAAAGATCGCCGTGCAGCCGGTGGGCCAACGCCAGTTGCCTGTGGAGCTCGGCCCGCCGGGGCGGGTCCTCACCCGCGCGGGCAAGAAGGTCTTCCAGGATGGAGATGGCGGACCGGTGCTCTCCCAGGCGGAGCTTGCCTCGTGCAAGATCGAGGAGGACCGCTTCCCGCTCCTGATCCTCCCCGGCGGGGATGCGCTCCAGGGCGGCTTCCAGGTACTTCACGCCCTCCTGGTCGGCGTGGCGTTCCAGGGCCTCGCGGCCCGCATGGACCAGATAGTGGCGGGCCTTGCCCGCAAGCCCGGGCGCGTCGGTCCGTAGGAGATGATACGCGAGCTCGTCGGCATGGAGCAGCGCATCCTCCCCCCGAAACGCTTCGACAGCTTCGGCCACACGGGCATGGAGGAGCCGGGCTCGCTGCATCCCCAGGTTCTCGTAGACGGTCTGGCGCACGATGGGTTGCAGCACCTCATAGACCACTTCCGTCTTCGCCGGAACCTCGAGGATGAAGCGATGGCGGCGTAGCTCGGCCAGGGCATCGAGAAGCGCCTCCTGGTCCAAAGCGGAAACGGCGGCGATGAGACTGTGACCGGCCCGGTTCCCAAGGACCGCCAGCTCCTGAAGGAGAGTTCGGGCATCGGCGGAAAGCCGTTCCACCCGCGCGAGAACCGCCGCCCGCACGCTGCCGGGCAGGTCGAAATCCCGGGCGTCCCACCCGCTCCATGTGCCCTTCCGGTAGACGAGTTTGCCCCCCGCCACAAGGGATTTGAGGATCTCTTCAACGAAGAAGGGGCTCCCCCGGGTCCACCCGTAGAGGAGGGCCGAAAACTCCCCCACGAGCCGTTCCGACGTACCGAAGGTTCTGCACACCAGTTCCTTTACCTGGTCCTGGTCCAGAGGGCTGAGGCGAACGGGCCGAGCCGAGCCGAGGGAGAGCAGGGAGCGACTGACCTGGTCGAGGCCCGGAGCAGGCTCCGAAGCGGGATCGGCATAGGTGCCGAGGAGGAATACGCGCCGATCGCCGATCCTGCGGGCGACGAAGTGCAGAAGCTGCAGGGAGGATTCGTCGGCCCAGTGCAGATCCTCCAGAATGAGGAGGAGCGGGGTCCGTTCGGCGAAGGCCTGCAGGAACTCAGTGAAGTTCCACAGGATGCGGGTGCGGAATTCCTCGGGATTCCCGCCGGAACGGGGACGGGGCACGTCACGGGCATGCTTCGCCAGTGCGGGAAAGAGTACGCTGAGCTCCGCCTGTCCTCCCCGGCTCAGGACCGAAATCGTCTCCGCCGGAAGCTCTTTGAGGACCGGCAGGAGGGCGTCGGAGAAGAGGGCATACGGCACGCCCCGCTCCATCGGGTAGGCGCGGCCGTGGGCTACGGTCCATCCCCTCGCCTGCATGCGGGAGGCCAACTCCCGGGCCAGGCGGGACTTTCCCACGCCGTCCTCCCCGGTGAGGAGCACGGTGCGGGGGCTGTCGGAGCCGTCGGGTGCGGTGGATCCCTCTACGGCGGCTTCCAGTTCCGCCAGCTCCCGGGTGCGGCCGACCAGGGGCAGGAAGATGTCCCCTCGTGTGGACCCGGGCGAGGATCTGTGCCGAGGGGGAACCGATGGCGTCATGCCCTACCTCTACGATGGGGATCAGCGTCGGTCGTAACCTAGAAGATATGAAAGGGCTGGCCCACCCTGCACGGGGGTCTGGCGTAGCCGAAGTGCGGTAGACGCGCAGGGTGCGGCGACGTCCCCAGATCGAGGTGCGACGACGAGACACACAAGAAATGAGCGCGCGATTACAAGGAAGAGCGGCGCAGCGGCGGGTGTGGAGTCGGGCGGTCGGGTCGCCGCTTCAGCCCGCGGCCGCGACACGACCGAAACGCCTTTCGCGGCCGGCGAAATCCCGCAGGGCCTCGGCCAGGTCGTCCTGGGTGAAATCGGGCCAGAGGCACGGCAGAAAGACCAGTTCGGCGTAGGCGCATTCCCAGAGGAGAAAGTCGCTGAGACGCTGTTCTCCACCCGTCCGTATGAGGAGGTCCACGTCGGGCACGGCCTCGGAGGCGTGGATGGCGCGGGCGAGGGCGCGGCGGAAGGCCTCGCGTCCCAAGACGAGGTCGTCCGGGCCGGGGTCGGGGCGGGAGGCGTCCCACGGGGGAGATTCAGGAGCGAGGGCGTTCGCGAGTTGGCGGCTCTGGAGTATGCGCGCCGCCTCCACCAGGGCGTGGCGGCTGGAGTAGTCCACGGCGAGGCGAAGGAGGAGGCGAGAGCCGCCTGCCGTTTTTCGCTCCGCTCCCTCGATGGCTTTCACCAGCTCCGGCGGAAGGCGGTCACGGCGTCCGATAACCTCGAGTCGGACGTCCTGCTCCACCAGGGCTGGCGTTTCGCTCTTCAGATAGCGTCGGAAGAGGTGAAGGAGGGCGCGGACCTCACGCTCCGGACGGTTCCAGTTGTCCGAAGAGAAGGCGTAGAGGGTGAGGATGGAGATACCGTATGCCGGGGTTGCCTCCACGATTCGGCGCACCGGGCGGGCCCCGGCGCGATGACCCCATTCCCGGGGCCGACCACGTGCTCGTGCCCAGCGACCGTTGCCGTCCATGATGATGGCGACATGAAAAGGACTTTGAATCATGAAGTTCTGCCCCAAAAAAGAGAACGCTGTTCTGGTTATCTCCGCGTCGCCTGGATGATGGCTTCCATGTGGCTGAGGTAGCGCTCCAGCGCTTCCCGTCCGGCGCCGGTGAGCTCGTATTCGGTGCGGGGCGTTCGTCCGTGAAAGGACTTGTGGCAGGCCACGTATCCCGCATCTTCGAGCCGCCGCGCGTGTACGCTCAGATTCCCGTCCGTGGTGCGAAGAAGATCCCGCAGTTCGGTGAAACCCAGGCGCCCGTTGACGGCCAGCGCACTCAGGATGCCCAGGCGAACGCGGGCGTGAATGAGCTTGTCCAGCGCCAGGGCGCCGCCGCCTCCCGCGTCTCTCGCCTCGCCGGGAAGGGTGTGGAACTCACCCCTGCGCCCGCCTGACCGCTCATTCCCAGCGGAGGCGCCGGGCTCGGGAGCCAGAGCTTCCTCAGCCACCGTACTTCCTCCAGATGATGATGCCGAAGAGGATATGAAGTCCGCCGAATCCCATGCCCATGAATCTCGTGGCCATGGAGGGGGGAGCGAAGAGCGCCACGGTGCCCATGAGCATGAACGCCACCCCCATGACCGGCACCACCCGCACGGAAAAAGCGCCTCCGGTCACGATGCCCGTACCGTAGAGGAGGAGCCACACGCCGGGAAGGAGATGCCAGACCCCGGCAAGGGGAAGCGCTACAGTGAGGATTCCGCCTACCAAAAGGGGTGGCGCTACATTCCAGGTGAATTTGCGCCCCGGCCCGGAAAGAAGGGTTTCTCCCGCGGCCCTGGCCTTGCGATCCATGGCCAGGAGCGCCGTGGCCAGCGCCAGGATGGAGGCCACCACCCAGGTGGCGACCCAGCCGACGATGGAAGTCACGCCTGAGGCCACCCAAGCGCCCGCCAGGGCGATAAATCCCATGGCCACGCCCCCTACGCCGGAGACATGGGTGAAGGATCGGGAGCGCTCCATGGCATCCCGGATGAAGCGCAGGTCCTCCATGGCGCGATCATGCAGCGCCAGCACGGGGCGGTCCTCTTGCGTCAACCTGCGGGCGGGATCGGTCATGTCCAATGGCTAGGCCGCGCCGAGGTCTCTGTCAAGTACTTTGTGATCTAAAGCGTCCCCGGGTGCTCCTCGGGAGCGGGCGCCACGACCCGGAGGGCTCCGGGCAGGAGCCGCGCCTCCAGGGTCCGATGCCCGGCGCGGCGCACGTCCCCATCCATTTCGAAGCGAGGGGGCGCGTCGAAGGTCAGGGTGAAGCGGCGCTCGGGTTGGACCTCCACCCGGTCGGAGTTCACGTGCCGTCCCTTCTCCGCCAGGTTGAACAGGCGCAGGCGGGTCAGCGGGGGTCCGTCGCCGATGGCGCAGGCGTGAAGGAGGCCGTCGGAGAGCCCGGCTTGGGGTGCGATGGGAAAGCCTCCCCCGAAGAAGCGCCCGTTGGAGACCGTCACCATG
The DNA here is from genome assembly GCA_046756305.1 of Gemmatimonadota bacterium. Taxonomy (GTDB): domain Bacteria; phylum Gemmatimonadota; class Gemmatimonadetes; order Longimicrobiales; family Gaopeijiaceae; genus JBHHWB01. The sequence continues at coordinate 29,247 of JBHHWB010000032.1, forward strand.
AGGTGATGCCCTGTGCGGCTCCACCCGGAAGACCCTGTGAGGGAGACGTCAAAGCCGGGGAAGCGGAAGAGCTGCTGGAGCGCCGTAATCTTGTAGAGGAGTTCACCCTTGAGGAATCGCGCCCGCGCTGCCGCATCGATGACGGCGATGTCGAATCCGAATCCGATGAGGTTGAGAAAATGCCGCGCCTCCAGGCGCTGCGGGGTGTGCTCCGAGGCGCTGGGCGTGTCGAGACGGCCCACGTCCACCGAGCGCGTGTGGCCGGCGGCCAGGACCCGTACCGCATCCTCGGCGCCGTCCGGACGGAAACCGAGACTGCGCCCGAAATCATTTCCGGTCCCGTTGGGAAGGAGTCCGAACGCCACGTCGGCCCGGCCCGATGCCACCACCCGGTCGGCCACGTTGCTCCAGGTGCCGTCTCCTCCGGCCGCGGCGATGACGTGGAATCCCTGGTCCAGCGCCCGCTCCGCCAGCTCGGCCTCCTGGCCAGGGCGTTCCGTGACGCCGAAAGAGACGTGGGGGATGGCTTCCTCGAGAAGGCGACGGTAGGTCGCGATACGGCGTGCGCCCCGCCCCCGCCCGGAAGCGGGGTTGAAGATCACGAAGACCCGTCGCTCCGCCGTCAGATCGTCTCCAGTTCCTCGAAGGTCTGCACGCCCGCCCGGTACCACTCTTCGCGGAAGGGCCAGGTGTGGACGTCATCCAGGGTGAGCCCGGCTGTCATGGGGTGCTCGTAGAGCGTCAGCTCCCCCGATTCTTCCTCATGCTCCGCATGAGGGGCCTCCATGTAGATGTTGGCCTTGTACCGGTCGCCGTCGTCCACCATGAAGGAGTTGTACAGGTTCTTCGTGGGCAGGAACTCGTGGGCGGTGACCATGAGATCCAGCACCGGGTCGCCGCCGTCCCGCACGTTCACCGTCATGGAACCGTCGTTCTCGCTGAAGGTGATCTCCAGATCGTTCATGTAGTGGGGAAGATGCCAACGCTCGATGGCGTGGAGGCGTGCCGCCTCGGTGGACGTGCCCACCATGAACGGATAGAACCCGGCCTTGGGGAGGGGCCGTCCGGACTGCACCATGGGCGGGACGATGATGGCCAGCACCACTTCTTCGTACGCGCCCACCATGCTCTTGGTGAACTGGAAGGCCGTAAGCGCGAGAATGCTGCGCGTGTGCTGCAGCTCCACAGGCTGCAGTGAAGAGGGGAGGAGGGCTCGGGCGTCACTCGTCGGCATCTCGAAAAAGCCGCCGATACAGTTCTCGAACCCGTAGTATGTGTATTCCATTTCGTCCGTCCGTTGGCCGAGTCGTTTCCCCCCCGGGGGGACGCCGGCGGGCGCCGGCCTGCCCGTTCGGGGGGGACCTGTCTTGAATGGAGGCGGCCTGCGCGGTTAGCGTTGGCCGTTCCCATGTGCGGTCCCACACCGCCGTATCCCGCATCGCGCCGGAGCGCACTGCTTGAAAATCCGCGGTCATGTGGCCCTGGTCATCATCTTCCTGGGCCTTCTCGTAGCAGACGTCGTTCAACGCCTGATCATCGTACCGATGCTCTGGCTGAGACCCCACCGCCGCATCGCCATCATGACCCGTTGGCAGCGGTTGCTTGCGTGGTGGGTTCTTGCCAGCGCCTCCCGCATTGGAGGCGCCCACATTCCTCCCCTTCCTTGCATCCCGGGAGCGCCGGGCACCCTCATTCTCATGAACCACCAGTCGGTGCTCGACATCCCCCTCATGGTGGCTTCCGTCCGGGACGCCTATCCCCGGATCGTCACGCGAAAGCGCTATCTCCGCTGGATCCCGCTAATCTCGCACATGGTGCGCCTGTATCAATACCCGGTTGTGAACCTGCGGGCAAACGCCCGCGAGTCCCGGGCGATGCTGAAGAATATCCGCGAGGCGGCGCGCACCTCCCCGGTCCCCCTGGGGATCTTCCCCGAGGGAACCCGTACCCGGGACGGTGAGATCGGACCGTTCAAGACCACGGGCCTCCGCATCATCCTCAGGCAGCGCCCCTGGCAGGTCTACCTCCTCGTGGCCGATGGCTTCTGGCAGCGAGCGAAGCTCAAGCACTTCCTGGCCGGGATGGCGGACATCCGGGGGAGCATCAGGTTGGAGGGACCCTTCCCCTGGGATCCCGGGGAGGGCGACCCCGAGGAGTTCATCGCGGAAATGCGGGAGCGGATGATCCGCTCGCTCCACCGTCTGCGCCCAACGGAATCGGTATGACCGGCCCCCTACCGGAAGCCCCTCCTCGAGGGCGCGAGCTGGCCAAGCGCCTTGCGCAGGCGGGTCGGGGAACGGTGCATGCGATCCTCATGTACGGGTCCCACATGCTGGGGGCGCGTCCCGACCGGTACAGCGCCTACGACTTCGTTGTGATCGTGGATCACTACGGCCGGTTCTACCGGGAGCTCAAGGCCCACGGGGAGATCCACCGGCCCGTCTTCATGTTCCGGTTCCTCTCCGGCATCCTCCCTCCCAATGTCATTGCCTTCACCCCCGACCGAGGGCGGGGCGGGTTGGCCAAGTGCCTCGTCCTTCGCCGAGACCACTTTGCACGGGCCTTGAGCCCCCGGCCGCGGGACCACTTCCTTCTGGGCCGTATGATCCAGAAAGTGGGCCTGGCGTGGGCCGCAGGTCCCGAAGAGGAGGCGTGGGTGGCGCAGCGGGTGACGGACGCGCGAATGCGTGTCCTGGATTGGATGGCGCCCTATCTGTCGGGCTCCTTCACCGCAGAGGATCTCGGCCGACGGATGTTGGAGGTGTGCTACCGGGGCGAGATCCGGCCCGAGTCCGGTACCCGTTCGGAGGAGATTTTCCAGACCCAGCGGGACTTCCTTCTCGAGATGCTGAAGCCGGTCCTGGAGGGGGGCGTGGAGGAGGGTGTGCTCCGCGCGACCCCGGAGGGGTATGCGCTGGCTGCGCCGGTATCCTGGAGGCGCCGTCTGTACTGGCGATGGCATTTCATGCGGTCCAAAGCGCGCGCCTCGGCACGGTGGTTCAAGCACGTCCTGACCTTCGACAACTGGCTGCCCTATGTGACGCGGAAGGTGGAGCGGCGCCTGGGCCTGTACATCGAGCTGACCCCGTGGGAACGTCGCCTTCCCCTTATCTTCCTCTGGCCCCGGGCCGTGCGAATCCTCCGGGGACGTGACCGTGCCGCCCCGATGCGGGAGGATTCTCCTTGAGCACCGATGTCATCGTACTGCTGGCCATCCTGGGCTTCGCCCTCCTGACCATGGGGATCTACGGCGCAACCGGCGCGGCGCGGCGTGCGGATCCTCTGGAGTCGAGCGACCGTGGCTCCTTCGTCCTGGGGGGATTCGTGCGCGGGTGGTTCTACTGGTTCGTGCAGCCGGTCCTCAAGGTGAGTCTGGCGCTGCGCCTGAGTCCTCTGGTCTACAACCTCCTGGGGGTGCTGTGGGGAGCTCTCGCGGGCCTCTTCTTCGCTCTGGACAGAGTCAACCTGGCCGGGTGGGCCGTCCTTCTGGGCGGTGCGGCCGACGTCATGGACGGCAGGGTGGCGCGGGCCCAGGGCATTGCCAGCCCACGGGGAGCGTTCCTGGATTCCACCCTGGACCGCTTCGCTGAATTTGGCGCCTTCGTGGGCCTTGCGGCCTTTTTCAACGCCTCGACGCCGGCGCTCGTTCTGGTGAGCCTGGCCCTGGGGGGCTCGCTTCTCGTCTCCTATACCCGGGCCCGGGGAGAGAGCCAGGGCGTGGTCTGCAAGGTGGGCATCATGCAGCGGGCCGAACGCCTCCTCCTCCTGGGCTTCGGCGCCCTCTTCGACGCTCCTCTGTCGGCGGCGCTGGGAAGAGATCCGGGCACCGTTCTGCTGTGGATCACGGCCATCATTGCCGTGGGGACGGTGGGCACGGCCGTCTACCGAACCATCTGGATCGCCCGCCGCCTCCCCCATCCGGGTGCGTAGCCCGGACGCCTCCCCGGTCGACCAGCCCCTTACGTAGGCGTAAAAACCGCAATTCTACGGCGGGTTTCGCCCGCTTCTACGTAATCCTACGTACGTAATGCGTCATCGCACGTAGGGCATACGTACCTCTCTCGGGTGCATCATTGCTCACACGCAACAACTGCGAGGGAGGTAACCGCCCGATGGATCGCGACACCCATGACCCGCGGCCCGCGACGGGCCGACTGTGGTCAGTGCGGGACGCACCTCGAGGATCCCACCACGGTGGATTTCGTGCGACCAACTCTGCTGCCGCACGTGCCATCGCACCTTCAGCTCGCCGGAGCGCTTCCGGTGCTCCGGTCCCTCATCATCGCTCTCCATTTGAGCAGCAGGAATGTTCCGCGCAGGCGGCAACGGGGTTCATCGGGCGGGTTCTCCTGCGCGGCGGCGTGGCGTCCTGGTAACCGGGCACCCGCCGAGCCGCATGAAAATGAAAAGAGGGGGCTCCGGCGCATCTGCGCCGGGGCCCCCTGGCTTCTACCTCTGCTCTTCCAGCTCCGGGGGTGGGACTCGAACCCACGACCCTCTGATTAACAGTCAGATGCTCTAACCAACTGAGCTACCCCGGATCGATGTCCCCAGAAAGAAGCTCCCGATGCTGGGGAACCCGAAATAAAGAAAGGGTTCGGGGGGGTGTCAACCGGTGCGCAGGCGGAGGTAACGGGGAACGTCGCGCGCGGCCCGGGTGAGGAGACTCCAGACCGCCGGACCCACGTCGTGGGCGTTCTCCCAGAGCTCCTCGTGACGGCGGGCGGCCAGGCGCGCGCCCTCTCCCTGGAAACAGGTCGAGAGGGCGGGACCCCGGTGGGGATAGGGCCGCTCGAACCAGTGGTATCCCAGAAGAGCCACCGGGGGTTCGTTCACGGGAGAGAAGACGGTGAAGTCGGGCGACCAACCGCCCAGGGGCGCGGAGCGTACCTGCAGGCGCTCTTCTTCCAGGAGGCGGGCCAAAAGGAGCACGGTGCCGGCTCGCTTCGGGTGGTGCACGAGCACCTTCGCCTCGGTATCCAGACGCAGGGCGTTGAGCTCGGTGAGGAGGACACGGAAGCGGGTGATGCCCGCCACTTCCTCCTCGGTGAGATCCAGGGTGGTGATGCGCACCCGTGTGACGGCGGTAAGGATCCGGCCGGATCTGCGGGCCAGAGCGCCGAAGACGTCCCGGAAATCCGGGCGGCCCCGCTCGTCGAGCAGGGTCCCTCCGGCAGAAAGCAGACCCTCGATGTCGAAGGACGGGGAGAATGATCGCCGCATGGGCCCTCCAGGCTGTCCGTTAAGGACCCGGAACGTGAAGGAGAGCGGGGGGCGGGGCCATGGCTGCCTGGGTCGGACGCAGACACCTGCGCCGGCAGAACCCGGTTCGGCGCCCACGCTCAGGCCGGGCTGGAGAGCTCCTCGATTCCCAGTTCGGTCTGGTGGCGTGTACGGCGAGGTACCTCGTGGCACCTCCTGCAGCGCGCTTCGTAGCTTTCGGCGCCACCCACCTGAATCGTCGGACCCTCCGCGGGAGCGGGAGCGCCGTCGATGAGGCGCTGATTGCGGGTGGCCAGATCACCGCACACCACACAGATGGCCTGGAGCTTGTCCACCTGTTCGGCCACGGCCAGGAGCTGAGGGATGGGACCGAAGGGCTCGCCGCGAAAATCCATGTCGGTGCCGGCGATGATGACACGCACGCCCCGATCAGCCAGGCTGTTGCTCACCTCGACGATTCCGTCGTCGAGGAACTGCGCCTCGTCCACGGCCACCACCTGAGTATCAGGATGCACGCGTTCGGCGATCTGCAGCGATGTGGAGACCGGGATGGCCTCCAGTTCGGATCCATCGTGAGACGAGATGCGGTAGACTCCGGAATAGCGGTCGTCCAGGTGGGATTTGAACACCTGTACGTGCCTCTTTGCGATGAGGGCGCGGCGGACCCTGCGAAGAAGCTCTTCGGACTTCCCGCTGAACATCACCCCGGAAATGACCTCGATCCAACCGTCGTAGGCGCCGTGATACATGCGCGTGCTAACGTCCGGCCAGGATGATGAGCGCCAACACCGAGGAAGCGAAGGAAACCAACGATCCCCAGAAGGTGATCTCATCCCGGATTCGGGAGCGGCCGCGGGGCGGGACGTGGATCCAGTCGCCCGACTGGACCCGCATGCCGAGAACCTCAGGAGTCACCTCTTCGGGCCGGAGGTTGAGGATCGTGAGCTTTCCGTCGCGCAGGAGACGCACGCGGCTCATGTCCGACGGCAGGGCGATGTTTACGACGGCAACCTCCGGTACGGCACCCCGGGCCGTGGAAATGGCGTCGATGATGGTCGCCGTCGGATCGAGGAAGTACTGCCCAGGCTGGTTCACCGAACCGGTGATGTTCACGCGGAGCTCGACCTTGATGTCCAGGACGGGATCGGCGTAATACTCGGAGTAGCGTTTCCGCAGTACATCCCGGAGCGCCAACTCATCCAGGCCCGCGACATGCACCAGGCCGACGAAGGGGAGGAAGACATCCCCCTTGCGGTCCACGATGCGCTGTCCCTCGACCACCTGTACTTCCGCGCCCGCAGCCGTGAAGAGGCGGGTGGTCACGCGGTCTCCGGGGCGAAGGACGTACTCCGCGTCTTCGGAGGGGTTCTGGGCCAGGAGGTGCACCGGCGCCGCCCAGAACAGGACGAGGGCCGCGGCAGCGCGGGGGAAAGATGAGAGGTGCATCCTGGGGAGCATGGCGGGCGTCTTCCTCCACAAGTGGCGTCGCAGTGTAGCGGACCCGTTTTGATGAGCTAGTTTAGTCGACGCCAATCTCGCTTGTCCAGTTGGCCTCACAGAACAGGACCTTCTCATGCAGATTCCTTTCCCTCGGCTCCCGCGGGCGGCCCTTCTTTTCTCTACCCTGTTTGGACTCTCCACCACCGTCCTCCCCGCTCCGGCGCTTTCCGCTCCGGACCTTCCAACTCGGGCCGGGGCCGGGGGGACGGCCGCGGGGACTCCGGCGGAGACGGAGGTGCCGCAGGAAGGCCCTTCCCTCCTGGTCATGATCTCCGTGGACCAGTTGCGAGGAGACCTCCTGCCCCGGTACCGCCAGGCCTTCACCGGCGGTTTTGCACGGCTGATGGACCAGGGGATGTTCTTTACTTCCGCGTCTCACGCCCATGCCGTCACCACCACGGCGGCGGGACACGCCACCCTCTCCACCGGGGTGGTTCCCGCCCGCTCGGGGATCGTGGGGAACAGTTGGGATCAGCGGACGGGCCAGGGGTGGGAGCGGGGCGTGTATGCCGTCTCCGACCCGGAATCTCCCATCGTGGGATTTCCCGCGGCACCGGGGCGATCCCCCAGAAACCTCCTACGTACCGGTCTGGCCGATTGGGTCCTGGCCGCGGATCCCGGCGCGCGGGTGGCCTCCATCTCAGCCAAGGATCGGGCGGCCATCACGATGGCGGGTAAGTCGCGGAGCCACGTATATTGGATCTACGCTCCCGCCGGACGTTTCGTCACGTCGTCCTACTATCGGGATGAAGTGGAGGGCTGGGTTGAGCGGTTCAACGAAGAAGTCATGCCCACGCTTCTGGCGGATTCAGCATGGGCCAGCAGCGTTTCGGCCGGGGTTGCAGGACTGGCTCGGCCCGATGACGGGACGCCCTTCGAAGGCGACGGAGTCCACACGACTTTTCCCCATCTTGCCGCGCAGGAGGTGCGGGGGGAGGACCCGGGAGCCTTTTACAACTGGAGCGTGCACCAGCCCCGGGCTGACCGCGCCGTGCGGCTGATGGCCCAGGAAGCGGTGGAGAATCTCGAGCTGGGCCGGCGCGGATCGGTGGACTACCTCGCCCTCTCGTTTTCCGCCACCGACTACGTGGGGCACGGCTATGGCCCGTTGAGCCAGGAACAGCTCGACAACCTCACGCGACTGGATCGGGAGCTGGGAGAGTTCTTCTCGTATCTCGATGAGACGGTGGGAGAGGGCCGATGGGTGGTGGGTCTGTCCGGGGACCACGGAGTCATGAGCATGCCGGAGGGGCTGCAGGGCGAGGGCATCGCCGGTCGCCGTGTGAACGCTCAGTCCCGCCAGCAGATGATGGTCCGCGCCATCGAGGACGCCACCCGCAGCGCGAACGGGGACATGGACCGACTTCCGGCGGTCCTGGCGCGCACCCTGGAGGACCGAGCCCTCGTGGCGGCGGCGTACCCCCATGAAGATCTCATGTCGGGCGAGCCAGCCGACTCCTTCGCGGTGCTTTTCCGCAACTCCTACTATCCGGGCCGTGGCGCGGGATGGCTCTCACGCTTCGGCGTGGAGATCCGCTTCGACTACATGGAACTCGTCTCCCGGCCCACGGGCACCACCCACGGATCCCCCTACTGGTATGATCGCTGGGTCCCGTTGATTCTCATGGGCCCCGAGGTGCAGGCGGGGACGTCCGACCGTCCCGTGTTTACCGTGGACCTGGCGCCGACATTGGCGAGTCTCGGAGGGATTCCGACGCCCTCCGATCTTGACGGAAAATCTGTTTACCCCTAGCCGTATTCTTTGAATTTTCCTTTCAATTCAGGATGGTGAGTAGGCGAAGGGGTAGATCCGGTTTTTCCTTGCCACGGTTTGCGTCTTGACATTGGAGGGGTGGGTGCCCCATATGTAGCTGACCAACTGTAAACATTTGAATGTCGAGTTCGTGACACGGGGAAAAATTGCCGGAGGCTGTTCGCTCCGGCCCCGCAGGAAGAGTTCCCGGCGCGCCAGCCCCCCGCGCGTCCGCGGAAGCGGGTGACGGTAGGTTTCGGGGGGCTTCGGTTTGCCCGTCACCCTCTCGAGGACCAACGATGAGAAGGTGGCGCTGGGCTGAACGGGCCACCCGGAGGAATGACTGTGACCGCGCCTCAGGAAGAACGGTCGGGCTGGACGATACAGCAGGCGGAGGAACTCCTTCTCTCGCTGAAGGGAGTGGTATCCGCCCGCCTGGTGACCCGGCCCGGTGGGGAGGTGGAGGAGGTCCACCTCCTTACCACCCATGAGGTCGCCCCCAAGCAGACGGTCCGGAACGTGGAGTCGGCCCTCCTGGCCCATCTGGGCATATCGTTGGACCACCGCAAGATCTCGGTGGCCCAGACCAAAGAAGCGCCCGCGCCCCAAGTCGCGGACATCCCGCCGGTAGCCCTGGTGGAGGACCTCTTTGCCGGAGAGCATCGTCTCCTCTTCCAGAGCCATGGGGTGGAGACGGAGCGGTCCCGCAAAGTCCGCCACCGAGTAGAGATCGAATGGAAGGGAACGTCCTATAGCGGGCAGGCCACGTCGGCCGACCTTCCACGAGCACGCCTGGAGGCCGTGGCAGAAGCCACCCTGCAGGCCGTGGAGCTGGCCGTCGCCGGGGTGACCTGGGTTCCGACGGATGGCGATCCGGAGGTGGTCGCCTATTTCAGTTACTCGGAGGGATTTCGCACCCCGACGGTGAACGAGCTCTTTGCCTTCTTTCCCTTTTCCTCGAACCCGGACCTTGAAGCGCCCACATCCCGCACCTTCGAGTTAGGGAGCCGGGTTCGCGTGGGAGAGTACTTTCAGGGAACCCTGGCCCTCTTTCACACCGATGTCAACGATGAAATTTTCTTCGTGGTGACCGATCCGACCACGGGTGGCGGCATCAACCAGAACGTGCCCCAAACCCGCCGGCGGGGGCTCGAGCTCACGCT
>JBHHWB010000033.1:0-36979 GCA_046756305.1 Gemmatimonadota bacterium
GCACGCAAGACCCGGGTACCCGTGACGGAGTCACGGGTGGCGCGGCCCACTGCATTACTCGGACAGGCTCTTAGCTCCCGCCCAGCACGCTCTGAATGACGCCGACGAGATCTTCCACCTGGAACGGCTTGTTCAGGATGGCGTCGGCGCCCAGTTGGGCGGCGTCCTCCAGGACGAAATCTGCGGGGGCGTAGCCGCCGCCCGACATGGCCACGATGGGAACGGTTTCGTCCACGTCCCGGATGCCCAGGATCAACTCGATTCCGTCCACGTCCGGCATGTAGACGTCGGTGAGAACGGCGTCCGGCCGACGCTCTGTGAAGAGCGCAAGGGCCTCCTGCCCCGATCCGGCCGTCACGACTTCCATGTCGAGACCTTCGAGTACGCGGCTCACGATATGGAGAATGGCGTCGTCGTCGTCGACGACCAGGATACGTGCCACTGGCTTCTCCCCCCGGGTGAGCGTCCTGAACCAATAAACGTGTGACAAGAGGGCCACGGGGGGAAGGGTCCTCGTTCGGCGGGTGGACAGATGGGCCTCGCGCGGTTATCGCTTTGAAAAAGACCCTCCTCGTACCCGCCGCGAGAAGAGAGCCATGAACGAGAGAGTCGTAATTCTGGGAGCAGCTGGACGGGATTTTCACGTCTTCAACACCGTCTACCGGGAAGACCCGGCCGCGCGGGTCGTGGCCTTTACCGCGCAGCAGATCCCTCATATCGAAGACCGCAGCTACCCACCGTCCCTTGCCGGACCTCGTTATCCGGACGGGATTCCCATCCATCCGGAGGATGATCTCGAGAAGATCATCGCGGAGCATGATGTGACCCGCTGTGTTATGGCCTACTCGGATGTTTCCCACGAGTACGTCATGCACATGGCCAGCAGGGTCAACGCCGCAGGCCCCGACTTTGAGATCGGAGGGACGGCTCGCGCCATGCTACGGTCCACGAAGCCCGTTGTGGCCGTATGCGCTTCGCGCACGGGGGCGGGAAAGAGTCAGACGAGCCGTGCGGTCGCACGTATCCTGCGGGAGCATGGCCTTTCCGTGTCGGTGGTCCGGCACCCCATGCCCTACGGCGACCTGGAGGCCGAGAGGGTCCAGCGCTTCGCCGGCGACGAGGACCTGGACCGCCATCATGTGACCATCGAGGAGCGGGAGGAGTACGAGCCGCACATCGCCGCCGGATCGGTGGTGTTCGCCGGGGTGGACTACGAGGAGATTCTGCGTGCCGCCGAGGAGGAGGGGGACGTCGTCCTCTGGGATGGAGGCAACAACGACACCTCCTTTTTCAAAGCCGATGTATACATCACCGTGGTAGACCCCCACCGCCCGGGGCATGAGCTGACGTACTACCCCGGTGAGACCAACGTGCGTCTGGCCGACGCCGTGGTGGTCAACAAGGTGCGGACCGCGGACCCGGACGCGGTGGAGGATGTCATCGCCAACGTGAGGTCGGTGAACCCGGATGCCATGCTCATCCGGGCGGCCTCTCCCATCACCGTGGACGATTCGTCGGTCCTGCGCGGCAGGAAGGTTCTTGCCATCGAGGACGGCCCAACCCTGACCCACGGCGGAATGAGGTACGGCGCGGGTGTCCTGGGGGCGCAGGCGGCGGGCGCGGTCGAGATCGTGGACCCCCGGCCCTACCTGGTGGGTGAACTGGAGGAAACCTTCCGCAAATATCCCGATCTGGGGAAGGTCCTGCCCGCCATGGGCTACGGGGATCAGCAGATCAGGGATCTGGAGGAGACGGTGCGGCGTGCCGTGGAGGGAGGCGTGGAGGCGGTGGTCATCGGGACGCCCATCAGCCTGGACCGTCTCGTGGAGATCCCGGTACCTCATACGCGGGCGCGCTACGAACTGGAGGTGGAAGGGGAGCCCACCCTGGAAGATGCCCTCTCGCCCATCTTGAGGCGGTGAATCGTCCCGAGGCGGTGAAGGGTGCCGGGCCCCGGATCGCCGCCTTCGTCTCCTCCCACGGCTTCGGCCACGCTGCGCGCGCCTCGGCGGTGATGCGGGCCGCCCACGAGCAGGCAAGATGATGTCCGTCATGGCGTAGGGCGCAGGGGTGTTGCGGACTCATGCGTCGTCTCTCCTCCTTGCCGTAGCTACAGCTACGACGCGTCGTCGTTCCTACCATGAGCACACGCAAGACCCGGGTACCCGTGACGGAGTCACGGGTGGCGCGGCCCACTGCATGACTCGGACAGGCTCCTCGTGGAGAACTTCACCCGGCCCTGGCTCTACGAGCCGCTGATCCCGCGCGCGCCGGCCCTGGCGGCGCACGCACGGGAACTCACCCGTTGGTTCTCCAGGGCGACGGTTCGCGTCCAGACCGAGCCGCTATGCGTTCGCCATCCGGCGGCCCGGGCCGTGCTGGGCCCCATCGGTCGTCCTCCGGATCGGTCCCGCAAGGAGGTGCGGGAAGCGCTGGGTTTTTCCGCTGTGGATCGCGTGGTGCTCATGACCATGGCGGTGTGCCGCAGGCTCTTCCCTTCCTGGAGAGAGCGGTGTGCCGCAGGCTCTTCCCTTCCTGGAGAGACTGGAGGCCCTCGACGCCTCCGACCGTCAGGGATAGAGCCTTTGCGACGTCCATTCACCACCCCTGCGAAGGAAAAGGAGGCGGTCGTGAAGGCGGTCGGCCTTTCCCTGCCAGAACTCCATCCGTGACGGCATGAGGCGGTACCCGCCCCAGAAGGGGGGGAGAGGGACGTCGTCTCCGGAGAAGCGCTGGTTGTACTCCTTTACGCGCTCCAGGAGATCCTGGCGGGAGGGGAGGACCTCGCTCTGGCGCGACGCCCACGCGCCGATGCGGCTGCCCCGGGGTCGGGTCATGAAGTAGGCCTCGTTCTCCTCCGGGGAGAGTCGTTGCACCGCCCCGGCCACCCGCACCTGCCGTTCCAGAACCGGCCAATGGAAGCAGAGGGCGGCATGGGGATTGGCGTCCAGCTCCTGGGCTTTGTGGCTTCCGTAGTTGGTGTAGAAGACGAAGCCGTCGGGTCCCACTCCTTTGAGAAGGACCATCCGCACCGAGGGGATCCCCTCCGGCGTGGCGGTGGCCAGGGCCATGGCGTCGGGCAGAAGCATTCCCGACTCCTCGGCGGCGTGGTACCAGCCTGCGAAGAGCTCGATGGGATCGGCGTCGTCCGCGGCGGGGGGGAGGCCGCGTAGGACGCCCCGCCCCAGGGTGAGGAGCGTACGGATGGAGGAGCGAAGTGACATGGAAGGAGGCGGACCTCTCGGAAGAAACATGATCATGGAAACTCACCCATGGTGATCTTCCTTCGCCGGGAAGGCAAGGCGTGTCCGGTCCCCCTTGCGCCCTCGGGCCTGCGACACCATCTTTTCCCGGTTGTCCCTCCCCCCTGGGGGGGGGGTAGCGAGAAAGGAGGACAGCGGCGGAGAGGATTCCCATGCCCGAGACGACGACGAGGCCCACGCTTCAGCCCGGCGCCGAGGAGCGAACCGCTCAGATTCTGCGCAGGCTGAAGAGCGTCGAGGGACACATCCGTGGTATCGAGCGCATGGTGGAGGAGGGGGCCTACTGCGTGGACATCGTTCACCAGATTCATGCGGTCCAGCAGGCCCTGAAGAAGGTGAGCGCCGCGGTCCTGGACCGCCATCTGCACACGTGCGTCATCCACGCCATTCGCGGCGATGACGACGCGGAAAAAGAACGTGTTTTGGAAGAGCTCCTGGATCTTTTCGAGGCCCGGAGCCTGTCCCGGTAACACGGCGGGTCGCGTCCCGGCCGCCGTCGCCCCACGGGGCGGAGCCATGCAAAGGAGGACACACCATGCCGGAGAAGACCGTGTACGTGCCCAACATCTCCTGCGGCCACTGCGTCGCCACCATCCAGCGCGAGGTGGGCGAAGTGGAGGGCGTGGAGTCGGTGAAGGGCGAAGTGGAAACCAAGCAGGTGACCATCTCCTGGGATCCCGACGCCACCGACTGGGTCGTCATCGAGGAGACCATGAAGGAGATCAACTATCCGCCGGAGGCCTGAACGGGCCGGGATCTCCCACCGGGGATCGAAGAGGTGGGCGTCAGCGTGACTTCATCCGGAGTGAAGAGCCATGGAGCGTGAACTGACCCTGCCCGTCACCGGGATGACGTGCGCCAACTGCGCTGCCACCGTCGAGCGCACCCTGGGCAGGACCGAGGGCGTCGCCGAGGCCAACGTGAACTACGCCACGGAGCGGGCCACCGTGCGCTTCGACCCCCTCAAGGTGAGGGAGGACGAGCTGGTGGAGCGTGTCGCCCGGGCGGGCTACGGCGTGGCCACCCAGACGGTGGATCTCCCCATTACCGGGATGACGTGCGCCAACTGCGCCGCCACCATAGAGCGCACCCTTCAGTCCAGGGTGCCCGGGGTGATCTCGGCGTCGGTGAACTACGCGACGGAAAAGGCGCGGGTGGAGTTCATTCCCGGTGCGGTGACGGTCCGGGATCTGGCCCAGGCCATCGAGGACGCGGGGTACGGCGTGGTGGAGGCTCCGCCCGAAGCGCTGGAAGACGCAGAAGCCGCCGCCCGCGAGGCGGAGATCCGCGACCAGACCCGCAAGTTCTGGACGGGTGTCGCCTTCTCCACGCCCCTTTTCGCCCTGAGCATGGCGCGGGATTTCGGCCTCGTGGGAGCATGGTCTCACGCCCCGTGGGTCAACTGGCTCATGTTCCTCCTCGCCACGCCCGTCCAGTTCTATGTGGGGTGGGACTACTACGTGGGCGGGTGGAAGTCGCTGAGGAACGGATCGGCCAACATGGATGTCCTGGTGGCCCTGGGCTCCTCGGTGGCCTATGCCTATTCGGTGGTAGTGGCGGCGGCCCTCACCGTGGGATCCACGGCGGTGGGCGAGCACGTCTACTTCGAAACCGCTGCTCTCATCATCACCCTCATCAAGCTGGGCAAGCTCCTGGAGGTGCGGGCCAAGGGACGGACCTCCGCGGCCATCAAGGAGTTGATGGGCCTGCGCCCCAACACGGCCCGGGTCATCCGCGACGGTGTGGAGGTGGACATTCCCGCCGAAGACGTGCGGGTGGGCGATCTGGTTCTGGTGCGTCCCGGAGAGCGAATCCCGGTGGACGGGGTTGTGGAATCGGGTGCCTCGGCCGTGGACGAGAGCCTCCTCACCGGCGAGAGCATGCCGGTTGAGAAAGGGCCGGGAGACGAGGTGGTGGGGGCCACCATCAACCGGGAAGGCGCGCTGAGAATCCGGGCGACCCGGGTGGGCGCCGAGACCGCCCTGGCCCAGATCATCCGTATGGTACAGGAGGCTCAGGGCAGCAAGGCGCCCATTCAGCAACTCGCCGACCGGGTGGCGGCCATCTTCGTGCCGGTGGTCATTGCCATCGCCGTGGTCACCTTCCTCATCTGGTGGATTGCGGTGGGTGCGGGTTTCACCCCGGCCCTTCTGCGTCTGGTGGCGGTACTGGTCATCGCCTGTCCGTGCGCCCTGGGTCTCGCGACCCCCACCGCCGTCATGGTGGGGACGGGAAGGGGGGCGCGCATGGGGATCCTATTCCGCAGCTCCGAGGCCCTGGAGCGGGCCCACGAGTTGGACGTGATCGTCCTGGACAAGACGGGGACCATCACCGAGGGCCGCCCGGCGGTACGGGAGATTCTGCCGGCGGACGAGCTGGAGGTGGGGACCCCCGCGGCGAACGGAGAGGGGGAGGCGGCGCTCCTACGCGTGGCCGCTTCGGCGGAACGCCACAGCGAGCATCCCCTCGCCGAAGCCGTGGTGCGGGAGGCCCGGGAGCGGGGCGTCTCTCCGGCCGAGCCCGAGGGCTTTACCGCCATCCCGGGGAGGGGGATCGAAGCGGTGGTGGAAGGAGAGACCATGGTGGTGGGGACCCGGCGCCTTATGGAGGAGCGTGGCGTGGATCTGAACGGCTTCCAGGCACGCGCGCAGGAGCTGGAAGCTCGAGCCCGCACGCCCCTGTGGGTGGCCCGGGCCGGCCGGGTCATAGGCCTCATCGCCGTCGCCGACGCGGTTAAGGAGGGGTCGCCTGAAGCGGTGGCCGCCCTGCGAAAACTGGGGCTGCGGGTGGTCATGCTCACCGGCGACAACCGCCACACCGCCGCAGCCATCGCCCGTGAGGTAGGAATCGACGAGGTGCGGGCGGAGGTCCTGCCCGGAGAGAAGGCGGGAGTGGTGCGGGAGTTCCAGGAGGAAGGGAACGTGGTGGGAATGGTGGGAGACGGGATCAATGACGCTCCGGCGCTGGTCCAGGCCGACGTGGGCATCGCCATCGGGACGGGGGCGGATGTGGCCATGGAGGCTGCAGACGTGACCCTCATCCGGGGGGACCTGCGCTCCGTGCCCGATGCGCTGGCGCTGAGCCGGGCCACCATGCGCACCATCAAGCAGAACCTCTTCTGGGCCTTCTTCTACAACGTGGTCCTCATTCCGGTGGCGGCGGGGGTGCTGTACCCCTTCACTGCGCTGCCCATGTTCCTGCGCGCCCTCCACCCGATTCTTGCGGCTCTGGCCATGGCCTTCAGTTCGGTGAGTGTGGTGACCAACAGCCTACGGCTTGCGGTCGCGGGAGAGCGGAGCACCGCATCGGCGTGAGATGGACCGCGCCAGCGTCAGGCCCTTGCCAACGTGAATGGATCCGTGTCAGCCGGATGCGATCTGGGCCAGCGTGTTGCGGAGCCGCTCCGTGAGCACCCGGTAGATACCCCGCGCCACCGCGGGGTTCTGCTCCACCAGGCGGTCGAAGGAATCCCGGTCGATGCGCAGCAGAGTGGTGGGTTCCGCCGCGCTGGCCGTAGCGGAGCGGGTTTCCCGGTCCAGGATGGCCATTTCGCCGAAGCCCTCGCGGGGTCCGAGAACCGCAAGTTCATGGCTCCCTCGTGAGATGCGTACCGCGCCCTGAACCACCACGAAGAAGGCGTCTCCCTCCTCACCCTGTCGGAAGATGATTTCCTCGGGCTCGGCGTGGACGATCTCGGCCAGCGCCGCGATACCCGCCAGGTCGCTTCCGGGGAAATACCGGAAAAGCTCCGATCCCTTCAGGACCATGACTCGTTCGATGAGCGGAATCACCGCATCACCCTCCTCCTTGGAAGCCGGATTGCGTCCGGGAATGGTGATCTCTCCACCGCGGCCCAGGGCGTGGAGGCCCAGAGCGCGGGGCCACCAGTCGGGGTCCTCGAGGAGTCCCTCGAGGGGGTGGGAAAGGAGCCGCTCCACATCCCCAAGAAAAGGGGCGGCGGCTTCCAGGTCAAACTCCTCGGGGCCGGCTTCGGCGAAGGGAATGACGATGGAGGCGTCCTCACGGGATACGATGCCCTCCAGGAGTTCCAGGGCGTTGCTTCGGATTCCCGGATCGTCGGAGAGGAGTCCAGTGCGGGCCGCTTCGATGCGGGAGTTGTCGTAGGAAAGGGCCAGGATGCGCAGGGCACGGTGCAGGGCGCGCATGCGCAGCCCGGCAAGTTCGTCGGCAACGAAGGCCAGGAGGGGGCGCGGCTCCTCTTCCCGTTCCCGGAGCGCCCGTGCGATGAGGGCGTAGCGAAAACCTTGCCGCACCTCGTTTTCCAGCAGAGAACGCAGACGCTCGGCGGGAACGGGGGGCAGAGATCCGTCGGCGCGCAGGCGCCGCAGGGAGGTCAGGGCGGGCGGTCCCAGGGCGGGTTCCGAAACCAGGTTGAGCAGGGTGGACTGGGCTGTCGCCGAAGGAATAGCGGCCAGCGCCGTCACCACGCTTCGCCGGATGGGCAGGGGCAGGGCCCGCCGGGCGAGGAGTCCGCCCATCACCGGGACCGATGCTTCCCCGATGCGCACAAGGGATTCCAGGGCCACCGGCCGCACGGCATCATCTTCCACCAGGGCCGTGAGCTCGCCGGCGAGCTCGGGGATGGCCAGATCTCCCGCCGCGCCCGCCGCCGCCAGGCGATCCTCCCGGTCGTCGGAGCGCATCAGCTCGCGAAGGCGGGCGGTCGTGGCGTCCCGATCCTTCCTTCCCAGCGCGACGAGTCCCTTCCTTCGCACGCGTATGTCGTCGGCTTCGAGGAAGGGGCGCAGCTCCGCCTCATCCGGGGGGGCCAGCTCGGCGATCGCTTCCAGGAGCGCCGCGATGACCAGGGGAGACGTCTCCTCCATCGCCCTGGAGAAGAGGAGTTGAGCGATTTCTTCGGGATCGTCGGCGTCCACCCGCGCCAGCACGCCGGCGGCCTGGGCCCGGACCTCCGGGGCGGAATGCCTCAGGAGCGCCAGAGCCCGGGGGACGGCGTCTTCCGGGGGAAGCTGGGGAAGGAGGGAGAGGGAGAAGATCACCACCGACGGGTCGGGGTCGGCGAGTCCGCGGTCCAGAACGGCCAGGGACTCGCGGTCGACCATGAGCGGGACGGGGCCGAGGGAGGTGAACTCGGCTGTATGCCGGGCCAGCGCCTCCTCCAGGGCGGCCAGGTACACCCTGCGGTGGCGCAGCGCCGAGAGAAAGGCGAGGACGGCGAAGATGGTGGTGGCCACGGCGAGCCAGTTGCCGCGTGCCAGAAGGATGATGGCCAGGCCTCCACCTGCCGCCTGGGAAAGGGGCCGCAGGATGCCTCCCAGGGTGACGGCCACCGCATTCTTCAGGGGTCCGGTGAAGGGCACGAGGGAGATCTGCTCCACGGGCTTCTGCAGCGCGTTCTGGAGCGTGTCTTCCACGATTTGCAGGAGCGCCCGGGCCGCGAATCCGCCGAAGACCGCTGCGCCCGCCGCGGCCACCGAAAGGAGTGCCGCGTGGGACGCCGCCGCGAAGGAGACGCCCATACGGGGGAAGATCACCCGGGAGGAGAGAACCTGCACCACGAGGGTTCCGAGCCCGATGGCGGCGGTGACCATGCCGAACACCGCCGCGATCTGGTCTTCGCGAAAGGTCTCCTGCAGCGCGAGCTGGAACTGGAGGCTCACCAGAACGCTGGTGAAGGAAAGGAATACGACGCCCAGGGCCAGAATACGGATGAGAGGCCGGTGAAGGATCCCTTCCACTCCTCTCCGCACGCCCCCAAAGAAATCCATGGCGGCGGGCGCGCCGCTTTCCGGTCCGGCGTCGTCGCCCCTTCCGCCGTCGGTCGCCGCGGTGCCCGGCTCAGGGACCATCCAGAGGAGAGGAAGGGAGGCAAGGAGGAGCGCTCCGCCCACGAGGAGGAGGTTGCGCGTGCCCAGCCGGAGGGCGGCGGGAGCCACGAGGATCCCCCCGATGAGGGCACCCAGGCTGGCGCCGATTCCGATGAGGGGCATGAGGCGCTTGGCCTGCCTGCCCGTGAGGAGATCGCCGACGTAATCCCATGCGTGGGTGAGGACCAGGACCTGGAGGGTGGAAAGCCACAGGTAAAGGAGAAATGACGCCCGGGGATTCGCCATGACGGCGGCGCGTCCCAGGAGGAGGGAAGCCACCAGAAAGAGGGTGAGCTTCACGGCGAAGGTCCGGCGGGCGGTACCGGCGATCATGCCTGCGAAGATGATGGCCACGGCCGCCGTCACCAGCGCCGCCGCGATGACGGCGTAAGGGATGAGGTGTGCGGGGTAGGTGGAGAGGAAGAGGCCGTTGGCCGCCGCCATAGCCGTGGTCCCGGTGGCCATGGAGAGGAAGAGAAAGGCGCCCAGGATGCCCAGGAGCCGCCCCTCCCCGGGCCGCAGGCGCAGGAATCCGGCTAGGAGCCTGTCCGGGTAATGCAGCAGGCCGCGTTGGGGACGCCACAGCCTACCGACGCCCGGGGGCGGAGCCTGCTGCTCCGTCACAATGCGAACTGAAAGAGGATGGAGAACTTCTGGTCGTCGGGGCCGGCGCCCGGGGGCGGAACCTCGTCGTGCAGGTAAAGGTGCTCCATGGCGAGGCTCAGATCCTCCAGAAGCTTGGTAGAGAGCTTGGTGGTGACCTGCACCACGTAGTCGTGGAAATCGTCCCAGACCGGCTGGAAGACGGCGCGGTTTTCCACCGAAACGCCACCGATCTTCCTGGATGCTTTGCTGCTCACACTCCAGCGGCCCCGGGATTCGCTGGAAGGATCCTGGGCCTGGCCGGAGGAGGCGAAGGCCTGGTAGTCCCAGAGGGCTGCCAGGCTGACGGCCAGTTCACGCCGACTGCCGTCGAGGAGGGTCCATCTCGCGCCGACGCCCCCGTTGGTCTGAAAGTCGAGGCGGCGCACCTCGTCGCGGAGTGCATCTACGAAGAGGAAGGGGGAGAGGCGGCTGCGGGGTCTCCAGTCCACCTTCACCGAAGCCGCGGCGTCATTGGCGATCACGTCGCCGTGGCTGCGGCCGTACCGGACCACGGTGGAAAAGTCCAGGGAGTAGCGGTTGTCGGCGATGTGCTTGGCCGAGGCCCCGGTCCGCAGAATGGCGAAAGAGGAGTTGCCGGCGGCTCCGTTGAAGCCCAGTTCCAGGCGAACGTCCCACGGGTCGGGGGTTGTCTGCGCAAAGGAGGGGGTCGCAAAAAAGACGGACAGAGCAAGCGCCAGGAGAATTCGCATCTTCTTCTCGAACGCGGTGGAATGGGCAACGGGATCAGGACCCGTCGTATTCGGCTTTGATGGCTTCGATCTCGGGACGTACCCGGAAGAAAATGTCCAGAAAATCGGGGTCGAAGTGCGTGCCCGCCCCTTCCTCCATCATCTTCAGGACCTCAGGGATGGGGACGGCTTGGCGGTAGGGGCGGTCCATGGTCAGGGCGTCGAAGAAGTCCACCACCGTGCAGATCCTGGCTTCCACGGGGATCTCGGCGCCGGCAATGCCCTCGGGGTATCCCGAGCCGTCCCACTTCTCGTGGTGGGCCATAGCGATGACTTCTCCCATCCGCAGGACGGGCGAATCGGACCCGCTCAGGATCTGGCCCCCGATGGTGGTGTGTCGATTCATGATCTCACGCTCCTCGTGGTCCAGGGGCCCGGGCTTGAGGAGCACGGAGTCGGGGATGCCGATCTTGCCCACGTCGTGCATGGGGGCGGCATGGCGGATCACCTCCAACTCCATGGGGGGAAAACCCACGGCGCGCGCCACGATCTCCGAGTAGCGGCCGATGCGCTCGATGTGGCCGGCCGTGTCGTGATCCTTGTATTCCGCAGCCAGGGTGAGGCGCCGGATGGTGTCCAGGTGTGCGTCATACGTCCGGCGCTTTGCTTCCGTCATCTCCTCCAGGGCGGAGCGAAGGGCCTGCGTTCGCCGCTGGACCTTCTTCTCGAGCTGGGCCTGGTGCGCCTTGAGGGCGTCCTGGGCCGCTTTCAGCTCAAGCAGCCAGCGCAAGCGCAGGCGCAGCTCATAGGGATCCACCGGCTTGTTGATGAAGTCGTTGATCCCCACCTCGTAGGCCCGGAGGCGGTCTTCCTTGCGGGCGAGGCCCGTCACCATGACCACCGGCAGGTCCTGGTGACTGGCGTCTTCCCGGATCCTGCGCGCCACCTCGAAGCCGTCCATGTTGGGCATCTCCGCGTCCACCAGCACCAGGTCGATGTCCAGCTGGATCTTGGCCAGTCCTTCGATGCCGTCGCTGGCCGCTTCCACTTCGTAGCCGAAGCTCTCCAGGAAACGGCTATGCAGGAATCGGATCTCCGGGTCATCGTCGACGACCAGGATGCGACGGGGACCTTCTATCACGGGATGCCTCCGTGCTCTCGGTGGGTCGCGGAATTGGAGAACGCGATGCGGGCGGCAAACGCATTTTGGCTACACCACTCTAGGGTATCTCGCGGCGGGGTGGTAGGGTAGAGGTGTGAGCGGCTCCCCCCCTGGCCCCACGGACGCGGATGCCCGATTCTTCTCCTGAGGGATCACCTCCGAAGGGGAGAAAAGGATGAAGGTGCTGCGGTCTTTATTCTGGTTGGGGATGATGGCGGCGTCGGCGTGCGCAGGGGACTCCTCCCGTTCCGCCGACCTGGTGCTGAAGGGGGGATCCATCATCACGGTGGACGACGCCCTTCCCCGGGCCGAGGCGTTGGCGGTGAAGGACGGCCGCATCCTCGCCGTGGGGCCTGAGTCCGAGATCGCGGGATTCATCGGCCCCGACACCGACGTGCTGGATCTGGAAGGCAACGTGGCCATCCCGGGGTTCATCGAAGGGCACGGCCACTTCATGGGGGTGGGGCAGGCGGCCATGCAGCTCGACCTCATGCACGTGGAAAGTTGGGAGGACATCGTGCGTATGGTGGCCGAGGCCGTGGGAGATGCCCGCCCGGGTGAACTCATCACGGGGCGCGGCTGGCATCAGGAAAAGTGGAGTCGGCGTCCTGAACCCAACGTGGACGGCCTCCCCTATCACGCCGAACTCAGCGCGGTATCGCCGGACAATCCTGTCATCCTCACCCACGCCAGCGGACACGCTGTCTTCGCCAACGCCAAGGCCATGGAGCTTTCCGGGATCGACGCAAGTACGCCTGATCCTCCCGGCGGGGAGATCGTACGGGCCCCCTCAGGGGAACCCATCGGAGCGTTCCGGGAGACGGCTTCCCGCCTCCTGAGACCCGCGTGGGAAAAGGCGGAGCCCAGGGACCCGCGCCAGGTGGCCATGCTCGCCCAGGAGAAGGTGTTCGCGAACGGGATCACCTCCTTCCAGGACGCGGGGGTGGGCTTCGCTACGGTGGACATGTATCGCTCGCTGGTGGGCCACGATTCCCTCAAGGTGCGCCTGTACGTGATGATCCGCGCCTCCAACGAGGATCTGGCGCGCAACCTGGCGGCCTACCGGATGGTGGGCTATGGAGGGGACCGCCTTACCGTGCGGGCCATCAAGAAGTCCATCGACGGTGCCCTGGGATCCCACGGAGCGTGGCTTCTGGAGCCGTATGCGGATCTTCCCACCAGCACCGGGCTCAACACCACGCCGCCGGAGGAGATCGCCGAGGCTGCGCGCCTGGCCGTGGACAACCTGTACCAGCTCTGCGTCCACGCCATCGGTGACCGGGCGAACCGTGAGACGCTGGACATCATCGAGGAGGCCTACCGGTACGCTGGGGAGGATGACCTGCGATGGCGCGTGGAGCACGCTCAGCATTTGAGTCCCGAAGACATCCCGCGCTTCGCCCGCCTGGGGGTGATCGCCTCCATGCAGGGGATCCACGCCACCTCCGACGGTCCCTGGGTGGTGGAGAAGCTGGGTCAGAAGCGCGCCCGGGAGGGAGCCTATGTGTGGCGCAAGCTCATTGATTCAGGCGCCGTGGTCTCCAACGGTACCGACGCTCCGGTGGAGGACGTAAACCCCGTCGCCAGTTACTACGCCAGCATCTCGCGCATGATGCCCAACGGGGAACGTTTCTTCCCGGAACAGCGCATGACCCGCATGGAGGCCCTCAAGTCCTACACCATCAATGCCGCCTACGCCGCCTTCGAAGAAGGAATCAAGGGAACGCTCACCCCGGGAAAGCTCGCCGACATCACGGTCCTGGACACCGATCTCCTGGAAGCACCGGAGGAGGACGTGGCGCGCGCTCGGGTCGTGGCCACGATCGTGGGCGGCGAGATCGTCTACAGGCGGACGCCATGAACGAATCTCCTCGGACCCCGGACCCCGGCCCGGAAGAGCCTCCACACCGCCTCTCGGACGTGGAAGCCGTCATCGAGAGCGCGCGGGTGCGCGACGGGCGGGAGCTTCTGGAACGCTTCCTTCGCAAGCGCCTCCCGGATGCCGAGGAGGAGGAAATCCAGGAGACGGCGGATGTCGCCGAGGAGATCATCGATTCCATACCTGTTTTCCTGGCGCGCGCCTTTCAGCAGGCCCGGCAGAAAGGGATGGTGTCCGTGGCCGGTCCTGTCCTTTTCCGCGCCCAGGAGTACTTCCTTCAGCCCATGGACCTGATTCCGGAGATGACCCAGGGCCTGGCCGGTCTCCTGGATGACGCCTACTTGGTGCTGAGGACCCTCTCGAACCTGGACCGGGGGCCCGAGCCCTTCCTTGACTGGGACCTGGAGCATCCACTGCGCTTCCTGCGCGCCCTCATGGGGGATCGCACCAGCGATGCCCTGGACGCCCTGGCGGTGCAGGCCATGCAGGATGTGTCGGCCCACCTCTCCGAGGTCTGGGCGCGCATGAGCCACCCGGCCTGAGAAGCCGGCGTCCGAGGGAGCGCGGCCCCGTCCTTCCGGGCCGCGGCGTTCCGCGTTCGGCTACACCCACCCCTTGGCGCGGAAAGATCGCAGCGTATCCGCCCATTGCGCCATCTCGCTTGGCAGCCCGAAGGACACCCGGTTCCATTCCAGCATGGGCGGAAATGGCCGCCCCACGCGGATCCCTGCTTCGCGCATACGTGCGATGTACTCCCTCAGGTCTCCGTGGATCCGGTGCAGGATAAAGTTGGTGTAGGTGGGGAGGAACTCCAGGTCCAGCTCCGTGAGCGTCACTTCCGCGATCTCCTTCGCATCGTCGTTGACCGATCGGCTTCGAGAGATGAGCTCGGGGTCCCGTAGAGATGCGATGCCAGCGGCGGCGGCCAGGACGTTGGGGTTGTTCGCCATGACGAAGTCGCGCAGCCGGCCGATGGTGTCGGGGTGGGCGACTCCATAGCCCAGGCGCATCCCCGCCATGCCGAAGATCTTTGAGAAGGTACGCACCACGATGACGTTGGGATGGTCCTGAATCCACGGAAGCGCCGTACGATATTCGGGATGGTCCGCATACTCGTAGTACGCTTCGTCCACGAGGAAGGTGGTGGTTTCGGGCGCGTCGGCGATCCAGGCGTCCACCTCCGAAGAGGGTGTGATGGTCCCCGTGGGATTGTTGGGGTTGCAGATGTAGACCACCGCGGGACGCCTGTGCTCCTCGGCTACTTCCCTCATGCGCTCGAGATCATGACGGTCGTCCCGGGTGAGGGGAACGGCGTGGACGTTGTAGGGGAACGGCTTCTGGTAGCGGGGGACGTCCTCGAAGGTGGGCTCGGCGATGACCAGGGGCACGTTGGGTCCCTGGTACGCCTGTACCGCCATCTGCAGGACCTCGGTGGACCCTGCGCCCAGCACGATGTTCTCGGGCGCAACGCCCGTGTACTCGGCGAGGGCCTCGTACACGGCGGGCGCGTAGTCATGGGGATAGCGGTTGGCGTGGCCCAGGGCGTCGATGGCTGCGGAGCGGGCGGCCGGCGAGAGGCCCAGCGGGTTTTCGTTGGAGCTTAGTTTGATGCCGCCCGGCGGGTAATCCTCCAGGGCTCCGCCTCGTGCGCCCTCCGCGCCCAGGAGGCGGGCCAGGAACCCGGGAGCGTTTCCACGTGCGGAGAGGCCTCCCAGGGCGGTGCCGGAGAGCCCGGCCAGCCCGGCGGTCATGGTGGACGTGACAAATCCCCGGCGATCCATAGCGCAGCTCCTTGGCAGGATGGGTGGCGACGGGGAATGTGGAGGTCGCGCGTCTGGATCGAAAGGGATGGGGAAGGTTAGGATGTCGAACGTATCCCTCAACCTCGGGGAGAGTCATGCTTTCAGGAAATCGTCGCCTTCGGCGCGCCTCGTCCACGCTTCCGGTGCGCGCAGCGGCAGCGCTGAGTATGGCCGGAATCCTCTGGTGTTCCCTCGCCCCGGCTCCCCTGCGGGGGATGCAGGAGCGGAACCCGGCCGACATCGGGCAGGCGGTGGATTCGACGGCGGGTTTCCGGGTTCCCGAGCCGCCGGCGCGCTACGACACAGATCTCCTTTCGCCGGCCTTCCACGCCGACCGGCGCGCAAGGGTCCTGGAGGCCCTTCCCGACGACGCCGTAGCCGTCCTCTTCGGAGCTCCGACGCGGACGCGCAGCCGCGACATCGCCTTCCCCTACCGTCAGGATTCGAACCTTTACTATCTGACGGGTTTCACAGAGCCCGGCGCGGCCCTCCTCCTTGTTCCGGGCGGCGTCTCGGTGGACGGCCGAATGGTCCGCGAGGTGCTCTTCGTGCCACCCCGTGACCCTTCCGCCGAGACCTGGACGGGTCGGCGCATGGGTGCGGAGCGGGCGGCCCGGATCCTGGAAATCGATGGGGCGGTGGAGAACACGCGCTTCCAAGAGGTGGCAGGCCCCGTGCTGGCGGATCCGGCGCGCCGGGTCTTTCGTCTTCCCCTGCCCCGCGGCGTTCCCCGGGGAGAGGCCCTGGCCGCCCAGATCGAGGTGTTTCGCCGCGCCGTCCTGGAGTCCAAGGAAGACAGCGCCATAGTGGACTCCTCGCCCGACACGCGTGTCCTTCCCTGGATCCTGGCCGGCCTGCGTCAGATCAAGACGAAAGAAGAGCTCAAGCTCCTACGCAGAGCCGTAGACATCACGGGGGAGGCGCACAGGGCGGTCATGGCTCAGGTGGAGCCGGGCTGGACCGAGTACCGGATCGAGGCGCTGGTGGAGTCCACCTTCGCGTCCCAGGGGGCGGAAGCTCCCGGCTTTCCTTCCATTGTGGGGAGCGGTGAGAATTCCACCATCCTCCACTATGAGTCGAACCGGCGTCGGACCCGCGACGGGGATCTGGTTCTCATCGATGTAGGGGCAGAATATCACGGCTACTCGGCCGACTTGACCCGCACCATTCCGGTGAACGGGCGCTTCAGCACGGAGCAGCGGGCCATTTATTCCCTGGTACTCGAGGCGCAGGAAGCCGGCATAGCCGCAGCCCGGGCCGGGCGCCCCTTCACGGCGGTGGGAGACGCGGCGACGGAGGTTCTCCTCGACGGAATGGCCGAGCTGGGGCTGATCGGGGGTGAAGATGACCGAGCCGGCCTGCGGAGGTTCTTCATGCACGGGACCAGCCATTTCTTGGGGCTGGACGTTCACGACGTGGGCACCTACGGCACCCTTCGTCCGGGAATGGTGATCACCGTGGAGCCGGGGATCTACATCCGTCCGGCGGAGGACATCGACCGTAGGTGGTGGAACATCGGCGTGCGCATCGAGGACGACGTGCTCATCGGCGAAGAGGGTCCCGTCCTTCTGTCGGGGGCGGCGCCCCGGAACCCCGACGCCATCGAAGCCCTCATGGAATCGGGGGGCTGAGGGCGGCGCAGAAGGCGTGGGAAGCGCGGCCGCCGCCTCTGCTTCGCCGCCGCGCTAATCTGCCGCCGCGGCAAGCTGGTGGGCCGCCGGATTTGCCGGCGGGAGGCCCTCCCATTCCCGGTCCACCCGGTCGATATACACCGAGGCGGAGATGTCACCGCACACATTCAGTGTAGTGCGGGCCATGTCCAGAATGCGGTCCACGCCCAGGATGATGGCGATCCCCTCGGGGGGGACGCCCACCGTGGCCATAACCAGCATCATGAGAGGCAGCGACCCGCCGGGAACCCCCGCCGCTCCGATGGCGGTGAGGACCGCCAGGATCACCACGATGATCTGGGACCCGATGGAAAGGTCCACCCCGAACACCTGAGCCAGGAAGAGGACGGTCACACCCTCGTAGAGCGACGTCCCGTTCATGTTCATGGTGGCCCCCAGGGGAAGGACGAACCCGGCGATCTTGGATTGGACGTCCAGCTCCTTCTCCGCGGTGGCGATGGAGGTGGGTAGGGTGGCCATGGAGGAGCTCGTGGAGAACGCCGTGATCATGGGCGCGTCCACCGACCTCCAGAAGGTGATGGGGTTCATCCTTCCGAAGATCTTCACCAGGGCGGAGATGCCGATGGTCGCGTGGAGGAAGAGGCCGAGGAGCACCACAACCACGTACATACTGAGTTGGGCCAGGATGCCCCATCCGAACCGGGACGTGATGACGAAGACCAGGCCGAAGACGCCGTAAGGAGCCAGGGCCATGGCCATATCGATGATCTTGATGATGGCGTCGCCGATCCCCTGGATCACATCGATGACAGGCTGGGCCCGCTCCCGCGGAATGAGCGTGAGCGCGGCGCCGAAGATGAGGGAGAAGAAGATGAGGGCGAGCATGTCCATGTCGGCCGCCGCCGCCACCGGGTTGCGGGGCACGATGTTGACGAAGGTACTCACCCCAAAATCGGGAGGCGCGGCCGTGACCACGCCTTCCTCCGAGAAGCGGGCCATGAGCTCGTCGCGGGTGCTCTGGTCGAGGCCGCCTCCGGGCCGAATCGTGTTGACCAGCGTAAGGCCGATGGTGGCGGCGATGAGGGTGGACAGGGCGAAGTAGCCCATGGTGCGCCCTCCGAGACGCCCCAGCGTCTTCATGTCCCCGATGCCCGCCACCCCCAGGGTGATGGAGGTGAACACGATGGGTACCACCGTCATGAAGAGCATCCGCAGGAAGACCTGTCCCACCGGATACGCCACGTTGTCGGCGATCCACGCCAGCCACGGTGCGTCGCCGAAGAAGGCGTTGGACATTCCTCCGACCAGGGCCCCGAACACCAGCCCGAGAGCGATCTTCGTGTGGAGCTTCACGCGCTCGACTCCTCAGCGGTTTGTGTTGTTGAAGTCCACCAACCTACCGCGGCCCTCCGCCGCCAGCAACGCCCGGACCCTTCAGGGGTTTGTCCTCACTTGGACCCGCTCCATGACGTCCCCCTCGAGCACCGCTTGCGCCGTCTCCAGCCCTGATTCCACCCGGGCGAAAACGGTATAGCGGTGATCCAGGCGCACGTTGTCGCCCATGTTCACATAGAACTGACCGTCCCCTGTATCATGCCCCCGGGTGGACAGCCCCACCGTCCCCAGCCACTGGACGGGAAGGCCCACCTCGTCGGGAGTATAGGCCCCCCATCCCGCGTACTCGTTCGCACCCGGGCTTCCCCCCTGGATGACGAAGTCGGGTACGACCCGGTGGAAGGTGAGGCCGTCCAGGGCGCCGCTCTGGGCCAGTCGCAGGAGGCGGACCGAGTTCATGGGCGCCACCCAGGGACGAAGTCTGAGGGTGATCTCGCCTCCCCGCGCCATTTCCAGAACGATGCGCCGCGACTCCATTCGGCGCAGTTCCGCAGGGGTGGGCGGAGGGTACCCCCGCGGGCGGGACGGCGCCGCCAGATAGCGCTCTCCCGTCCACGCCTGCAGAACTTGGGCCGCGGTTGCGGCCACAGCGGGATCGAAATCCCGCAGGTAGGCCTCCATCTTCCGCACCGATCCCGAGTCCCCACCTGTGTCGGGTCCCGCCGCCGAGCCTGGTCCCGCCCCGGGGGTTGGCCCTCGCGCCGAGTTCGGTTCCGCCACCTCCGCAAGAAGCTCGAGGAGAGCGACACGGGGGTCGCGCAGGGTCAACCGGCCCTCCTCGGTCAGGGAGGCGAGGGCGGTCCAGGCAGCGTCACGGGCCGCATCCCGTATCCGGGTGCCGCGGAGGGCCCTGGCGAGGAAAACCACCTGCTGCGGGTCGCGGGCTGCGGCGAGAGCGCGGACGAGGAGCGTATCCACGCTGTGGCCGGCCACTGCAACCAGCGACGTAAGGGCGGCGGTCTGTACATTGGCGTCGGGGTCTCCGGTCAGGGTGCCGAGGAGTTCTGTGTCCCCGGTCCGACCGGCGCCCCGGGCGGCCCACGCCCGGGCGAAGGGATTTGCGTGGCCCGCAAGCTCCCGAAGGAAGGGCGCCGCGCGCTCCGGCGCCAGTCCCGCCAGGGCCACTGCGGCGTGGGCCGGCTCGTGCCAGTCGGAAGAATTCTTTTCGGACAGGGTGCCGGCGACGCTTTCCAGAAGGCGAATCTGGGCGTCCCGGTCCCGGCACGGGCGGTCCAGACCGTCCAGGGCCGCGAGGCGGACGTGGGCGGATTCGTCGCGCCGGGCGGCCACCGAAAGCCGAAGGCACGCCATGTCATGCCGCGGGCCCCGCGCCGTAGCCAGGATGGCTTCCAGGCGCACGAGATAGAAGGGGTCCAGCAGGGCGCGGCGGATCAGTTCCGAGCGGGCCGCCGGCGCGGCCGCCTCCAGGTGGGCCGCGGCGGTCCGTCGCATGAGGTCCCCCGGATCCCGCAGGGAGGGCTCGAGATCCAGGGTGGTGAGCCGGCCGGCGTGGGCCAGCGCCTGCAGCGCCAGGCTGCGGATGCGGACCATAGTCAGCGTCTGGCGCCGCTCCTCGAGCCCATGGCGCGTCAACTCGCGGAGGCGCCCCTCCAGGGCCGGCCCCAGCGGCGCGCCGCGCCGTTGCCGGGCGAAGGACTCCAGTCCCAGCGCCACGCCGATGAGCCGGGGCCGGGGAGCGTCCTCTCCCTCCGAAGCGCGCGACAGGCGCAGGAGCGTCCGCCCGACCTGTGTTGCGGCCTCACCCTCCACCCGGAGCCTGCCCAGGGATCGGGCGACGACACCCAACACTCCGTCATCCACTTCCTTTTCTCCTCGATCCAGAAGGGCCGGGAGGGCGTCCTCCCCAGGACCGTTCACGACGGCTTGGGCCAGGGCGTTGGCCGCCTCCGCCCGCACGGAGGCGTCCTCATCCTCGAGCGCCGGCACGATTTCCGGAATGAGGGATGGGTTTTCCAGCCGTCCCAACGCCCGCACGGCGGCGGCCCGCAGACGGGGAAGGGGGGACCGGGTGGCTCTGGTGAGTGTTTCCAGAGCCTTGCCACCTGCGGGCCTGGAGATTTCGGCCTCGACGATCTGCAGATAGGCCCGGCCCTCGAAATCGGGCCGGCCCCGGTCGGGCGGGGTACATCCCTGCAGGTAGGCGGCACATGCCGCCACGACCAGACCGGAACGGAACGGCGATGTAAACCCCACGGGCTACTCCGGGATGTGCATGGTGTACAGGGGCTCGAAGCGAGCCGTAAAGTGGCGCAGTACCGGGGCCTGCTCAACGAACCGGAAACCGCCGATGGCGTCGCGGCGGTTCCAGACATCCAGGGTCACGTCCACCAGGTAATCGATCTGGCTCTTGGTGTAGACCCGCCGGGGGATGGCAAGGCGCACCAGCTCCATGTGGGCCGGCTGCTCCTCCCCCGTCTCCGGGTCCCGAGACCCGAACATGACGGTGCCGATCTCCACGCCGCGCACCCCGCCTTCAAGGTACAGCTCGGCCACCAACGCCTGGCCCGGCAGTTCCAGGGGGGGGACGTGGGGAAGGAAGGCGGCGGCGTCGATGTAGACGGCATGGCCGCCGGGCGGCTGCACGATGGGAACGCCGCCGCGGGTGAGGTGCTCTCCCAGGTACCTTGCCACCTCGATACGGTAGGTCAGGTAGTCTTCGTGCAGCACTTCCTGGAGGCCCACCGCGATGGCGTCCAGGTCTCTGCCGGCCATTCCCCCGTAGGTGGGAAATCCTTCGGTGAGGATGAGGAGGTTCTCCTCCTGGGCGGCGAGCTGAGCATCGTTGGTGGCGAGGAATCCGCCGATGTTCGCCAACCCGTCCTTCTTGGCGGACATGGTGCATCCGTCGGCCCACGAGAACATCTCGCGGGCGATGTCCCGCACCGGACGATCCGAGAAACCCTCTTCCCGGAGCTTGATGAAGAAGGCGTTTTCCGCGAACCGGCAGGCGTCGATGTAGAAAGGAATCCCGTGTTCACGACACGTTTCGGAGACCGCGCGAATATTGGCCATGGATACGGGCTGGCCGCCGCCCGTGTTGTTGGTCACCGTGAGCATGCAGATGGGAATCTTCTCTGCGCCCACCTCGGCGATGAGGTCGCGCAGTGCCTGCACGTCCATGTTTCCCTTGAAGGGGTGGGGCTCGGAGGGGATCAGCCCTTCCGGGACGGGAAGGTCCACGGCCCGGGCGCCTGTGGCCTCGATGTTGGCTCGGGTGGTGTCGAAGTGGGTATTGCTGGGCACCACATCTCCGGGGCCGCACACCGTGGAAAAGAGGATGCGTTCCGCCGCACGGCCCTGGTGGGCGGGAATCACATGGGCGAAGCCGAAGATGTCCTTGACCGCCGCCTCGAAGCGGAACCACGATCGGCTCCCGGCATACGCCTCGTCGCCCCGCATGATGGCCGCCCACTGCTCGGCGCTCATGGCGGAGGTTCCCGAATCGGTAAGAAGGTCAATGAGTACGTCTTCCGCACCAAGCTTGAAGACGTTGTATCCCGCCTCTTTAAGGTGTCGGGCCCGTTCCGCGGGGTCGGTCATGCGGATGGGTTCCACCACCTTGATGCGGAAGGGCTCGATGATTCTACGCGCTGGGCTCATGAGGGCTCGTCGTCGGAGTTCCGGGTGAGGATGCGTTCAACGTAGGCATCTGCGGGCCCTTCACACAGGGCGTGGAGCTTTTCGACCAGGGCCGCCGCGTTCCTTCCTTCCCAGTCGGGTGGGAGGAGTTCGGGGGGGAGGAACGGATCCTCCATGTAGAAGCCACGGAATTCGTGAATGAGCCGGAACCGCAGCACGTAGGCCCGTTCTTCGGCGATCCCGCCGGCTTCGGCCTCCCGGGAACAGGCGTCGAGTCGGGCCTGCCATCGTGCGATGAAGCCCCGGTAGCGCTCATTGATCGCCGCAAGATCCCAGCAGTGCGCGACCAGCGTGCGGGGGTCGCGTTTTCCCTCCAGGGTCGCTCTGAAGCATTCCAGATTCTCCTCGATCTGGAGATCGCGAGCCAGCGCGGCCACCTCCTCGCCCACTTCGTGGGGGGAGATCCAGAGCCCGTTGCCCAGAGATCCGAACCCGAGCCAGGCCAGCCGGGTGCGCAGCCGGTCCCGGCGGTGACGTACCCGCTCCGGGATGGAATAGGAAACCAGGTACCACCTTCCGGACCAGGGCACGTCCTGAGGGGGATGATAGATGCGCGCCTTTCCTTCCTCCAGGAGCGCCCGGCCCCGGGGGGTCAGGTCGTAGAAGGCGAGGCGGCCCTTCCGGGTCGCCTGCAGCCAGCCCTTCCGCGCCATGCGGGAAAGGACGGTACGCACGGCGGCCTCCGAGAGGCCGAAGGGGCGCAGGAGGGCGATGAGGCCGCCCACCCACACCGGCTGTGCTCGGCCGAGGAGGTATTCTCCGAAAAGGGTGAAGACGAGGTCCTGGGGACGCTGGGTCATGGGCTGGCTGTTGAGGCGCGATCGTAGCAATACCGATAGGTCTTTCCGCCCGCAAGGGGAGGGGCGCGAAGGGTGCCGACGGGAGACGCCGCGTACGGCTCAGGAGGCTTGTTCGGCCCGGGAGAGGATCTCACGCACGGCCTCGAGGAGCCGGGCGCGACTGAAGGGGGTCAGAAGGAGTTCCCCGGCCGCCGGTCCCGATCGGAGGTTCCCGGGCAGGGGTCGGTCCGACACGTAGAGAACGGCGATGTCAGGGTCTTCCGCCCGGAGGCGTGCCGCCAGGGGAAGGCCGGATACTGCGGGAAGGTCCGTATCCGCGATGAGAAGGTCCATACCTTCGGGGAACCGCCAGAAGGCATCCAACGCCTCCCTTGCGCCTTCGGCGGAGATGACGGCGAATCCGGCCGCCTCCAGCGTCGTTCCGAGGAGGGTTCTCAGGGCTTCGTTGGAGCTTGCCACCAGAAGGGTGGCCGCCTCCCGTCCCCCGTCCGAGACAGGGTTTTCCTCTCCTTCCGGTTCCGCCACGTGTTCGTCGTCTTCGTCCACGCCGGCGACGGGAAGCCAGATCTCGAAGGTCGTTCCCACGCCGGGAGTGGAGTGGAGCCGCAGATGTCCTCCCGCGTCCTGAACGATGCCGTAGACGGTGGAAAGGCCCAACCCCGTTCCCGATCCCGGCGGCTTGGTGGTGAAGAAAGGCTCGAAGACGAGCTTCTGCAGCGCCGGCTCCATTCCCGGGCCGTTGTCCTCCACGGTGAGCACCGTGTACCAGCGGGGCGGGGCGGAGACGGCTTCCTCGCCCGCCCGAAAGAATGCTGCCCGTGTTCCCGTGCGGATGGTGACCCGTCCGTGCGCCGTCCCGAAGGCGTCCCGGGCGTTGATCACCAGGTTGAGGATGATCTGTTCGATGTGGCCCGGGTCCATCAGTATCCTTCCCGGAGCGGCTGCCAGGTCGGTTTCCAGGCGGACCGTCTCCCCCAGCACCCGGGTGACCATCCCCTTCAGCCCCGTCACCACCTCGTTCAGATCGATCTCCCGGGGGTGGGTCACGTCCTTGCGGGAGAAGGCCAGGAGTTTCCTCGTGAGCCTCCGCGCACGGTCGAGGGCCTCGGAGATCTCCTGGATCTCCGTGGGGACTTCACCGGAACTCCCCAGAGCTTCCCGGATGAACTCGACGTTCACCCCCAGAACCGTGAGCAGATTGTTGAACTCGTGGGCGATGCCTCCGGCGAGCCTGCCTACGGCCTCCATCTTCTGCTGATGGCGGGCGATGTCCTCCAGAACTTTCTGGTCGGTGACGTCGGCGACGATGACTTCGTAGACGCGCTGCCCGTCCCCGGTGAGAAAGGATCTCCCGTCGAGGCGAACGGTGAGGGTACGCCCGTCCTTGGTGCGCCACTGTACCTCCAGATTCTCGATGCGGGAGGAGTCCTGCCACGTCTCAATAAGATGTTTCCTGACCTCGGGGTCGGGGTAAAGTGCCACGGGGCCTGCCGCCATCAGCTCTTCGGCGCTGTCATACCCGAGCATGTTCACCAGCGTCTGATTCACCTGCAGGAAGCGCCCGTCGGCCGTGGACACGTAGATGCCGAATACGGCGTTGTCCAGAATGTTCTGGATGCGAGTCCGCGCCACGCGCTCCTTTTCCTCGGCCTGGCGCAGCTCATCCCACGCCCGGTTCAGGTGTGTCACCACCTCGCGAATCTCCCGCGGCGTGTCCGCGGGGAGGGGAGTGGATCGTCCCGCGCGCACCGCGCGCACCGA
The DNA here is from genome assembly GCA_046756305.1 of Gemmatimonadota bacterium. Classification (GTDB taxonomy): domain Bacteria; phylum Gemmatimonadota; class Gemmatimonadetes; order Longimicrobiales; family Gaopeijiaceae; genus JBHHWB01. Next base: position 24,537 of record JBHHWB010000033.1, read on the forward strand.
GTCCAACATGAAGTTCAGCGATCGCGATACTCCCCGGAGCAGAAAGGCTGCGGCGGCCAGGGAAGCCAGGAGCGCCAGGAACATCATCCCCAGGTCCTTCGTGAGGCGACGGCGCAAGGGTCCCACGACCCGCGCCTCGGGAAGCCCGTCGTATACGCGCCATCCCACCCCGGGAAGGTCCACCCGCCCCCAGAGTCGTTCCAGACCCGAAGCGTCCCGGGTGTGGGTGATGAACTCCGCGGATCCCCTGCGGGTTACATCCACCGTCCGGGTGGGAAGGGCCCGTCCCACCCACTCCTCCGGATCCGCCGAGCGTGCGATCACGACTCCATCGGCGGTGGTGATGGTGACCAGCTCGTTGGGCGCGGGAGACCATCCCGGAAGGAAGGCGCGCAGGTCCATGAGGCTCATGGTACCGGCGACGGCCCCCAGGAAGGCCCCGCCCTCGTCCAGGATGGGTGCGCCCACCACCACCACCCATTCGTGGCTGACGGGGTCGCGGGCGGGCCGGCCCACCGCGAAGCGCTTCGAATCGCGGACCCGGCGAAACCAGGAGCGGCTCCACGGCCCCCCCGGGCCGCGGCGGTCCGCGGCGGCGGTGCACACCACCATTCCCTCGCGGTCCACCACGATGAGATCGGAAAAGAAGCGTGTGGCGTCGCGCAGCCCCTGGAGCTCCCGGGCGCAGCCCGGGTCCCTCAGGAACTGCCGTCCCCGCGTTTCGGCGAGATGGGTGGTGGAACCTTCGGCGATCTCGAGGAGCACGCGCAGCGACGCCGCGACGGCCCCGGCCGCTGCGAGCACGTCATCTTCGGCCCCGCGGATGGCCTCCCGGTAGGCGGTGACGCCCACGAGCGCCTGGAAGGCGGTGAAGGGTAGGACCACCACCAGGACGAGGAGGATGACCCGGGCTCGTATCGAGAGCTGGGCGAGCCTCATCGCCGGAGGGAACCAAGAGAGGAATGTGAGCGCACGCTGTCGCTTTCCGCCTGAAGTATGGGGGCGCCGGTAACATATCCCCTCGCGGGCAAGCTCTCAATTCGAGCAGGGCGGAAGGCGCAGGATCCAGTCGCTGATCGCGGTCAGCGCCGTCGGGCTGATGGTTTCCGAGATGCGGGCGTACTCGGCGGGCGATCCCGTGGCGGCGGATTGAAAGAGGTGATTCAGCCCCGGAAGGGTCACGGCGGTCACGCGGGTGTTGCCTCCCCTGCGAAGAGCGGATGCCACCTCGCGGAGATTCGGTTCCGGCGGGACCTGCAGGTCCCTTTCTCCGTAGAGCGCGAGAACGGGCACGCCCACCCGCTCAAGGACGGGCCGCGGATCGTATCCCACGAAGTATCGGAACCACGGGCTGTTGACCTGGCGAACCTGGGTTTCGACCCATCGTTCCCTGTCGCCCATGCGCTCGCGGGCCGCGGGAGGCAGGGAATCCCATGCGCTCTCCAGAACGGCGCGGAGCTCGGGCGCGGCGCGGCCGGGATCCGGCTCCCGGTCGAGCACCCGAGCCAGTCGGTCCTGAATCCCGGCATTCAACCGAAGCGTCTCGTCCGCCGCGCCCTCGGCCTCGCCGATGAGGGTGGACTGGAGCTTCAGAATCTCGAGACCCGGCAGGCCGGGAGCGGCGAGGAGCACGAGAAAGGCGACCTCGGGGTCTTCCGCTGCCACCATGGGGGCGATGAGCCCGCCCTCCGAATGGCCCAGGATCCCCACCCCGCAGCCCGTCGTTTCGGGACGGGAGCGTAGAAACTCAAAAGCCGCTCGGGCGTCGGACGCCAGATCCCGGGTGGTGGCCGCCGCGAAGTCTCCGGTGGACGAAGCGACGCCGCGATCGTCGTAGCGCAGGACCGCCACCCCTTCCCGCGTGAGGTGGTCTGCCAGGACCAGGAAGGTTTTGTGTCCCAGGAGTTCCTCGTTCCTGTTCTGGGGGCCGGAGCCGCTGACCAGGACCACACCGGGGAAGGGCCCGGCGCCATCCGGGAGGGTCAGCGTTCCCGCCAGGACCACGCCGGGAGCGTCGGAGTTGGGGATGTGCACTTCTTCCACGGCATAGGGGAAGGGTGGCTCGGGTTCCTGGGGACGCGACGGACGGGGCCCCTCGTCGCTTCGGGTCAGGGTGAGCGGGAGCACCGCTCCCCCCTGGGTGAAGGTACCGCTCAACGTGTCCCCGTGCGGGGAGAGGGTGCCCCGGAAGGCGGCGCCCACCGACGCCATCTCGAAAGCGAGGGTGGTCCCGTCGAAGCTGACGCCCGAGGCGGGGAGTCCCATGGCTCCCTGGTCGGGACTGTCCCAGGTGCCGGTGAGGGAATCCCCCTTCGCCGAGATGTGGAAGACGATCGTGAGGCGGCTCGCGGGCAGCTGCAGGGCTCCGGACCATGTACCCGCTACCGCCTCCGGCCCGGGTGGCCGAGGCGGCTCCTCAACCTGGGCGCCAGCGGGAAGGGCGCCGGCGGTGATGAGAAGGAGCGCCGGAAGGAGGCGGAGCGGAAGAATGCAGGCAGAGGGGCGGTCGGGTGCGTTCATCAAGAAAAACCGGTCGTTCAGGTCGGCGGATGGGCGTTCATGCCTGTTTCACCCTTCCTACGCATCAGCCCGCCACGTTCTTCAGGATCGGATGCGTCCCGGGCCTAGGAGCCTGTCCGAGTAACGCAGGGGGTCGGACCGGCTCCTAAAACGCTTCCAGGGAATGGAAGACTTCGGTTCCATGTTTGAACCAGTGCTCCCGGAAGGGGCACGGGGAGATTTCCTCGCCCAGGAGGGGCTTGGTCACCGGGTGGGGGAAGAGACGCATGTTGCCCTGTTCGTTCTCGTGCACGGTGTACTTCCCGGAGATCTGGACCGTGCTGCGGTAGCGCCGCCTTCCACGGGTGCTGAACCCCTGCAGCAGGTGACTCGTCTCTTCCCACCGGCGCTGGGTCACGCTGAAGTCCACCAGGGGCTGCCCGCCGCTCCAGGCGCGCACACGCAGACGCTCCCTGGTCTCGATGAACTGGGCGTCGATGTCTTCTTCCAGGTAGCGGAAGTGGAAGCGCTCGGAACGCTGCCGCCGGGCCGCTTCCGAGGACGTGGCCGCGAGGAAGGGATAGAACCCGGCCTTGGCGTGCTCTCCCCACTTGGCCACCATGGGCGGAACGATGATGGAGAACATCAACTCGGTGTACGGGCCGATCTCACTGTCATCGAAGAGGAACGCCGTCAGCGCCAGCACGCTGCGCTGGTGGCGCACCTCGATGGGCTCCAGGTACTCGGGCAGGACCGCTCGAGCGTCGGGCGTGGGCATCTCGAAGAACGCGCTCACGCCCGTGCGGAAGTCGTACGTTCCTACGGACATATCCCGTACCGTCGCAGCACCCCGATGATGATGTCGGCGCCCCGGTCCAGTTCCTCGCGGGTGTGGGCGGCGGAGATGGACATACGGAAGCGGGATTTGTGCTTTCCCACCGCCGGGTACTTGACCGGGTTGATGAAGACGCCTTCCCGGAAAACCTCTTCCCCGATCTGGAAGATCCTGGCGTCGTCGCGCACCATGATGGGGATGACCTGGGAAGTGGAGTTACCCGTGGGCACCTGGGCCTCGGCAAGGCGCTCCCGCATGTAGCGAACGTTGTCCCACAGGCGGGTGCGCAGTTCGGGCTCGTCGCGCGCCAGCTCCAGCGCCTTGCGCAGCCCCGCCACCACCACCGGGGAGAGAGCGCAGGAGAAGAAGCGGGAACGGGAGAAGCCGCGTAGGTAATTCACCAGCCGATGGCTGCCCGCCACGTATCCGCCCTGGCCACCCAGACTCTTGGAGAAGGTGCCCAGGTGGATGTCCACCTCGTCCTCCAGGCCGTGAGACTCCACGACGCCGCGGCCGTTCTCTCCATAGACGAAGGCGGAGTGGGCCTCATCGATCATGAGGCGCGCCTTATACTTGCGGCACACCTCCACGATGTCGGCCAGGGGCGGCTCATCCCCATCCATGGAATAGACGCCTTCGATGACCACCAGCTTCTTCCCCTCGAAACCCTTCAACTTCCGCTCCAGATCGTCCACCCGGTTGTGCCGGAAGAACTTGGAGGTGGCCTTCGAGAGGATCATGCCGTCCACGATGGAGGCGTGGGCATACTGGTCGGCCACGATCAGGTCACCGGAGCGCATCAATCCGGAGATGGTCCCGATATTGGCGCTGTATCCCGTGGGGAAAATGAGCGCGTCCTCCTTCGCCTTGAACTCGGCGATCTCGGCGGCGAACTGCTTGTGCAGTGACGTGGTCCCGCTCAGAATGGGCGAGCCGGAGGCGCCGCCGCCGTACATGTCCGCGGCCTCCTTGATGGCTTCCTTGACTTCCGGGCGATACGACAGCCCCAGGTAGTTGTAGGAGGCGAAGTTGATGAGGCCCCGGCGGACGGTGTGCTCCTTGGTGTCCTCCACGTCCACGCGGGTCGCCGGCGCCGTATGGAGCGGCAATTCGTAGAGGTAGTATCCGGCGGGACGGACCTCGTGCCACCAGTCGTCGAAGGGCCCGAGAAGGGCGAAGGGGTCGTCTCCGGCGCCGAAATAGAAGTTGGTATAGTCATACTCCATCGCGCCGGGCGGGATGGGGTGCTCGTCGGTGCGGGAAACGGCCGCCTCGCCCTTGGAGATTCGCTGGGCCGGGTCGGTAGCCGCCGAAGCTCCGCTGGGTGCTGTGTCATCGCGGGACATGAAACTGATACCTGTTAGAATGCGGGGTCGTGGCTAAACCTTAAACTCCCACAATACCTCCGGGGTTTCAAGGAGGTTGTGTTCCGGTAGGGGGCTGCATCCAAGGAGCGCACATGATCGCATTGGAAAAGTGGGCCGAACAGGCCGGGGCGTGGACGCCCCGGAAGGGCGTGCATCGCGTGCTGGCCGTGGACGCGCATACGGCGGGAGAACCCCTGCGGGTTCTCCTCACCGGAGTGCCGCTCCTCGAGGGAGCCACCCTCGCCGAGCGGCGCCTGGACGCGGAAGGGCGCCTGGAGGCCCTGCGTCGCGGTCTCATGTGGGAACCCAGGGGCCACACCGACATGTATGGGTGTGTCGTCACGCCCGCCGTGTCCGCGGAAGCGGACTTCGGGGTCGTGTTCATGCACAACGCCGGGTTCAGCACCATGTGCGGGCACGGCGTCATCGCCGTAGCCACGGTGACGGCGGAGCTGGGGCTCCTGGAGGATGGCGCGGCTTCTTCTTCTTCTTCTTCCGAACGCCGCCTGGGCATGGATACGCCGGCGGGGTTCGTTTCGGCGCGGGTGGTCATGAAGGACGGGCACGCCGACGCGGTTTCCTTCCGCAACGTGCCCTCCTTCGCCGTGGTCCTGGGTGGGACCGTAGAGGTTCCCGGCCTGGGGAGGATCGCCTACGACCTGGCGTTTGGGGGGGCGTTCTACGCCTATGTTCGTGCCGAGGAGGCGGGCGTGACCCTCGATCCGTCCCACTACCGCCGCATCATCGAATTGGGCCGCACCATCAAGGATTCGGTGGCGGCCCGAGGCGAGGCGAAGCACCCCGGCAGGCCTGATCTGAGCTTCCTCTACGGGACCATTTTCGTGGGACCGCCCCGGAGCGGGGCCGACTTCCGCCACGTCTGCGTCTTCGCCGATGGAGAGGTGGACCGGAGCCCCACGGGCACGGGTGTGAGCGGATGGCTGGCTCTGCGCCACGCCCGGGAAGAGGCGGCGGTGGGAGCGCAGATCCAGGTGGAATCCATTCTGGGTACCCGCTTCGGGGGGCGCATCATGGAAACCTCTCGCGTGGGAGACCTTGACGCCGTCGTCCCCGAGATCACGGGATCGGCGTTTATCACCGGGCGGCACGAGTTCTTCTTCGATCCCCGGGATCCGCTGCGGGAGGGCTTCATCCTCCGGTAGGGACGCGGGAACCGGCGCCGGGGCTTGCGCATTCTCAAAGGAGCCCATCGTTTCTTCGCTCCTCGCGGCGGGAGGAGGTTGAGGCCTCCCCTGCCTGCGCGAGCCCCAGGACCCACACCCTCGGAATCAGCGATGTCAGCCTTTCCCGTTGAAGCAGCCGTCCGATCCACCTATCGCCAGGGTGCGGAGGAGCGGGTGGATGCCCTCTGCTGCCCGGTGGACTACGATCCCCGATACCTGGAGGTCATTCCCGACGAGGTGGTGGAGCGGGACTACGGATGCGGCGACCCCAGCCGGCATGTACGGGAGGGGGAGACGGTCCTGGACCTGGGGAGCGGCACGGGGAAGATCTGCTTCATCGCCGCCCAGGTGGTGGGGCCCACCGGACGGGTCATCGGCGTGGACATGACGCCGGAGATGCTGGAAGTGGCCCGGCGCAACGCTCCGGTGGTGGCCCAACGCATCGGCTACGCCAACGTGGAGTTCCGCCGGGGGAGGATTCAGGACCTGGCCCTGGACCTGGATCTTCTGGAGGAAGCGCTTCGCCACGACCCCGTCCGCGACGTAGAGGCCCTCTTTGCGGCTCAGGCGTATGCCGAGGATCTGCGCCGCACGCGCCCCATGATCGAAACGGCGTCGGTGGACGTGGTGGTCTCCAACTGCGTCCTGAACCTGGTGGCCGGTGCGGAGAAGCCGGCCCTCTTCCGGGAAATCCATCGGGTCCTCAAAGACGGGGGACGGGCGGTGATTTCGGATATCGTCGCCGACGAGGAGGTTCCCGAACACCTTCGCAATGATCCGGAGCTGTGGAGTGGATGTATCTCCGGTGCCCTCACCGAGACGGGCTTTCTGCAGGCCTTCGAGGAGGCCGGGTTCTACGGGATCCGTATCCTTTCCCGCCAGGAGGAGCCGTGGCGGACGGTGGAGGGCATCGAGTTCCGATCCGTGACCGTCGAGGCCTTCAAGGGCAAGGAGGGCCCGTGCTTCGAGCGGAGGCAGGCCGTCATCTACAAGGGTCCCTTCCGGGAAGTTCTGGACGACGACGGCCATCGCCTCGTACGCGGGGAGCGGGCCGCGGTCTGCGACAAGACCTTCCGCATCTATTCCAGGGACCCGTATCGGGAACATTTCGAGTTGGTGGAGCCCCTGGAGGCTGTACCTCCGGAGGAAGCGCCCCCCTTTGACTGCTCCCGCACCGCCCCCAGGCATCCCCGGGAGACCAAGGGCATGGATTACGACGTGACCACGGACGCCACCCAGAGCGTGTGTGGGCCGGAGGGGTGCTGCTGACGCGGGGATTCGTCCGGCGTGGCGTAACGGCCTATCTTTAGGGCGCGGCCCACGGGGTGGGTGGGAATGTGGGAGAGCAGCGGGCTGCCCCGGGAGACCGCATGCACTCAATCCTTGCCATTCTCATCGCCGCCGCGCCGGTCCCCGTGCCGCCGGCACCCCTCGCGTCGGGGCTTCCTCAAGCCACCGGCGTGGTAGAGGGGGTGGTCCGCCTGCACCTCAGGCCTCCGCGTCGCGTCGCGAATCGCTATCCGGGCAAGCCCGCAGGCACCCACGCCGTCCAGTCCCTTCCGGCCGTGGTCTGGATCCGGGGCTCGATCCCGGGGGTCGGGAATCCCCCCTTGTCCCCTGTTCCGGTCATGGCGCAGCAGGATACGGCCTTCGTGCCGGCGGCACGCGTCATCCCGGTGGGAACGACGGTGCGCTTCCCCAACGAGGACACCTTCTTTCACAACGTCTTCTCCTACTCCAAGCCGGCGCGCTTCGACCTGGGGCGCTACCCGCGGGGCGAGGCGAAGGAGGTGACCTTCGACGAGCCGGGGATCGTGAAGGTGTACTGTGAGGTGCATGAATTCATGCGTGCCGCCATCGTGGTCACAGAGAACCCCTTCGCTGCGGTTCTGGACGGGGACGGACGCTTCCGTTTCGCAGGCGTGCCGGCGGGCACCTACACGCTGGTCGCCTGGCATCCTGATCTGGGCATGGCCGAACGGGAAATCCGCGTGGAGGCTGGCGGGGCGCTGCACATCGATCTGGACCTGAAATAAGTGCGACCCGTGTTCGCCGTTCTCCGGGAGACGCTGGCCGGCAAGATCCTCATGGCCCTGGTGGGGACGGTGGGCGTCCTCTTGGTCGTCACCTATGTGGTGGTGCAGAGCGAGACGGACCGGCAGGTGGACCTGGTGACCCACCGCGCCGTGGAGACGGCGTCACAGCAGTTCCAGGAGCTTGAAAAGATCCAGCGCAGGCAGGCGGCCCGCCTCGGGCGCCCCCTGGTGGAGGGGAGGCGCACGCTGGCCGCGCTGGACGAAGCCATCGAGGCCCAGGATCGCACCGTATTGGCCAACCTGGCGTCGTATGAGCTGGATCTCGCCAGGCTCGAGGACGTCCTGGTGGTGTTCACCGACCCGGATGGCCATCCGGTCCTGACGCTCCACAACGAGAGTATCATGGAAGGCGCCGACCCGGTGGGGTTGGCGTCCGAGGCGCGCAGGCTCCTGGATTCCCGGGGTGCGGATCTCCAGATGTTCAGGGTCCTCGACAGTACCCTGTACCGCATCCTCACCCGTGTGGTGGAGCTGGCGGGCCGCCCCATCGGAACGCTCTCCCTCGGGCTCCCCCTTCGCGACGCCGACGTCCAGGCCATCGGGGACCTGGTGGGGGTGGAGGTCTGCTTCATCGTCGAGGGGGCGTGTGTGGCGGGCACCCGGGGAGCCCGGGAAGGCCTGTCGGCGTCCCTGGCCGCGACGGCACCGGAGCCGGGCGAATTCCGCGCTCGCGCCATGGAGCGGCCCTGGTCGGTGCGGGTGGAGCCCCTCATCGCCGGGGATCCGGCCCAGGGCCTGCAGATCATCGCGGTTCCCCTGGACGGCGTCGTCGCCCCCTTCCGCAGAATCCAGACGGCGCTGGTGGCGGCGGGCGTGGCGTCGATCCTCCTGGCAATCTTCATGGGCCTTCTGCTCAGCCGAGGGCTGACGCGCCCGGTGCGGGCGCTCATGACGGCTACGGGAAAGGTGGCGCAGGGGGACTATGACACCGAGGTGCAGGTGCAGACGAGAGACGAGGTGGGCACCCTGGCCGCGGCGTTCAACGAAATGACCCGAGGGCTCCGTCTCAAGGAGCAGTACCGCTCCGTCCTGAACAAGGTGGTATCCGAGGAAGTGGCCCACGAGCTGGTGGAGGGAGGTGTGGAGCTGGGTGGGGAGAACCGAGAGGTGTCCGTCCTCTTCGCCGACATCCGGGGGTTCAGTGCCATCACGGAAGGGATGGAGCCTCAGGAGGTGATCCACCTGCTCAACGAGTGCATGCAGCACCTCAGCGAGTCGGTGGAGGCCGAAGGCGGGATCGTCGACAAATACGTGGGTGACGAGCTCATGGCCGTCTTCGGTGCACCGGTGCGGGTCGGAGATGAGTCCCTCCGCGCCGTGCGCGCCGCGGCACGTATGCAGCGCGCCCTGGCGGCGTGGAACACCGAACGCTCCCGGAAAGGTCTGGAACCCCTCCGCATCGGGATCGGCATCAATTCGGGCGTGGTGGTGGCGGGGAACATGGGGTCGGCGAACCGCCTCAACTATACCGTTCTGGGGGATGTGGTGAACCTCGCCTCCCGCCTGTGCAGCCTGGCCGGTCCCGGTGAGATTCTGGTGAGCGCCCGTACCCTGGAGGAAGCGGGGCCGCAGGTGGTGGTCGACCCTCATGGGCCTCAATCCGTCAAGGGATTCTCCGCCGAGGTGGACGTGTTCCGGGTGCGTGAAGTCCGCGAGGCGGGCGAGGCACCCATGACCGGCGGGGACGCGGCGGATCCTTCCCCGGGCGGGATGGGAGTGCGGCGCCCCTCGACGTCCACGGGTCGGGGTCTTGCGGTTCTGGTGGGTCTGGTGGTGGGAGGCCTGGGAGCCGGCGGGGCGCCTCTTGCGGCCCAGGCTCCCGGGTGGCCGGTCCTGTCGGATCTGGGCGTGGGCTACCTGTCCCCCTCGGGTCAGGTCCAGGTCGGGGTGTCGGGGCAGATGGATCTGGAGGCGCTGGAATTCTCGGGCTCCGTGGCGGGCCTGGCCACCGGATCCGGCGGGATGCTCGCTCCTCGCCTGCGGGTGTTCACGGACCTCTTCCTCGGGTCCAACGTGTACGCCCTGGTCGAACTTCGGGGTGACCGGGGTCCCGGCCCTTCGGAAGGGAACTGGGAGGGCCGCCTGGAACAGGCCTTTGTGCGGGTGGGAACGGCGTCGGGAAGGTGGGCGATTCAGATGGGGAAGTTCGCCAGCCCGTTCGGGACCTACGCCGGCATTCACCTTTCGGCGAATGACAACTTCGTACGGCCGCCCCTCCCTTACGACTTTCGCACGGTCATCTGCCCCACCATCGCGCCGCCCTCCACGGAGCGGTTTCTTGCCTGGAAACTCGAGCCGGAACGCTTCCGGCCCACGGGAGCTCCGCCGGTGTGGGGCGTGCCCTACCCGTGGGGGCTCATGGCCACCGGAACGGTGGGGCGGGCCGGATTGCGGGCGGCCGTGGTGAACAGTATGCCCTCCAGCGAGCCCGAGGCGTGGGGATGGGACCCCGACCGCTTCCGCCATCCGTCGCTGGTGGCCGGAGCCTTCCTGCCCCTGACCGACGCGTTGACGGTGGACGCCTCGTGGAGCCGGGGGCCTTATCTGGAGGAGCTCGTAGGCGGCGACGTGTACGTTCAGGCGCGGCGCTTCGATTACGTACAGGAGATCTTCTCCCTGGCGGGCACGCTGGCCCGGGGCCCGCTCACCGTGCGGGCGGAGATCTTCTACGACCGGTGGGAAGTACCCAACGTGCCCCGGGATGCGGTGGACGTGGGCTATACCGCCGAAGTGCAGATGGATCTCATGGCCGGATTCTTCGCCGCTGCCCGCTTCGGCCTCATCGACTTTCGTCCCCTGCGGGATCCCGACGCCTCCCGCGGTGTTTCCGGCGGCGGCAACGGCACGGACTGGGATGACGACGTGGCGCGCTACGAGATGAGTCTGGGCTATCGGCTGGCCCGCAACGCCGGGATTCTCGTCTCGGGCTCCATCACGGATCAGGTGGGCCCCCGGGACATGGACGACAATCTTCTTGCCGCCCGCCTGTGGTGGGCGTTCTGAAGGCCCCGGGAAGCGACCACGCCCACGCTCCACTTCCCCTGCGGCCCTCCCGCGCTATCATGAAGGCTTCCCCCGGGAGTTTCGCGCACCGCGGTTTCGGCCGGGGGAGGCACACGTTCCTACCAACGTTGGAAGATCAGGAGTAGCTCTTGCGCACGCACACGGTTCTTGCTTCCGCGCTTCTCGGCATCGCGGCAGGTCTCGCCCCCCTGGCGGCGCAGGATGTGGCACCACCCGGAATCGCCGAAGTGGAGGCCGCCCGCTCGGCCCAGTGCGTCACGGATCTAGCCCGCCTGGCCGATCTCAACGACCGGCTCCGGCCCCTCACCGAGCGCGCCGGGCGCATCCAGGCTCTGGCCCAAGCCATCGCCCTGGAAGATTCCACGGAGGTGGTTCCCTGGGACACGACCCGGACCGTTGACGTCGTGGTACGCGATTGGTTCCACGAGGACGGCGCCCTGGCGCTCCGCTTTGTGGAGACCCGGGACTCGGCCGTCATTCAGGAACGGAATCGCCGCCGGGAGACGGTGAAGGACACGCTTCGCAAGACCCTGGAGGCCATCGGAGCCCAGGGTCGGGCGGCCGTGGAAGCGGCGGGTGATGTAGACGCTATGGCCCGCGCGTGCGAGGGCATGATCCTGGTGCGGACGGCGGTGGAAGCGGCCTGCGCCTCCCTGGAGGCCAATCCCGTCTGCGCGGCCGCGGCAGACACCGCCAACCCTCCAGCGCGGTATCGGTTCGTGGAAAGCGCGGAGGATCTCTGGGACGTGGAGGAGCTCCGCCCCTGGACGACGCCCGGCCCTCTGGCGGTCGCCCCCGACGGACAGCTCGGAGGCGCGCGGACCTCCGCCCTGACCCGGCGAGGAAACCTCATTCTCACGGTCACCTTCCTGCCCATGCTGCAGAGCAGGGCGGAGATGGATCCGGAACAGGCCGCCGAATTCGACGCCAACCTGGATTCCCTGCGCATCGAGTTCGACCACCCCGACTTCGTCATGGCCCCGGCGCTGGAGGTTCAGTTCAACGCCTTCGGGATCCTGGGCGGGGAGACCCACTACGTGCTTCACTTCGGGGATCTCTCCGACCCGGCCAGCGATGTCATCTGGACGGTTCCCGCCGGAGAGGGAGGTCTCATCCAGGCGCGCTTTCCCGCTTCGGGGCCCCAGTTGGCCCGGCTGCAGGCCGGTGACGTGGTGAGCCTCACCGCTGTGAAGATGCCCGGAGAGGAAGGCGCCGCCGGCGAGCCCGTCTACACCCTGAGCCTGACCCCGGTGGGACAGGCCCAGGCCGTGCGCGGCCTCCTCCAGTACATGATCAGCGGCCAGTTGAGCCGGGATCTGGCGGACATCATCCCCCCCAGGGGCTAGGAGCCTGTCCGGGTCATGCAGTGGGCCGCGTTGGGGCCGCCACGGCCCCAGGCCGTAGGCGGCGACTCGAAGGCATAGCCCAAGCTACGTCG
>JBHHWB010000034.1:0-36801 GCA_046756305.1 Gemmatimonadota bacterium
CACACGCAAGACCCCTGCGTGCGGCCCACTGCATGACTCGGACAGGCTCCTAGGGCCTGTCCTAGTCCCAGGACCGGAAGCTTGCCCCGGCGGAGGGCACCGCCACGAAGGGGGGGGCAGCCTCCTCGTGCTTCACACTCCACGCGCGTAGGGCCTCCAGGACGCCCGGGGCGGTGCCCGCGTCGGCCAGGGCCACGATGCATCCGCCGAACCCCGCCCCGGTGAGGCGCGCCCCGGCGGCACCCCCCTCCAGCGCCGTGACCACCAGCCGGTCCAGCACCGCCGAGGAGACGAGGAAGTCGGTACGCAGGCTTCCCTGGGACCCGTCCATGAGCATCCCGAAGGTGGACAGGTTCGCCATGAGAAGGGCGTCTTCGGCCCGTCCGACGCGGTCGGCTTCGGTGATGACGTGGCGAAAACGCTTGAGGAGCGCCCCCTCCAGTGCCTCCTCACCCACCTCCAGCGCCGCCCGCGTCCCCCCCACGAGGGTGAGGAGGCGTGGGTAGCTCTCCGGCTGCTCCTCGGCCCTCCCCTCCTCCACCAGAGCGGCGCCCACCCGTTCCAGGGCCTGGCGACACTCGGCCCTGCGCTGGTTGTAGGCGGCCTGGACCGCTCCCGACTTCTCCGCCCGCACACCGGTATCGGCCACGATGAAGCGCCAGTCTTCGGGGATGAGGATGTGACGCATACGCAGAGGAGAGAAGTCGATGCGGGCGGCGTGGCCCTGCCGGGCCCCCAGGGAGATGGCCTGGTCCATCCCCCCGCCCATGGTGCCCGTGTACCGCTCCGCATCGGCCATGACCGCGGCAAGCCCAAGGGGGTCCAGCCCCACCTGGCCCAGGGTGGCCAGCGCCAGACCCACCGCATTCACCAGGGCCGAAGAAGAGGAGAGTCCCGCCGCCACGGGAAGGGTGGATCCCACGACGGCGTCGAATCCCTGCCACACGGCGAAGCGCCGCGCCAGCTCCTGGGCGGGAGCACGCACGTAGTTGCCCCACGCCCCTTTCTCCCGGGGCGGGATGCTCACGTCCACCTCGAATTCATCGGGAGGAAATTCGGGGTCCAGATTCTCCACCCTGAGGAGAGCGTCCTCCCGAGGACGAAGCGCAAGGTGAACCGAATGTTGCAACGCCATGGGGAGAACGGGGAGATCATTGTAGTCGGTGTGTTCCCCCAGGAGATTCACCCGCCCGGGAGCCCGCACGTAGTGGGTGGGCCGCCCGCCGAAGGCCCGGGTGAAGTCGGCCTCCAGCCGCCGGCGCAGAAAGGCGTCCCGTTCCGCAGCGCCGTCGTCCATCACGCCGCCGTTCCGGGCGCCATCGCCGGGCCCGTCCTCCTCCCCATCGGCGGGCTCGTGGTCCGCCCCGACGTCCGCAGCGCGTCAGGCATGCACCACGGGGAGTTGAGGCCACTCCCGCCACCGCCCCCGCGTGAAGTCGGGAAAGGACTGGGGTGCGCTTCCTCGGGCCACCGATTCCTCGGAGAGGGCGCATACCGCAGAGATGGCCGCGGCGTCGTAGACGTTCATGTCGGTGGGGAGGCCTTCGCGCAGGCACTTGATGAGCCGGTAGTCCTCGATGAAGTCCATCCCGCCGTGCCCCGCCCCGGCGGACATCTCGCTCAGTTCCTTCCAGAGCGGGTGCTCGAACTCCTCCATGTACGCCTCGGCGTCCTCCCAACGGTGGGCCGGACTCCGGCCTTCGATGTGAATCCGATTGGGATATCCCTGGAAGAGACCTTTCGTCCCCTGAACCATATGGATGCGGGAGTAGGGCCGGGGAAGGTTGGTGTCGTGGCTCACGAAGATGGTCTTCCCCAGGGCGGTGCGAATCATGCTCGTGTTGACGTCGCCCAGGACGAAACGCTCCCGTCGGCGGGGATCCCCGGGCGGAAAGTGCTCCCGGGCGTACTCCTGAAGACCCCGCGACGGGCTGCTCATGGAGACCAGGTAGTCGAAACGATCCCCCCGGTTGATGTCCATGACGTTGGCCACCGGGCCCAGACCGTGGGTGGGATAGAGGTTCCCGTTGCGCATCCGGGAGTGGTAGCGCCGCCAGAGCCCTTCGTTGTGGTCCTGGAACTTGATTCCGCGCAGGTCGTGCAGGTACCCGCACTCGGCGTGGAGGATTTCCCCGAAGAGTCCCTGACGCGCCATGTTGAAGACCATCATCTCGGGGCGGTCGTAGTTGCAGTTCTCCATCATGACGCAGTGCTTTCGGTACTTTTCCGCCCCTTCGACCAGCGCCCAGCAGTCGTCCACGGTATACGCGGCGGGGACTTCCGTGGCGGCGTGGCTTCCCGTCTCCATGGCATAGAGGCACACGGGGACGTGCCACTCCCACGGCGTGGCCGTGAAGACCACGTCCAGCTCCAGTTCGTCGCACATGCGCTGGAAGTCCCGTACGCCCTTCCCGTAGAGGCGGGGCCGCCGCCGCCCATCGGCCACAACCCACTCCGCCACCTCCTCCATGCGCGGCACGTCAATGTCGCAGAGGGCGGCGATCTCCACGCCTTCGATCTTCAGGAAGTTCTCCACGTGGGAGCCACCCTGGAGCCCCACGCCTACGAAGCCCATTCGCACCCGCTCCATGGGAGGCGCGGCCGGAAGCGTCTCCGGGCCCGGCCAGGGGAGGCGCTGCATCCCTTCTTCCGTACGCTGGGCCTTAAGGTCCGCCGGAGCCAGGAAGGGAGCGGTGGCCGCCGCCCCCAGCGCGGCAGCCCCCAGCTTGAGGAGATCTCGCCGCGCGAGGGGAGAGGGAGAGGGAGAGGAGGCCTCCCCGGGGCTTGAGGACGCGCCGGATGGATCGTGCAGCGTCATGGTGCCACCTGATTTCTGAAGGGTTAGGGTCCGGGTGGAGCACACGGCTCCGCCAGCCAACCTGCGCCTGAAAGCACCCACGCTCAAGTGCGGGTTTTTCCCGACTTGAAGCCCGCGCTTCCCCGAACCTAACTTCAGGCAGGCACAGACCCATACCCGTCGCCTGTGGAGCAAGGAGGTCGTCATGCGCCGTATGATCCCCGCCGCCCTTTCCCTGGCATGGTTGGCCGCCTGCGGGGGTGGCGAGCAGGCTCAGGCCCCGCAGGGCCCCACCCGGGCCGACTCCGTGCAGATGGCCATGGCGGCTTTCGACTCGACGGCCTTTGATACCATTCAGTGGGAGTCTCCCGACAAAGCCATCGAGCGGGGCAGCCTGGTGTTCCGCATTTCGTGCTCCAAGTGTCACGGCGAGGTAGGGCGCGGCAACGGAAACTTCGTCTTCAAGGGAGACACGCTGCGGCCGCCCTCCTTCCTGACTCCTGACTGGAAGTACGCCGACGATCCCATGGGTCTCAGGAAAAAGATCTTCAGCGGCAACGTAGCCGGAATGCCGTACTGGGGGCTCGTGGGCCTCAAGTACCGGGACGTGGACGCCGTAGCCCGGTTCATCATGGAGTTCCTGCGCACCAACTACGAACTGCACAATGACTGAGGGGGAGCGCTCCCCCCTCAGCCGCAACCGGGCCATGCAGGAGATGCTGAATCTGGCCCGGGCCATCGTCGCCGACGGCGAAGTCTCGGACCTGGAGGCCAAGATGTTTCGTGCCTGGCTGGACCGGCATCCGGATCTTGCCGGCGTCTGGCCTGTAAATGAGATGACCGGCATCCTGAAGGGCATCTTCGCCGACGGACGCCTTTCCGATGAAGAACGCATCAGGCTCCAGAAGCTCCTGGAGGAAATCTCGGGCCAGGGGTGAGCCGCCTCCGGCCCCGGCGCGCTACTGGCACACCCTGGACGACGGGCGCATCCAGTGCGACCTCTGCCCGCGGGAGTGCCGCCTGCGCGAAGGCCAGCGTGGTCTCTGCTTCGTGCGCGCCAACGAAGGCGGCAGGCTCGTCCTCACCACCTATGGACGTTCCAGCGGCTTCTGCGTGGATCCCATCGAGAAGAAGCCACTCTACCACTTCCTGCCCGGAACGCCCGTCTTCTCCTTCGGCACCGCGGGCTGCAACCTGACCTGCGCCTTCTGCCAGAACTGGGACATCAGCAAGTCGCGGGAGATGGACACCCTCATGGACAGCGCCGGTCCCGAGGAGATCGCCGAAACCGCTCGACGTCTCGGGTGCCGCAGCGTAGCGTTCACCTACAACGACCCGGTGATCTTCCTGGAGTACGCGGTGGATGTGGCCCGGGCCTGTAGGGAGCGGGGGATCCGCACCGTGGCGGTGACCGCCGGATACATCTCGCCGGAACCGGCGAAGGAGTTCTTTTCCCTGATGGACGCCGCCAACGTGGACCTCAAAGCGCTCGACGATGACTTCTACCGCAGGATCTGCACCGCCCGGCTCGAGCCCGTCCTGGACACACTCCGGTATCTGGTCCACGAAACCGACACCTGGGTGGAAGTCACGAACCTTGTCATCCCCGGGCTCAACGACGCGCCGGACCAGATCCGTAGATTGGCGGGCTGGGTCTCGGGGGAGCTCATGCCCTCGGTGCCCCTGCACTTCTCAGCGTTTCACCCGGATTTCCGCATGCGGGACCGACCCGCAACACCGGCGAGCACTCTGCGCCGTGCCCGCAAGGTGGCTCTGGAAGAGGGCGCGGAGTTCGTCTACCTGGGCAACGTTCTGGACGAGGAGGGATCCACGACGTGGTGCCCGGGGTGTGGACGG
The DNA here is from genome assembly GCA_046756305.1 of Gemmatimonadota bacterium. GTDB lineage: Bacteria > Gemmatimonadota > Gemmatimonadetes > Longimicrobiales > Gaopeijiaceae > JBHHWB01. The sequence goes on from JBHHWB010000034.1 coordinate 4,655, forward strand.
GCCCTCATTCAGCGTCTGGGCTACGACATCATCGGATGGAACCTCACGCCCGAGGGCGCGTGTCCCGACTGCGGCGGAGCCCTTCCCGGAGTCCTCGAGGTCGAGCCGGGCACCTGGGGAAACCGGCGCCTTCCGGTGCGGATGGGCACCGGGTAAGCGGCAGCGAGGCGGGTAAGCGGCGGGGCACTGGGTTGCGGCCCGCTGCATGACCCGGACAGGCTCCTAGCGCGGGGCAAAGGCGAAGGCCCCGTAGCCCACCACCCTTCCCGGATCGCCGGCGGTGTCCGCCGACGTGCGCAGATCCAGGGTGCGGGCCCGCCATCCCCTCCGCCGGGCGATTTCCAGGAGCGCTCGCAGCGGGACGTGACCGCATGCCCGCTCTCCATGGATGGCGTCGGCGTCCAGCGCCTCCACGGCGGCGGCGGTCTCGCCGTCGACCCGCGCTGCCCGGGCGTGGGGCAGGTAGTGGCTCAGGTCCGAACTCACCACCAGGAGTGTCTCCCCATCCAGGAGGGGCGCCACCCGCCCGGCCAGATCCCTGGGATCCATCTGCCCCACCACGAGGGGAACCACCGACACCCCGTCCAGGGCCACCTGGATGAAGGGGAACTGCACCTCCAGGCTGTGCTCATCCCGGTGGGGGAGGGCCCACCGCGGGATCCCCTCACCTTCCAGGGTCGCGACGGCGCCAGGGTCCACCGGCAGGGTTCCCAGGGGCGTCTCCATGAGATCCGCCTCGGGAAGGGCCGCACCCTCCAGGGGCACGTAGTGACTCGGCCCCATCACCACGACCCTGCGTATCCGTTCCTTCTTCGGGAGGAGGGCGCGGTACGCCGAGCCCGCCACAGGTCCCGAGTAGATGTAGCCGGCGTGGGGGGATACGACGGCCCGGGGTGACGGAGACGCCCGCGGGCCGGCGGCGCCCCGGGTGCTTCCCGGAGCCAGGTCGCCGGCGCCCTCGGGTTCTTCGGGCTCCTCGGACCCGGGGCGCCCCTGGCGCAGAAACCTCTCCACGGATGCACGCAACGCGGCGGGGTCCGCCGGGTAGAAGATGCCGGCCACGGCTGGCGGCCTGATCCCGGTCATGGCTGTACCTCCGGCTGGATGGAGGACGGCGGGGAGCGGCTCCGCCCTACGATTACCCTGCGACGAGAAGGTACGATCCATGAAACCGCACCGTGCAGCCGCCCTTGGCGCCCTCCTCGTCGCCGGGGCCTGTCAGCACAATCGGGTCCTGGTGCTGGCACCCAAGGCGCCGCCCTGGACCGATTCATCCCGCTACGAGCGCGAGCCGCCTCTGGGATTGAGCCGGGTACTCCTCGTTCCCCCCGGCGGCGAAGAAGGCGAGGATCTGCTTTCCCGGGTGGACGTGGCGGCGTCGGCTCTGAAGGAGTTCGGCGTCACACTCCTCCTCCCCGAGGTGGGCGGCGGCCCCCCGCGCCTGCTGGATACGCAGATGAGTCTGGATCTGGCGCGCCGGGCCGAGGCCGACGCGGTCTTGGATGTGCGCACGTGGAAGTGGGTCCCCAGCGCCGAGGCCCCGGGGGGCCGCCGGTATTTCGCCGAGCAGCCGGGGACCGACACCCTGTCCGAGGTCAACGCCGCGGCGTACGAAGCGGCGCGGGACGAGGGCGTTCGCTACTGGTATGGAAACAGGGTCCTCGATTTCAGGGGACGGGTGCTGGACGCCGAGACCGGGCAACTCCTTGCCGACCTCCGCCTGCGCGTGCCCCGGGTCAACGTGGCCGACACCCTGGTAGCCGAGTTTCGACGGGATGGCGAGCTGGTCCAGGAGACCTATTCCTGGTCCTACGACCGGATCCAGAGAGCGCGCATCGCCGGCAAGGCCGTTGCGGCCCTTTTCCGGCGCCTCGGCGCCGTTCTGGGCGGAACGGACTCGTAACGCTTGCCACGAAGGACGCAGTCCCACCACGTTGGGACAACACGGATCCTCTTCCATTCCTCCATTCCCGGTAGGGTCCCACCGCGAACCCCTCCGGGGCGCAGCCGACTCACCATGCCGAGAACCACTGCTCTCTCCCGCGTCCTGCGATCCCTTTCCGTCGCGACTGCGGCCGTCCTCGTCCCGGCATCGGCCCTTCCCCTTCAGGCCCGGGCCCAGGAGATCGACCCTTCCGTCTACGCGGCATACCGGTGGCGCTTCGTGGGACCCGAGGGGAACCGGGCCATCGCCGTGGCCGGTGTCCCGGGCAATCCGCTGATCGCGTACGTGGGAGCCGCCTCGGGAGGGGTGTGGAAGACGGATGACGGCGGCGCAACCTGGCGCCCTACGTTCGACGACCAGGACGTCCAGTCCATCGGGTCCCTGGCCATTGCGCCCACGGCGCCCAACGAGGTGTGGGCCGGAACGGGTGAGACCTTCATCATTCGTCCGGCCCTCGCCATGGGGAACGGCATCTACAAGTCGGTGGACGGGGGCGAGACGTGGCGGCCCATGGGGCTGGAGCGCACCGGCCGCATCGGGAGAGTTGTGGTGGATCCTCGCGACAAGAATGTGGTCTTCGCCTGCGCCCTCGGCCACGCCTACGCGCCGCAGCGCGAGCGTGGCGTCTTCCGTACCACTGACGGCGGGCGCACGTGGGAGCACGTCCTCTTCGTGGACGAAGGCACGGGATGCTCGGACCTCTCGGTGGATCCCCAACGCCCTGACATCATCTTCGCAGGAATGTGGTCCCTGCAGGTCGATCCCTGGATGCTTGCTTCGGGGGGTACGGGAGGCGGCGTGTACGTCTCCAGAGACGGAGGCGACACCTGGGAAAAAATCACCGGCCGCGGGCTGCCCGCGGCAGGGGACAGCATCGGCAAGGTCTCGGTGGATGTGGCGGCATCGCGGCCCGACCGGGTCTATGCTCTCCTGGAGCTGAAGCATCCCACCCTCTACCGCTCGGATGACGGAGGGCGCTCGTGGCGCCTCATGAACCGCGATCACGCCATGGCGGAGCGGGCCTCCTATTATACGCGCCTCAGGGTGGATCCCGAAGATCCGGATCGCATCTACTTTGCTTCGGTGCGCTTCGGCATGAGCCAGGATGGAGGTGCGTCCCTGGTCGCCGACCCCCCGCGGGGCGGCGGCGACACCCACGATGTGTGGATCGATCCCCTGAACCCGGACCGCTTCATGGTGGCCGACGACGGCGGCGCCACCATCACCCTGAACCGGGGCCGGAGCTTCGAGCGCGTGGTCCTTCCCATCGCTCAGATGTACCATGTCTTCACCGACAACGAGGTCCCGTACAACCTGTACGGCAATCGGCAAGACGGCTGGTCCTACAAGGGGCCCTCCAATTCGCGGTCAGGCGGGATCACGGTGGGCCACTGGTCCGGCGTGGGAGGATGTGAATCCGGCTTCGCCATCCCCGACACCGCCGGCCGCAATGAGGTCTGGTCAGGGTGCTACGACGGAGGCCTCGACGTGTTCGACCCCGAAACGGGCCAGTCCCGCAACGTTCGCGTGTGGCCCGAGGCCGCCTACGGGTGGAGGCCCGCCGACCTGCGCTACCGGTGGCACTGGACCTTCCCCGTCATGATCTCTCCCCATGACCACCGTACGGTCTACGTGGGCAGCCAGGTGGTCCACCGCACGCGCAACGGGGGGGAGAGCTGGGAGGTCGTCAGTCCCGACCTGACCCTCAACGACAAATCGAAGCAGCAGAACTCAGGGGGGATGACCACCGACAACCTCATGACCTTCGACGGCTCGGTCCTCTACGCCCTCGCCGAATCCCCGGTGCAGGAAGGCGTCCTGTGGGCGGGGAGCAACGACGGGCAGATCCACGTCTCCACCGACGGCGGCGCAACGTGGACCAACGTGAGCGGCAACCTCCCCGATCTTCCCGAATACGGACAGTTCTCCAACATCGAGCCGTCACGCTTCGACGCGGGCACGGCCTACGCCGCCGTGGATCTTCATCAGATGGGCAACTTCGATCCCTACATCTACCGGACCACCGATTTCGGACGCCACTGGGAGCGGATCGACGCGGGCATCCAGCGCTCCTCTTCCTCTTTCGTCCACGTCGTGCGGGAAGACCCGGTGCGCAGAGGAATGCTCTTCGCCGGAACGGACAACGGCGTCTGGTTTACGCTGGACGACGGCGACCACTGGATGCCGCTCAGGAACAACCTCCCGGCGGCGCCCGTGTACTGGCTCACCGTGCAGCCCCACTTCCACGACCTGGTGGTAGCCACCTACGGCCGGGGCTTCTGGATTCTGGACAACATCACCGGCCTGCGCGCCCTGAGCGAGGAGTTGATGGCATCGGAGGCGGCCGTGGTGCCACCCCTTCCCGCCTACCGCTTCCAGGCGGTGCAGGCCCTCAAGAGCGCCCCTTCCCACGTGCGGGGACGGGACCCTCGATACGGTGCGTCCGTGGACGTCTGGATCTCCCGGGACGAGGCGCCCCTCGAGATGACGGTCTATGACGAGGACGGCGGGAAAGTCCGTACCCTCACCACCACGGGCAAGGCAGGGCTGAACCGCCTCCAGTGGGATCTGCGGTATGAATCTCCCAAGCCCCCCCGGCTGCGCACGCCGCCCCCCGGTATGCCGTGGATCCCCATGGAAGAGGACGGCACCCGGCGGCTGCGCACCTGGGACCTGGACCTGGTGGGAGGCCAGCGCGGGCCGCTGGCGCCGCCGGGACGATACCCGGTGCGCATCGTCGCAGGCGGGGACACCCTCACCGCCGCGGTGGAGATTCTCAAGGATCCCAATTCGGCGGGAAGCGTGGAGGACATCCGAGCCCAGGTGGCCCTCTCCCTGGCCATCCGGGACGACCTCGAGGAGGTAGGCCGCAGGATCGACCGACTCGAGTGGATCCGCGAGCAGGTTGAAGACCTGCAGGACCTCACGCGAGTGGACGCCGACGCTCAGGCCGTCGCCGATGCCGCCACCGCCTTCCGCCAAACGCTTCTGGACGTGGAAGGCCGCTTCTTCGACCTCAACCTCTCGGGGGCCCGCGAAGATGCCTTTCGGGCACCCATGAAGCTCTACGGCCGCCTCGCCGCCCTGGGAAGCGACGTCGGGCGCTTCAGCGCCGACTTCGCGCCCACTGCGCAGCATAGGGAGGTCTACGACGTCCTCAAGGCTCGGCTGGAAGAGGCCGGAAAGCTCATGGACCACCTACTCCAGGTCGAGCTGCCGGCGCTCAACGACGACCTGCGGACCCGGCGCCTTCCCGTGATTTCACCGTGAGCGCATGGTGAGTCCCTCACCCGGCCCGGCCCGATCCGGGCGCTTGGCGGGGATCGTTCCCCGTCTCGCCGTGCTGGTGGCCGTCACCCTCACGCCCATCTTTGCCCTCTTTTTCTGGTCGAGCCAGGCGGACCAGGATCGGGAGCGCTTTCTGGTTCAGCGGGACCTCCTCAACACCACCACGGCGACGGCGACTTCCCTCGGCTCCGATCTCGAGAGAGGCATCGCCATCCTGGAAGGGTTGAAGGGACTCCCCGCCATCCAATCGATGAGAAATCCGGAGTGCTCAGCAGCGCTGCGGGCATTTCAGAGATCCCATCCGCACCTGGTATCCCTTGCCGTGGTGGACAGGACCGGTCGGATGGTCTGCCACACCCAAGAGACAGCCATCGGAGTGGACGTGAGCGACCGGGAATGGGCGCGCGCGGCCCTGGATGCGGGGAGGGTGGGCGTCTCCATCATCACCCGCGGTCGCGTGTCGGGGGTTCCCCTCATCGCCGCCGGCGTTCCCATAAAAGACGCCAACGGCAGGGTGACGGGCGTCGTTTCAGTGGGCGTGGAGCTGCGCTTCCCCGACTCCTTCTTGAGAAACCTCGAGAGATCCAGCAGGTCCCTCACCCTGGTGGGACCTGGCGGCCTCATTCTGGCCCACGCGCCGGGGAACACGCGGGTCGGTGCACCCGCTTCTCCCGAAGATCGTGCCTTTCTCCGGGGGGCAAATCCCCACGACGTGGCCGAAATCCCGGGAAAGGACGGGCCGGTTCTCGCCGCCATGGCCCGGGTTCCGGGCGTGGATTCCCTTGTGGTGATGCAGCGTGTACCGGCTGCGGTGGCCTTCGCCGCCACCACCGCCGCTTCCCGCAGAAACCTGCTGCTTCTGGCGCTCATCTCTGTTCTTTCCCTTGGCCTTGCCTATCTCATGGCGACGCAATGGATCGCGGTGCCGGTCCGCAACGTTGTCAGGGCGCTTGAGCGCATCGGTGCCGGGGACCTCTCCACCCGTGCGGTCCTTTCCGCCGCGCCAGCAGAAATCCGGAGTCTTGCCCGATCCTTGGATGAAATGGCCGCCTCCCTCCAGCGGCGTGAAGAGCGTCTGGAGGAGACCTATCGCATCCTCGAGGAGACCAATCAGCGTCTCGCACAGGCGCAGCGCCTCAAGTCGGTGGGGCAGCTCACCAGCGGCATCGCCCATGACTTCAACAACCTCCTTACGGTCATCCAGGGCAACCTGGATCTCGCCGCCGAGGCCGAAAACGCCAGAGAGCAGGCCGAATACCTGGAACACGCCGGCGCGGCGTGTCTTCGCGCTACGGACATGGTGCGACGCCTCCTGGCTTTTTCCGGTCGGCAGCAGCTCAACCCCACCCGCATCGACATTGGCCAGATCCTGACCGATATGGCCCAGATCCTCCGAAGGACGCTGGGCGACGCCATCGAGGTGCGCGTGAAGTCGGAGGAGCTCATCTGTCAGGTGGACCAGGTTCAGTTTGAAAACCTCCTTCTGAACCTGGGCATCAACGCCCGCGACGCCATGCCCGGCGGGGGCACCCTCTCCCTGAGCGCCCGGCGGGAGATGGTGGCGGATCATCCCGACGTTAAGCCGGGCCCCTACTGCGTCATCGAGGTGTGCGACACCGGAATGGGGATGGCGGAGGAGGTTCGGAGGTTCGCCCTGGAGCCCTTCTTCACTACGAAGGCGCGGGGGCAGGGCACAGGCTTCGGCTTGAGCCAGGCCTGGGGGTTCGCCAAGCAGTCGGGAGGCCACCTCGAGCTGGAGAGCACCCCGGGGGTCGGAACCACGGTGCGTCTGTATATCCCCCTGGATCCCGTCCCCGAAGCGTAGCCGCCGCCCCTGCAGTCCGCCCCCTCAACCCTCGGGCGCAACTCCTTTCTTCGTATCGGATACCCCCAGGGCCACGCCGCTCCCCACCCCGACCCCGGCGGCCAGCGCGGTCCCAGCCCCCACGATGGGAAGGATCCCCACCACAGGCGCCGCCACCACGACGGTGCCAAGTCCGGCCCAGAGGCCCAGGAGCGGAATGTCCACCAAGGACGTGTAGCGCAGACGTTTGCGAACAAATTTCCGGGAGCGCAGGTGGCCGACGACCGCCGCCGTACCGGCCACACCCAGCGCGATCAACTCAAACATGACGATATCCTCCTCTTCGGGTCCCTACGGAACCCGGGAAGAAGAGTTTCCCCCTCCGTTCGCGCCGAGAGCAGCCTGAGCGGCGGCCAGACGGGCGATGGGCACCCGGAAGGGGGAGCACGACACGTAATCGAGGCCCATATTGTGGCAGAGGCGAATGGAGTCGGGGTCCCCCCCGTGCTCTCCGCAGATCCCGACCTCCAGATCCGGGCGGGTCGCCTTGCCGCGGGTGACCGCCCACTCCATGAGGGCGCCGACCCCGTCGGCGTCGATGGTCTCGAAGGGGTTGCGGGCCAGGAGGCCGCGGCTCAGGTATTCCACCAGGAATCCCTGCTCTGCGTCGTCCCGGGAGATCCCGAAGGTCGTCTGAGTCAGGTCGTTGGTCCCGAAGGAGAAGAACTCGGCCACCTCGGCGATCTCCCCCGCCGTTACGGCGGCCCGCGGGATCTCGATCATGGTGCCGAAGCGGTAGGGGACCTCCACCCCCTGCTCCGCCATGACGCTGCGCGCCTCCTCTTCCAGAGATTCCCGCATGACCTCCAGTTCAGCCACGTGGGTGACCAGGGGAATCATGACCTCGGGATGCACATCGACGCCCTCCCGGGCGCACGCGCACGCGGCTTCGAAGATGGCCCGCACCTGCATGCGCACCAGGCCCGGGATGAGGATGCCCAGGCGGACCCCCCGCGTGCCCAGCATGGGGTTTTCCTCCCGCAAGGCCTCCACCCGCTCCAGGAACCGCTGCTTTACCGCGAGCTCCTCCAGAGCCTCATCCATCTCCGACAGCGTGTGAAAGTGCTGGAGCTGCACCTTGATGTCCGCCAGATCCCTTATCAACTCGTCGTGCGCCGGGAGGAATTCGTGCAGGGGAGGGTCGATGAGGCGCACGATAACGGGAAGGCCGTCCATGGCTCTGAACAGGCCCTCGAAATCCCCCCGCTGTAGAGGAAGAAGAGCCTGCAGCGCCTCGTCCCGCTCCGCCGGGTCCTTGGCCATGATCATGCGCTGGATGAGCGGAAGGCGATCCGACTCGAAGAACATATGCTCCGTGCGGCACAGTCCGATGCCCTGAGCCCCGTACTTCCGGGCCCGCTCGGCGTCCTTGGGGTAGTCGGCGTTGGCGCGCACCCCCAGGCGCCTCACCTCGTCAGCCCAGCTCAGGAGGCGGGCGAGGAAGGGGTTGTCCAGGTCCGCCATCACGGTGGGAACGTCTCCGGCGTAGACCACTCCCCGCGTCCCGTCGATGGAGATCCAGCTTCCCTCCTCCAGAACCGTCTCCCCCACCGTGAGGGAGCGGCGCACCAGATCGATGTCCATTTCGGTGACGCCCACCACCGCGGGTTTTCCGAACTGGCGAGCCACCAGGGCGGCGTGGCTCGTGCGCCCGCCCCGGCTGGTCACGATACCCTTGGCGGCAAGCATCCCATGGACGTCGTCGGGCTTGGTGTCGGGGCGAACCAGAATCACCGGCCGTCCTTCTTCGGCCGCCCGCACGGCCGTATCCGCGTCGAAGACCACCTGGCCTACGGCGGCGCCCGGAGAGACGGGAAGCCCGGTGGCCAGGGGCGTACGCCCGTCCAGCGCCGAAGGATCGAGCTTGGGATGGAGGAAGACGTCCACCTGGGCCGGTGTCACGCGCAGGAGAGCCGCCTCCCGGGTGATGAGCTCCTCATCGGCCATGTCCACGGCGATGCGCACCTCGGCCTCGGCGGTTCGCTTTCCGTCCCGCGTCTGGAGCACCCACAGCTTCCCCCGCTCGATGGTGAACTCGATGTCCTGCATGTTGCGGTAGTGGGCCTCGAGCTTGCGGGCGGTGGCCTCCAGCTCCGCGTACACCTGGGGCATGCGCTCCTTGAGGCGGTCGATGGGGTCGGTGGCACGGATGCCGGCCACCACGTCTTCTCCCTGGGCGTTCTCCAGGTAGTCCCCCTCCAGGTGGGGCTCCCCCGTGGTTCCGTTGCGCGACATGCAGACCCCAGTGGCCGAATCGGGTCCGATGTTTCCGAAAACCATGGTCTGGACGTTCACGGCGGTCCCCAGATCGTGGGGGATTCCCGCCGCGTTTCGGTAATCCACTGCCCGCTTGCCGTTCCACGAACGGAAAACCGCCTCCGTGGCACGGCGAAGCTGTTCCCGTGGATCGGAGGGGAAGTCGTCGCCGCTGAAGGTGCGCACCACCCCTTTGTACGCCGTCACGACCTCCTGCCAATCCTCAGCCGACAGCTCGGCATCCAGTTTCACTCCCGCCTTCTCCCGCTGAGCATCCAGCACCGTCTCGAAGTGATGGTCAGGGATGTTGAGGACCACGCTCCCGAACATGTGGAGAAGCCTCCGATAGAGGTCGTAGGCGAAGCGTGCATCCCCGGAGGTGCGGCTGAGGCCTTCCACGATTTCGTCATTGAGACCGAGGTTGAGCACCGTATCCATCATGCCCGGCATGGAGAACTTGGCACCGGAGCGGCAGGAAAGGAGAAGAGGGTTCTCTGGATCGCCGAACCCTTTTCCCGTCTCCTTTTCCAGGGCCTGGAGGGCCGCCAGCTCCTGCTCCCAGAATCCTTCCGGGAACTCACCGCCGGCCTCGAGGTAGGCGTTGCACGCCCGCGTGGTGGCTGTAAATCCCGGAGGTACAGGGACCCCTAAACGCGTCATATCCGCCAGATTCGCTCCTTTCCCACCCAGCAGCCCGCGCACGGCGTCCCAATCTCCGCCCACCAATGCTTCGGCTTCGTCGAGTTCGCTAAAGAGAAAGATGAACTTCTCCACGAGAGGCGCTCCTTGGACGTATTGGATTTCTTTCAACAAAAATGGTGCCTGGCGCCCGTGTCCGCTGTCAGGATTTCCCCTTCCCGGGTGGGGGAATGGACGGGTCCATGAGATAGGTATGCCCGCCCTCCGCTTCCTGGGCCGGGAAGTCGAAGCGGTCCCGGATCGCCTTGCGCAGCGCGTCCGCCTGGTCCGGGTCCCCATGGATGAGGTAGACGGCGCGTGGTGGGCGCGGGATCGCGCCGATCCAGTCCAGCAATTCTTTCTGATCGGCGTGGGCCGACAACCCGGGAATCTCCACCACCTCCGCGCGGATGGGGACCTCGTGGCCGTGGATCTTCAGGCTTCTGCGTCCGGCGAGAAGGTCGGCGCCCCGCGTTCCCACGGCCTGGTAGCCGGTGATGAGAACCGTGTTCCTGGGATCTCCCCCGAAGGCCTCCAGGTGATGGAGGATGCGTCCCCCGCTGAGCATCCCGGCCCCGGCCACGATCACCATGGGCCCCCGCCGGCGATTGAGCCCCTTGGATTCCTCCACCGTGCGAGTGTACGTCGCCACCGAGAAGGCCGCCTTCACCGAGGCGGGATCGAGACGATGATACGTTGGAAACCGCAGGTACAGGTCCGAAACGTCGATGGCCATGGGACTGTTGAGGAAGACCGGCACCCGGGGAATCCTCTGCGACGTGAAGAGGCGGTGCAGGAGGTAAAGCACCATCTGCGCCCGCCCCACGGCGAAGGCGGGAACCATGAGCACACCACCCCGGTGCAGCGTGCGGGACGCCACCACCTCCAGCGCCGCCTCCACATCCACCCCGGGATGGCGTCTTCCTCCGTAGGTGGACTCCATGGCCACCGCATCCGCTTCGGGGGGTGTCTCGGGCGGCGGGATGAGGAGCTGGTGCGGACGCCCCAGGTCCCCGGAGAAGAGGAGCGTTCCCGAGTCGGCCTTCACAAGGGCCGATGCGGCGCCCAGGATGTGGCCCGCCGAGGTGAAGCTCAACACCGCGTTGCCGATCTCCACCTCGCGGTGAAGGTGAACCGGTTCGAAGAGGGGCGTGACGGCCTGGGCCTCGACGCCCGTATAGAGGGGCAGGGCGGGTTTGTGACGGGAGTACCCTTTCCGTGTGGCGTGGCGGGCGTCCTCCTCCTGGAGGCGCGCCGAGTCGGCCAGGAGAATGGGCGCAAGGGCCGCCGTCGGCTCGGTGCAGTAGACGGGGCCGGAGAAGCCGTTCCGTACCAGCACCGGCAGCATCCCCGAGTGGTCCAGGTGGGCGTGGGTGAGCACTACCGCATCGAGCGAGTCGGGATCGAAGGGAAAGGGTTCCCAATTCCTCCGGCGCAGGGACTTCACGCCCTGGAACATTCCGCAGTCCACCAGGATCCGGGACCCGTCCACCTCCACCAGGTGCCTCGATCCCGTCACGGTGCCGGCCGCCCCAAGAAAGGAGACCCGCAGGTTGGTCATGGGCATGGAAAGCGCCGGGTTGGAAGGGGATCAGGGAGCCAGACCGGCGCCGCGCAGAACCCTGAGGGCGTGGTCGGGAATGTTGCGCACCTCCACCTCCACGCCGGCTTCACGAATCTGGGCCAACATCTCCATGAGGGCCATGGCCGCGGTGAGATCGATGCGGCCCAAGCCCCGGAAATCCAACACCACCCGGTTTACGTCGGGCTCCCGGGCCAGATGCTCCAGGAGCTGGTCGTCCAGGGCCGGCGCCGACGCAAACCAGAGGACGCCGCTGGGTTCCACGATGAGGGTATCCCCTTCCCTGCGGGCGGGCACCTCGGGGGCGAGTTCCCGCCACAGGTGCACCGCACCGGCCATGAGGACCCCGATGACCACGGCCTGCTCGATGTGGGGCGCCAGCGCAAGGGTGAGGAGAAAGGTGCCCCACCCCACCAGAGCCTGGGGACGAGAGAGCCTCCAGATGGCCACCAGGCGCTGTGGCCGCATCATGTTCCAAACGGCGGCAATGACGATCCCGGAAAGCACGGCTCGCGGCATGGGGCCGATGACGTGGGAAAAGGGCAGGAAGGACAGGACCGCCATCCCCGTCACCAACCCGGCCCACCGGCTGCGGGCGCCGGCGAGGCGATTCAGGCTGCTACGCCCGAAGGAGCCGCCCACGGGAAACGCCCCCGAGACGCCGGAGACGAGGTTCGCCACGCCCTGGCTGATGAACTCCCGATTCGCGTCCCAGCGCTGGCGGTCCTCCGATGCGAAGGCGCGGGAGATGGAAGCGGCCTCGGCGAAACCCACCAGCGCGATGACCACCCCGGGAAGGAAGAGCACGGGGATCTGGCTCCACGGAAGATCCAGGGAGAGGGGAGGAAGGCCCGCCGGGACGTGGCCCACCACGGGTCCGGCGTAGTCCATAACCAGGGAAGCCACCACGCCGGCCACCGCCGCGATGAGCACACCGGGAATCAGGGGGTGGATCCTCCGGCTCACCAGGATCACGGCCACAGTACCGGCGGAAAACAGGAGCGACGCCCCCTCCCACGCCTCGGGATGGCCCACGGCCCAGAGCGCGCCGGCCAGGACCCCGCGCCCCTCGGCGGTGGCCCCCACCGCGCCGGGAAGCTGAGAGGAGATGATGAGGACGGCCGCGGCGGTGACGAACCCCTCCAGGACCGGACGGGACATGAGGTAGGAGATCCAGCCCAGGCGGAAGAGGCCCACCGTCACCCGCACCGCCCCCACGACGAGGGCCAGGAGGGCGGCCATGGCCACATACGAATCGCTGCCGGGAGCGGCGAGGGGGACCAGAGCACCGAAGGTGAGAAGGGAGGTCGTGGCCACCGGGCCCGTCTGCAGATAGGGGGAAGAAGCGAAAAAGGCCGCCGCGATGAGGGGAAAGCCCACCGCGTAGAGTCCGTGGTGGCTGGGCAGCCCCGCCAGCTCCGCGTACGCCATGGACTGAGGAATGGCCACCAGCGCCACGCTGAGTCCCGCCAGGATGTCCCGCGGGGTGAAGCGGTGGGCCGGAGCGCCTCCCAGGTGCGCCGTCATACGGTCTCTCCCTCGGTAGCCAATGCGGTAAGAAGAGCCTCCGTCCGTGCGGCGCGGGCGCGCCACCGCCGCCGCTCCGCCACCCAGGGCTCGGGCCAGGCGGCATACTCCTCCCTGCGCGCTTCGATCCAGTCGGCCAGGGCGCGCAGGACCTCGGTGGGCTCCTGGTCCAGGAGGGCGTTGAGGATGAAGCGTCGCTCCCCCACCCGCAGCCCCAACTCCAGGGTGCGCCCCAGTGCCACCAGATCGTAGCGGGTCACGATGACGCCGGACCGCGCCGGGGCGAAGAGTCCTTCCAGAAAGGCCATTCCCCCGCTTTCCCGCGGGTCCGGAACGCCGGGGACGTCTCGAACGTCAGACGGAGCACCGTCCGCGTCCCCCAAGGCGTCGTTCACGGCATGGCCCGCGCCGGCTCCCGAGGCGTTCCCAGGGTTTGCGTCAACCTCCGCGCACGTCCCCTCCAGCGTCTCCTCCCGCGCCTCCTCCGACGCTGCGGTGAGCGCGGCAAGAGTGTCCCGCAGTATACAAGCCCACTGTTGGTAGAAACCCCCACCCAGGGCGGCGACCCGGTCGAGGAAGGGAGGCACCCAGGAAACCAGGTGGTCCCGCAGGAGCACCTGGGCCGCCCGGCGGGCGAGAAGACGCGAGGCCTCCTCTTCATCGGCGCTTCCAGAGATCCGCAGTCCGCCCCCGGTGGGCTGTCCCTCGCCGCTTCCTTCCTCGAGGACGTCCGCCAGAAGCCCCAGGAGCGCGGCCAGGTGGTCGGGATCCGGCGGGGGCGTACGACCCACGGCCCGCCAGAAACCGGCGATGCGTTCCCGGGCCTCTCCACCCATCATCCCCTCGGGCCCCAGATACACAGAGGCGTAGGGGTACACCTGAAAGAGGAAGAGCTCGGTGAAGTCCTCCCGGGGAGGCGGCTCGGGAAGTCCAAGGATCCCGGCGAGGCGCCGGTGCCGCTGGGTGGGCGCTTCCGCCAGGACGCCCAGCGCGCGCAGCAGCTCCGACGGCGGTGGGGCACCCGGCAACCCGGCTCTACACCTCCGCCGGTTCGGCGTCGGCGGGAAGATCATAGGCCTCCCGCTCCGGGCGCACCGGCCTCGCCATCCAGTAGGGTCTGCGCGTACCGTCGGGAGAGTACCGCGACGCCGGCCGCGTCATCTCGAGCCACTTCCGATACACGGCGTGGGCCTTGTCGGTATCCACCCACACATCTCCGTAGCGGTCCCCCGGCTCGGCTCTGCGCACCCGCACCGCCTGGTGCCAGCAGTGCATCCCCGAAACGGGATCGGGGTGGACCGCGTGGGTGAGGTTCTGGTGCACGCCCAGATCGGTCCACCAGATGCGCAGGGTGTCGGGGTCCTCCGACGGGAAGGCGCCCCCGCCCTTCCTGCGGGTCATGGACCACGCCTCCCCGTCCTTCTTCAGCCCCACCGTGGACATGCTCATGCGCTGCCCGAGCTGATCCGGAAGCTTCCAGCGCCCCATGTGGTGGCTACATGCCACCACGCCGGGACGGATCCCTTCGGTAATCCAGGCCTTGGCCACGAAGTACCCGATTTCCGATTCCACCCGCACCAGGTCCCCGGTGCGCTCGACGCCCAGTGCTCGGGCGTCCTGGGGATGAATCCACAGGGGGTTGGTGTGGGCGATCTCGTCCAACCACTTGGCGTTAGCGCTCCGCGTGTGGATCTGGACCGGCACGCGGAAAGTCGAGAGGAGGACCATCTGATCCTGATCCAGATTCTGACGGTGGACGTGGCTCTTCACGTACCCGGGAACGGCCAGCTCAGGCCAGCCCCATTCCGCCATGGTGCGGGACCAGAACTCCAGCTTCCCCGTGGGCGTGGGCCAGCCCCGCAGAATCTCCCCGTCCACGCGCACCCCCACGCGGCGGCGACCCTCCGGGTCGGGATCGAACTTGTTGCCGCCGGGGGCACGAGGGCTGGGCGGGGCCGGTGCCTTCGTGTAGACCCGACCCATTCCGTCCACACGTACGTCTTCCAACTCCTCGTCTGGGACGGGCTGTTCGTAGACAGGACCGATCTTTTTCGCCACCTCGAAGGCACCGTAGCGCCGCATGTATTCCAGGGCCGTCAGTCCCTCCGCCGCGGCCGCTTCGGGAAGGCCGGGCACCGAGTTTTCGAAGATCCAGCCGTAATACTCATCCACCGTCATCTTCTCGCCGGGCCGCTTCAGCGATTCGAAGAACTCCCGGATGCCCAGCGATCCGTCCGGATCGATGCGCCAGGTGAGCTCGATCCAGAACTCGTTTTCCTCCCAGACCTCCCCGGGATTCACCTCCCGGGTGTCGGAGATCTCCTCCCCCATACGCTCCCGGGCGGCCCGCAGCACCGGCTGGCGGAAGGCGATGTACTGGCCGTCGTACTGCTCGTAGGACGTCAGATCATGACGCTCCGAGCCGTGCCCCATGGGCAGCACGTAGTCGGCAAAGTACGCCGTTTCGTTCCAGGTGGGAGTCATGGCCACATGGCACCCGATCTTCTCGGGATCGGTGAGCATCTCGATCCAACTGAAACCGTCGGGGTTGGTCCACACCGGGTTGTAGACCCGGGTGAAGTAGGTGTCCACGTATCCCCCGCGCTCCTTCATGAGGTGAGGCATGAGGAAGGAGAGCTCGTGCATGGCCAGAGGATACTCCTGGGGCCACAGGATCTCGTTCCACTTGCGAGGATGGCGCCCGGGCGCCCGCGGCGGCTTGGGCACGTACTTGTTCCACGCGCTGGGGTAGGTACCCCCCTCCACCGCCACCGCGCCCATGAGGGCGTTGAGGAAGAAGAGGGTACGCGCCACCTGCCATCCGCCCAGGTTGGCCGAACCGGCGCTCCGCCAGTTGTGTGTGGCCAGCCGCGTCCCCGCCGTGGCCACCGTTTCCGCCACGGCCCGGAGGGTGGCGGCGTCCACTCCGGATTCGGCCTCGGCGAACTCGAAAGTGTACTCGGCGTACACCTCCTCCAGGGTGCTCTCGAAGTCCTCGAAGGTAGCCTCGGGCTCCCCGTGCACCGCCTCCATGTATTCCTGCCAGTTCCACCAGCGGCGCACGAACTCCCGGTTGTACTTCCCCTCGCGGATGAGCCATGACGCCACGGCCAGAAGCACCGCCGGCTCGGAGCCCGGATAGGTGGCCAACCAATGGTCGGCGTGGGTGGAGGTATTGGAGAGGCGGGTGTCGAAGACGATGAGCTTGGCGCCGTTCTTCTTCCCCTCCATGATGCGCTGGGCGTGGGGGTTGAAGTAGTGGCCGGTTTCCAGATGGCTGCTCACCAGCAGGATCACCTTGGCGTTGGCGTGGTCCGGGCTGGGCCGGTCCATCCCCATCCAGAAGTTGTAACCCACTCGGGCGCTGGCCGAGCAGACGTTGGTGTGGGAGTTGTGCCCATCCACGCCCCACGCCGCCAGCATGCGGGTGGTGTACCCGTCCTCGCCGGGACGCCCCACGTGGTACATGACCTCTTCGTGGCGTTCCTCTTCGATGGCTTTCCGGATCCTCCCCGCGATATCGTCGAGGGCTTCGTCCCAGCTTACCCGCTCCCACTTCCCTTCTCCCCGCACCCCCACTCGCTTCAGTGGATACAGGATCCGGTCCGGGTCGGTGATCTGGTTGAGGGTGGCGGGGCCCTTGGCACAGTTGCGGCCCCGGGAGCCGGGATGCTCCGGGTTACCCTCGAACTTGCGGATCTGGAGGGTGTCCCGGTCCACGTAGGCCAGAAGACCGCACGCCGATTCACAGTTGAAGCACGTGGTGGGAACCAGTGTGTAGCGCTTCTCCACCCGCTCGGGCCAGGATTTGGAGTCCAATTCCACCCAGTCGTTCCATCGCTCCTTGGGAGGAAACTGAGCGAGATGAATACGACTGGGCCCCGGGTAGAAGGTTTCGCCCCGGGCCTCCGTCTCTTCTCGGGCGGCGCTGACGCGTCGGTTCAGCTCATTCAGATCCATGAAACGTTTCCGTTACGCCAGGGGGACGGACTGGCCCGCCTGGACGAAGGCGTGCTCGAACAACACCAGCCCCAGCAGCGCCACCAGGGGCGCCGCCGGAACGAAGAAGGAAGCGGCCAGACCCACCGCCGTGAGGGCCATGCCGCCCCAGAAGAATCCGGCATAACGGCCATGGGTCATCTGGTGGGCGGCCAGGGCCGCATGCGCCGTGGGGTGCCTCATGGTAGCCTCGCCAAGGGCCATGAGGAGGTGAACCACCGCCGCCGCCTGGAAGATCAGGAGCATGGGCCCCACCGCCTCAGGACCCACCAGGGGCACCAGGGCCCCGGCACCCGCCATGAGCGCCTGCACCGCGAGGTGGGGGGGCAGGAGCGGGCTCTGCCAGAGGTCTCGGGCGCGGGCCTGGGCAAAGAGGTACGCGGTGTAGATCGCCGCCCCCAGCGCCAGGGGGCCGCCGACCCACGCCAGTGGGCGCGTGACATCGCCTCGACCCATGTACACCAGGGCCAGATGCACCCCGAGCACCGCCCCGTACCCACTGATGATGAACCCGCCGCGCACGAGCCAGCTGCGCATCTGAGGTTTGAGGAGCACCATCCAGAACCGTTCGGGATGCTCCAGGTCCCATACCAGGAGGCCTCCGGTGAGGGCCAGGAAGATGAGGGCCAGGATGGGCCCCTCCGTCATCCAGGCCCGGGACGCCCACGGGACGAGTCCGAAGAGTACCGCCAGCAGCGGCGCCATGTAGGCCCCCGAAGCGATGGACTTGGTAAAGGTGTACAGGCTCACCCGCCAGTCCCACGGCGCCCGGTGGATCACGTCGTAGCTCACCACCGCCGCGGCGGAGCTGTTCCACGCCCCCGGATGCCCCGAGGGGACCTGGTGGGACTCGTTCCCCTGCTCCGACCACATGAAGAGGCCGCCGTCGGGCGCCCGGGCCGCAATGGGGTCCAGGGTGACCTGGTCCGCGCCCTTGTAGAAGAGCTTGGGATGGGTCTCCTTTTCGGGCCTGCGCACCGCAACGGCGTCACGGTGCAGGATGCGGCTCACCTCCGAGAAGGGATCGTTCATGTCGCCCACCATGATGGCCTGGGTGGGACAGACCACCACGCACGCCGGCTCCAGACCCACATCGATCCGGTGAGCACAGAAGTTGCACTTCTCCGCCGAATGATCCTCCGGATTGATGAAGATGGCGTCGTAGGGGCAAGCCGCGATGCACGCCTTACACCCGATGCAGATGGACTTGTCGAAATCCACGATGCCGTCGGGCCGTCGATGCATGGCCGCCGTGGGGCAGGCCGCCACGCAGGGCGGGTCCGCACACTGGTTGCACCGCGTCACCTGAAAGGAGCGGCGCACCTGAGGGAAGTATCCCGTATCCACGTACTTCACGAAGGTGCGCGTAACCGATAGCGGCACCTCGTTCTCGGATTTGCACGCGGTTGTGCAGGCGTGACACCCGATGCAGCGGGTATGGTCAATAACCTTGGCCCACCGCAGGGTGTCTTCGCCCGACGTGATCGTCGGCGTCGTCTCGACCGTCACGGCCGGAGACCTCCTCGCTCGGGGATTCGTGGACTCAGACGAAGATGGGTACGTCGGCGTCGGCGGCGTACTCGATGAAGTGGGCGGCGCCGCAAACCGGTTCGATCCCGTCAATGAAATCCTTCGGATCGTACCCGAACACCTCGATGGTCATCCCGCAGGGCAGGAACTTCACCCCCAGGTCCAGGCACATCTCGATGAGGTCTTCGATAGAGGCCACCCCGTGCGCCTTGAACATGCTCTTCATGACCGTGGTTCCCATCTTGGTCATGCCGGGAATGGCTCCCACGATGTTGGGCACGGGCATGGGCATGGCCGGGTTGCCCAGGGGCGCCACCGACAGCTTCTTCATCTTCTTCTTGTGGATGATGTTGAGGCCGTAGAACGTGAAGAAGATGCCCACCTCCCATCCCAGCGCCGCCGCGGTGGAGGCCATGATGAGGGGCGGATACGCCCAATCGAGCGTCCCCTTGGTTGCCACGATGACCATCTTCTTCGGCTTGTCGGCGGCCTCGGCCTCCTTCTGGGCCATGTACTCATCCACCGCTTTGCGGACCATCGCCTCCATGTCCGCCGGGACGGCACCCGCGCCTTGTTGAACGGAACTCTCCATGGGTCCTCCTCCTTCGTGCCCTCGAGGGAAACGTCTTATCCGGCCTGACCGGACGGCTCAAATAGATTCATTACGGCCTCGGTCCAATCCGCGGGAGCCACCCCCGGGGATTGCGGCCGGAGTTGTTCGTAGAGCACCTGCACCCTCTGCTGTACCACGTCCCGATCCGCGGGAGCTCCGCGGAGAGCATCTTCGATGGCGGGCAGAGCCGAGGGGGGCTGGAGGTTGAAGTCCCCGGTAATGGCCACCTCCCGGATATGATCACCCCGCAGCTGTGCCACGACACGGATGATGCCGCCCGGTGCCTTGTAGACCGACTCCATGACCATGACGTCTTCGTGGATCTTGACGCCGTGGCGGCGCAATCCGCCCACGGCGTGAAGCCACTCGTCCGAAGAAAACCGGGCGTCCAGCTCCCGCGCCATGGCTTCCTCTTCCGAGGTGAGGGGCCCGGGCTCGACGGGGCGCTCCAGCGCCTCGGAGCACGCCTTCACGTAAGCTTCCACCACCTGCTCCCGGGGGGGCGCTTCTCCCAGCTCCCGCTTCATGGTCGTCATGTATTCCTGCAGGCTCTGGTAGACCTTGTCCCGGAACTTCTCCGACGGGACACGCAGAACCCGGGCCATGGTCTCCATGTCGAAATCGAACATGAGGCTGCCCACCACCACGTCGGCCTCGCCGATGAGGGCGGCACCGGTGCCGCCGATCTTGCGCCCGCGCACATGGACGTCGTTGATGGGGCGCAGCTCCGCCTCGATACCGAAGGCGCGGTAGGCGTCCACCAGGGGCCTCACGTAGAGCGCGAAGCGGTTCTCCAGGGTCGCCGGCAGGCGACCCTGATGAAAGATCCACTGACAGAAGAGCTGGTTTCCGTCCAGGTACACCGCGCCGCCCCCGATCTCCCGGCGCAGGACGGGCAGTCCCAGCTCCCTGCACCGCTCCAGGTCCACCTCCCGCTCCGCATCCTGATGGAAGCCGATGGAAACGTAGGGCTCGCTGGGCTCCACCAGGAGGATGGTGTCGGGCGTTTCCGGTGTCTGGGCGTACGCCACGGCATGGAAAACGGTCTGGGACCGGAGCGCCGGCACCGACCCGCAATCCACCAGCCGGATGGGCTCCGGGCTGGTCTGTGGATTCTTCGAGCTCATGCGGCCCCCGGGGTCAACGGAATCAGTCCTCGCAACGAAAACACCGCACACCCAGCTCCTGGATGCGCTCCCTGTACAGATCTACAGCCTCCGAACCCGTGACGAGGCGCTCCAGGTCCTCCTCCATGTGATCGGGAGCGATGCGAACGATCCAACCCTCGCCGTACGGATCACGATTGGCGATGAGCACGTCCCGGCGGAACGCCTCGCTGTTGTTGGCCACGATGGTGCCCGCCACCGGACTCGGAAACGGACCCGCCCACTTGGCACTCTCGATGGTGGCCGCGCTCCGGCCCCGCTCCAGGTGCTTCCCCGGCTTCTTGATGAGGATATGGGCCAGCTTTCCCGCCCTGCTCTGGGCCGGGTCCGTCATCCCCAGCGTCACCTCACCGTTCTCCTGCACCCGCACCCACACGTCCCGGGGCACGTCGTAGTAGAGATCCTCGGGGATTTCGCATCCGGCCCAGATTCCCATGGCAGTCGGTCACCGGCAACGTGTTACTCGCACGCGATGCCCTCGGTTTCCAGGAACGCCTCGTACTGCGCCACCGCGTCGGCGCCGCCGGGCACACCCGCGATGTCCTCATCCCAGTTGGACGGAGACAGCTTTACAATCCACCCGCCTTCGTAGGGGTCGTTGTTCACCAGCTCCGGATCATCGGCCAGGGCCGGGTTCACCTCCACGATTTCGCCGGCGACGGGGGTGGGCACCGGCCCCACCCACTTTCCGCTCTCCACCGTGGCCACGCTCTTACCCTTCTTGATGGACTTGCCCACCTTCTTGGGCGTCACCGCCACCACCTTCTTCGCCAGACTCTGGGCCACGTCGGTGATCCCCACCGTCACGAGATCGCCGTCCTTCTTCACCCAGACGTGTTTCTCGATCCAGTAGTACCGGTCGTCCGGAATCGTGCATCCCCGCACGGTCGCCATTGGGAATCCTCCTGCGCTTTATCGTTGTGGTGTGTCTTCAACCGGAGCGCCCTCGGTCGGGGCAGTCGGAGACAGACCGATACGCTCGGGGTGTTCAGCCTGAAGGTGGTAAAGAAGAAGATCGAACGCCACCAGCCGGATCTCCCTCTCGAATTCCGCCAGGAACCGGGGATCGCGCCCCCCGGGGTTCACGCTCTGCACCGCTTCCTGCTCGCAGAAAGGGCACCCGACGCGGAAGAAAGGATCGTTGGGCCCTTCCCGATGGCCCAGCTCCACCATTTCGGGATGCTCCGTCGCCAGATGGGCGTGAACACCCATGCGGGAAGCATTGAATTCACAATAGGGACACTTCATCCTTCCCGCTCCCGCCCTGCGCTGGCAAGCTCTTCCACCAGGCGGACCACGCTTTCTCCCAAGAGGGTGAGCCCAACCCTTCCGTGCTCCAGGTCGCGTCCCACGAGTCCGGCCTGCTGCAGAGCGCCGATGCGGTCGGCGACGGCGGTACGTCCGCCCCCCACCACCGCTTCCAGGCCCTTCAGCGTCGTGTGGCCCTCCCGCCACAGATGCTCCAGCACCTGGAAGGACGACCCCTCTGTGGCCGTGTGCAACACCCGCCGCACGAAGGGGCGCAGGTCACCTTCGGACCCCTCCGTCCCTTCCTCCGTCGCATCTTCCGTCCAGGCGAAGGAGGCCAACTGTTCCTCCGCAGCCCGCACCTCGCCCCACCTGCGGCGAAGCCCCCGGATCAAATCGTGGACCCACTCCGTCGCCGGGGCGTTGTTCAAGCCGGCTCCCCCGCAGCGGTATCGTCGCCGGCTCCCACCACCGTCTCCTCACCCGCCTCCTCCAGCCCGGTGGCTTCCAGGAGGAGCTCGATGACGTCGCGCACAGCCAGGACCGCCTCGTTTCCCGTGGACTTTACCGCCGCCGAGAACATGGACATGTCCTTGGGACACGCCACCACGAAGTCGGTCACCCCGTCCAGGGCCACGGCTTCGCGGATGCGATTCTCGCTGGGACGCTCTTTCATGTCCGAGTCGTCCATCCATACCCGGCCACCGCCGGCGCCGCAGCAGAAGGAGTTCATCCCGTGGCGCGGCATCTCCACCAGGTTCGCCCCCAGAAGCTCCAGGAGGCGCCGTGGCGCCTCGGTGACGCCGTTGTACCGCGCCAGGTAGCACGGATCGTGATACGTGACACGGCGCACCACGGGGTTCTTCACCTTCAGCGCGCCCGACTCGATGAGCTCCACCAGGAGTTCGGTATAGTGCACCACCTCATAGCGGGCCCCGAACTCGGGGTACTCGTTGCGCAGCGTGTTGAGGGAGTGGGGGTCGGTGGTGACGATCTTCTTGAACTGGGCTCCCTCGAGCTGCTCCACGTTGTGCTCGGCCAGCATCTCGTAGAGGCCCTCCTCCCCCACGCGGCGAACGTCGTTTCCGGCGCTGCGCTCCCCTTCGTAGAGGATGCCGAAATCCACACCGGCGGCCTGGAAGACCCGGGCCACCCTCCGCGTGGTCTCCTTCACCCCTTCGTCGAAGGAGGCGAAGTCCCCCACGAACCAGAGGTATTCCACCGGCTCCTTGCGGGCGTCCTTGATCTTGAAGTCCAGCTCCTTGGACCAACGGGCGCGCTGCCGCGCCGACTTCCCGAAGGAGTTGCCCTGCTTGCCCAGCGCCATAAGGGCCGTCTGCAGGTTGGGATCCAGGTCGCCTTCCTCCATGAGATGACGCCGCATATCCACGATGGTGGGCACGTGCTCGATCCCCACCGGGCAGATGTCCACGCACGCCAGGCAGGTGGTGCAGGCCCATAGCGTCTGGGACTGGATCACCCCTCCGGCCACAGGCCTGGAGGGATCTCCGTACCGGAGGTCGGGGCGGTTCTCGTGCCCCGGCGCCAGGAAGGCCAGACTGGCGTCGGCGTGCTGGCGCAGGTCCAGGATGAGATCCCGGGGCGAAAGGGGCGCCCCGCCGGTACGCGCCGGGCAGACCTCGTGGCAGCGCCCGCACTTGGTGCAGGCGTCGAAGTCCAGGAGCTGCTTCCAGGTGAAGTCGGTCAGGTCACGCACGCCCAGATGGTCGGAGCCGTTCTGGGACGGCGCCGGGAGGCGCCGGCCGGCATCGGGATCCTTGAAGGCCAGGTTGACCAGGTCGGCAACGATATGGATGGCCTTGGAGTAGGGGATGTACGCCACGAAGGCCAGAGCCAGAACCCCGTGGATCCACCAGGTGGTCAGATGGGCGCTCAGGGCGCGCTCCCCACCCCAGCCCGCCCCGTCGAGGACACCCGCCATCCACCATCCCACGGGGGACCAGACCTCGAACTCGGGAAAGCCCGTCCCGGCGATGCGGAATGCTTCCAGGAAGTACCCTGTGACGCCGATGACGAAGAGGAGCCCCAGAAAGATCCAGTCCCCCCGCACGAATCCTTTGCGGGCCGTGGGGGGCTCCTCCACGTCCACTCTCCTGTAGTTCAGGGCGAAGGGACGCACGAAGGCCCGCCGAACGGCCATGACGGCCAGTCCGACCAGAAAGGCCACGCCCATGACGTCCAGGATCACCGAATACCACAGGTAGAAGGAGCCGTGGAAGAACTGCCACTGGGGCGCCACGATCCCCAGGATATCCTCCTCCACAGTGAGGATGGCGGTCCCGATGAAGAGGGCAGTGAACCCCCACATGATGAGGGCGTGGGTCACCCCGATGCCCGGGCGGCGCTTGCCCACCGTGACGTTGGAGAAGGAGAGCGCAAGCCCCTTCAACACCCGCCTCACGAGATGTCCGAAGCGAGCGTCGGGCCGGCCGCGGCTGTACTTACGAACCTTCAGCCATGCGCCCCACAGGAAGATGGCCGTGGCCAGAAACGCCGCCACATAAAAGGAGATCTTCAGCGCGGGAGAGAAGTTTAGGAATACCTCCCGGGTTACGTCATGCTCCATGAGCCAGGCTCTCCTCGCAGGTCAGACGAATGCTACCCTTCCAGCATCTCCGTCATGGCGGGAACCACGTCGAAGAGGTCCTCGGTGATTCCGTAGTCGGCCACGGAAAAGATGGGCGCCTTGGGATCGGAGTTGATGGCGACGATGAAGTCGGCGTCACGCATCCCTTCCAGGTGCTCGGGTGCGCCGCTGATCCCCACAGCGATGTAGAGCTTGGGCTTCACCTTCAGCCCCGACTTGCCCACCTGGCGCGCCTTGGGAAGCCATCCCGCGTCCACCACCGGGCGCGAGCACGCCACGGCTCCGCCCAGGGCCTCGGCCAGTTCCTCCACGATCTCGATGTCGTCGCCGTCGCCGATGCCTCGGCCCACGGCCACCAGGATGTCTTCCTTGGTGATGTCCACGTCGGCGGCTTCCGGCTCCACCAGTTTGACGAAGCTGATGCGGCCGTCGGCCTCGGGAGCCGCCATGGTCTCCACCTCCGGCGAGCCGTCGGCCTGGCCATCGGCGGCGGATGCCGAGCCTGCGATGACCGTCACCAGTGCCGTGTCGCCGTTGACCTCGGCCTCGGCGTTGAGCTTGCCGCCGAAGATCTGGCTCGTGACCACCGCCTTGCCGTCTTCCATGCGGACGTCGGTGGCGTAGGCCGCCAGGGGCGCGCCCGCCTTCACCGACAGGCCGCCTGCCACGTCCATGCCGATGGCGCTGTTGGGAAAGAGCATGACCGCCGGCGCCTTGTCGGCCACGACCCGGGCCAGTGCCTTCACATAGGTGGTGGGCACGAAGTGGGCCACCGACGGCCCGGTGATCTGGAGCACCCGGTCGGCGGCGCCCATCTGGGCGGTGACGCCGTCCACCTCCTGGCCCAGGACCACCGCCACCGTCTTGCCGCCCGTCTGGCCCGCCAGACGCTTGGCCATGGCGATGAGCTCGAAGGAGGACTCGCTGACCTGCCCGTTGATGTGCTCGACCAGGGCAAAGATATCTTGACTCATGTTCGTTCCTTCTCCGCCTGCAGTATGCTTAGGGTGGGTCAGCCGGCCGCCAGGCCGCGCTCCTTGAGAATGTTCACCAGACGCTCCGCCACTTCTTCGGCGTCGCCTTCCAGCATCTCGGCGTGGCCGGCCGCCTCGGGGGCGTAGAGCCGCCGCACAGTGATGCCCTCGTAGGGTTCGGCCTCGGCGTCCACTTCCTCGATGGTGGTGGTCTGCATGGCCTGGCGCACCTTGCTCACGGGGGCGTAACGGGGCACCACGCGCGAGGCCTGCACACCCAGCACCGCCGGGAAGGAGACCTCGAACTCAGCCATGAGGCCCCCGGCGTACTCCTGGCCCACGTGCACACCCCCGTTGGACGGCGCGATGTGGGTGACCACGCTCACGTGGGGGATATCCAGGTAGGAAGCCACCATGGGGGCCGTCCATCCGTCCAGGTCGTCGATGGCCTGCACCCCGGTGAGGATGAGGTCGAAGCCCCGGTCCCGCAGCACGTCGGCCAGAAGCTTGGACGCCGTATGGGTGCTCAGCGACTCCTCCTCGAAGTCACCGATCTTCACCGCAGCGTCGGCCCCTTTGGCCACCGCGGTGTAAAGGGCGTCTTCGGCGTCCTCCGTACCCAACGAAAACGCCGTCACCGTGCCGCCCGTGGCTTCCTTGAGCTGAAGCGCCTCCTCCAGGGCGTAGTCGTCGAACTCATTGAGGACGAAGGTCAGATACTCGCGATCGAGTTCCTTCCCGTTGTCCGCGACCTCCAGGTCTTCGGCAAGATCGGGGACCTGCTTCAAAAGGACTGCGATGTTCATGCGCTCACGCCTCGGGGTGCATGGCTCTGTCGAGCAGTTCAATGATGTCGAGCACGTCCAGGGCACCCTCGTTGCCCGTGCTCTTTACCGCGTCTTCGAATCGAGAGGGTTCGTAGGGGCAGCACACCGCCAGCGTCGCCGCCCCCGTGTCTACGGCCTCGCGCACGCGGCGCTCGCTCAGGCGCTCGCTCACGTGCTCGTCCATGAGGGAGTCCAGCCACATCCCGCCGCCGCCGCCGCCGCAGCAGTAGCCGTTGGCCCGGTAGTGGGGCATCTCGATAAGCTCGATGCCGGGAATGGCCTCCAGGAGCTTCCGCGGCGCGTCGAACTCGCCGTTGTGCCGGCCCAGGTAGCAGGGATCGTGGAAGGTGACCTGCCGCTCCACTGATGCCCTGAACTCCATTTGGTCGATGAGGGGCGCCAGGAACTGAGTGTAGTGCAGGACGTTGTATTCCCCGCCCATGCCCGGATAGAAGTTCTTGAAGGCGTTATAGGCGTGGGGATCCATGACCACCAGCTTGTCGAACTCGTACTTGGAAAAGGTGGCGATGTTGTCTTCGGCCAGCATCTCGAAGAGGCCCTTCTCCCCGGCCAATCGGGCCGAGTCGCCGTCGCTTTTTTCCTCCCGCCCCAGGATGGCCCAGTCCACGCCCAGGGTGTTGAGGACCCGCGCCATGGCCCGGGCAGCGTCGTGCCCCCGGGGATGGTAGGAGGTGTAGTCCGAGACGTAGAGGAGGACGTCGACCGGGCGGCCGAGGTCGGAAATGATGGGCACCTCGGTGCCCGCATCTTTGGCCCAGGCGGCCCGCTTGCGCGGAGATTCTCCCTGTGGGTTGCCCCGCCTCTGCAGGTTGGCGAAAGCCTCGCCCAGCTCGTCGGGCATGGCCCCTTCCAGGACGGCCTGCTCCCGCACGGCGGGCATGATCTTCACCATGTTCACTTCCTTGGGGCAGACCCGCAGGCAGTTGGCGCAGGTGGTGCAGAGCCAGAGGTCGGGGTCATCCAGGAAGTTGCTCCCGCGCTGGGCCTTCCGGAACATCTTCCAGGGGCCGTAGTTCCCCACCTGCTGGATGGGGCAGACCGGAATGCACTTGGCGCACTGATAGCAGTTGCGGAGCGATTCGCCCCCGTCCAGCCCGGTAATCCAGTCCAGTCCCGCCGTGGGGAACTCGGCGGTCAACCGCTGATCCAGCATCCGGCTCCAGTAGCCGGAGATGTCGATCCCCTCGACGACGGCATTCTCGACTTCGGTTACGCCGTGGACCTTGTCCAGGCCTCGCTGCATGAAATCGGACAACGTCTAGCCCTCCAGGCGGTAGACTCCAAACAGGCGTCGGAGCAGTTCGGGAAGTTTCGGAATCACGCGGTTGAATTCCTGAGTCATGCGAATGCGGGTAACGGTGTACATGTAGACCCCGTAGATCCCGCCCAGGTATACGTCCACGGCGAAGGGACTGCTGCGCATCCTGTGAAAGCCCAGCTCATCCGCCATGGCACGCACCGTCTCCACAGCCTCACCGATGCGCATATAGATGTCGCCGGGAGTTTCGCCCTGAAGGACCTCATCCCCCACCAGGACGAGAGGGAGCGCCCCGGTCCGCGTGCCGGGATTCCACATCCATCGGGACCACAGCCAATACCGCTCCGGGTCGTGGAAGTGGAGCGCCTCTCCGGCGAGATCCCGGCGAACCGGTGGCGACACCCGGGCCAGCGCCCCGTCGAAGGCGTTGAAGCGGTCGGCGGTGTCCCCCTCGCCGTGGACGAGGTTGAGGAGCGCCTCGCGGAGCGGTTCCGCTCCCACGTCCACCAGGATGTCCTCGGCCCGCTTGCGGGTAGCAAACACGCTTCCCAGGACCTCGAGGAGATCCTCCTCCTTCGCCGAGGTAAGGGCATAGCGCGACACCAGCGGTGCGAAGTGGTTGCGCTTCTGCTGCAATTCCTCGGCGATCACTCCGATCTCCTCTTCGGAGATCTTGATGAGGGCCTCCCGCATGAACTCGACGGCGCTGGGCGCGTCCAGAGCAAGCGGGCCGCCTCCCTTCACCGAGGGGTCCACGGACGGAGAACTCACCTCTGCGCCCCGCCTCAGGCCGCGCCCTGACGGCGCACCAGGGAAACGGCCTTGGCCGCCGCGGCACCCGCCATGCTCACCGAGTCCTCCAGGTCCTTGGGACCAGCGGCGGCACCGGCGACAAAAATCCCGGGCACCTCGGTGCTCACCGCATCCATGGGTTCGCCGGGTACGTGAACGAAACCGTATTTGTTCTGGGGTACGTTGAAGGTCTGGGAGACCTCCTTCGTCCCCTGGCTGGGCTCCATGCCCACGGCAAGGACGATGACGTCCATGAGCACCTCCATGGGACGTCCCATGGTGGTGTCCTCCCCCTTCATGAGGAGCCGGCCGTCCTTCTGGACGATCTCGGTAACGATGCCCCGGACGTAGTTCACGTTGTACTCCTCCTGGGCCGGCCAGTAGATCTGGTTCTCCCAGAAGCCGTACATGCGCATATCGATGTAGAAGATGTAGACCCGGGTGTCGGGCAGGAGCTTGCGCACCTCGATGGCCTGCTTCGAAGAGATCCCGCAGCAGACCTTGGAGCAGTACTCGTTGCCGAGGCGTCGGTCGCGGGAGCCCACACACTGGATGAAAGCGACGCTCTTGGGCACTTCTCCGTTGGACGGCCGCACGAACTTGTGCTGACTCAGCATCTTCTCGGCATCCACCAACGTGATCACGTCGGGAAACTCGTAGTAGCCGTACATCTGGGTTTCCCGGCCGGGATCGAAGTGCTGGAAGCCCGTCGCCATGATCACGGCGCCCGCCTCCACTTCGGTGCGCTCCCCGGCGCTGTTTTCCAGCGTCACGTTGAAGGCGCCGGCCTCCCCGCCGGCGTCCACCACCCGCGAGCCCAGGTGGATGGTCACTTCCGGCCGGTCCACGACCCCGGCCCGCATCCGGTCCAGCGCCTCCTGAGCCGGCTCGAAGTTAGGGGTGAGGGCCGCATACCCCGCCTCGTCGGGGGTGCCGCCGAGCTGTTCCCGCTTTTCCACCAGGATCACCCGCGCTCCCAGATCCGCCGCGCTTTTGGCGGCCTCCAGGCCCGCGGGGCCTCCTCCGATCACCAGAACCGCGTCGCTCACGCTCGTTCTCCCTTGAGTGCTAAACGGTGGCGGGAGTGACGGGGCCAGGCAGGCCCACGTCGTCCCAGGTAAGGAATTCCTTCTCGCCCGACTCGAGCGCCTTCAGCTCTTCCTGGAACTCTCTCCAGGCTTCCTTCCAGTCGATGCCCATCTTTTCCAGAAGGGGGCGATTCTCCGTGTTGTGCCAGTGGAGCTGGCAGACCTTGTAGGGGTGGGCCCCCATGGCCAGGGCCGCGAACTGCGCTTCGGACATGACGGGCACACCCACCTTCTTGTCGTGGGCCCGGGCCGAGAACTGGCTCTGGTCCAGCGTGGTGACGCACCCGGTGTCGTGGGTGAGCACCACATCGGGGTTGGCCTCTTCCACCATGACCTCGATCTTGCGCTGGGTGGCGAAGGAGCGGGTGAAGTCACGCTGCACAAGAATGTGGCGGAAGCCGAAGCCGCAGCAGTCGAACCAGGTGGAGTAGTCGGCCACTTCCGCGCCCAACGCTTTGGCAACCGCCGTGACCACCGCGGTGCGCTGTCCCCCGTAGATGTCGGGATCGTAGATGGCGTCTTCCACGATGAGCTTGTGGTAGTGGCACGCTGGATGGACCGTCACCGTCACCTCGGAGAGATCCAGCACCTGTCGCTTGGCGAACTCGTCGCGCATGGCGTAGACCCACTCGGAGTAGTGCACGATCTCCTCGGGCATGACAAAGGGCCGGCCCAGCTTGTCCAGGATCTTGCGCACCTTGGCCCGCAACTCCCCGTGGTTCACCAGTTCCTCCCGCACATCCTTGTAGTGGCCGTAGGAGGTGCCGCAGTGGATGAGGGGATAGTGTTCTTCCTGATAGGCAGCGCCGAAATTCCGCAGCGCCACGGCGGCCTGGGCGGCGGAGTTGGACGTGGCCGACGCGTAGTAGTTCCAGGCCGTGCACGACGTCTGGTCGGTGGGGTCCACGTACTCGAGGCCCAGCGCCCGCATGAGCCAGAAGATGGAGGTGGAGTAGCCCGGAATGTGGCCGCACTGTCCGCACGACTTGTGGTGCCACAGACCCTCGCGGGGGATCTTCTTGATACGCCCGTACTTGGTGGTCACCTCGACGTAGGAGTCGGGTACGCGGTGAACGATCCATTCCCCCTTGGCTTCCAGCTCGAAGACCTTCTCGCGGATATCCTCGGTGGGCGGGGCCGCCGGCCGCTGACGCTCGCGGCGCTCCTGGATGATGGGCAGTGGGATTCCTGACATGGTCGCTTACTCCTCTTGGGCCTACAGGTCGTCGAAGCCGGCTTCTTCCAGCACCTCTTCCATGACGTCTTCCAGGATCTCCGCGAGGCCCTCGTCGACCTCTTCGATCATGTCCATGACGCCGGTGGCATACCAGATGTAGTACAGCTCGGTGATGGTCCTGTCGTCCACGTGCCACGCCGTGTCGGTGGTATGGAGCGTCTCGGGAGGGAGCGCCCGCCGCCAGAGTTCCAGGTGGTCGCTGATCTCCTGCACGTGGGGACCCCAGTCGGGGAACGCGTTGGGTTGGAGCATGTCGGGGGACACCTGCGTGCCCGTCCCCATGATCTTGTAGACCACGCGGCCGTATCCCTCCAGGGCCTCCTGCGCCGAGCCCAGGCCGTTGTTCACCGCTACCTCCCGCATCACGGTGATGAGCCCGCCCGGGTTGTTGCCTCGGGGGCAGCGGGTGCAGGAGAAACACTGGGAGCAGTTCCAGACGTCGTCGTTGAGCTGCTCGTAGATCAGCTCGACGTCCTTTCGCGCCAGCGCCTGGGCGATCTTGCGTGGCGAGAAATCGTAGAACCGGGCCGAGGGGCACGCCGCCACGCAGATCCCGCATTCGTAGCATCCATAGAGGAAGTCCTCGTACCTCGGATCGGCCTGCATCTCATCGAAGAGACGCTGTTTTTCTTCGAAGGGGACTTCGCTGTATTTCGGCAGAGCAAGCGTCATGGCTGAATCGAATCTCCGCGTTTCAGGGGACACCTTCCCCCTGGGGAGGCGTCACGGCGACGGGATGCCCCCCTACGAGGGCATCGCGGGCCTACTCCGGTCTTTTCAGAACGATCTATCCATCGAGGACGACTTCAGAAGCAGATGACCTGCTCCGCGTCCATCGCCATATCATTGAACGCCGCGCCGCCGATCATCTCGACCTCGTCGATGAGGTCCTCCTGCTGGAGGCCGTGAAGATCCAGGCTGGGCTGGCATATGTAGAACTTCACCCCCAGGTCCAAGGCCTGGCGGATGAAGGTGATGAGCGGGGCGCCTTTCCCGTCGTGCTTGGGCACGATGAGCTCTTCGGCCACCCCCTTCTTGAGGAGCGTGGGGCCGTTGATGGTGAAGTAAATCCCTACCTCCACCTCCATGGCGGCCGCCGTCGAGGCGAGGTAGATGGGTGTGGCCGAGCGGCGGGGCTCATCCACGCCGTTGGTCTGTACGTAAAGGAGTTCGCTCACGGGGGGCCTCTACTTCTTCCGCTGGATCCAGAAACGGAAAACCTCTCCGTCCCGGTCCTGGTTGACGATCTCGTTGCCCGTGCGCTTGCTCCAGGCCGCCATGTCGGGCTCGGACCCGGGATCCGTCGCGAGGAGGAGGAGCGTCTGCCCCACATCGATTTCCTTGATCGCCTTGGAAACCTTTACGACGGGAAGGGGGCACAGCATGCCCTTGCAGTCCAGTGTAAGGTCCGCGTTGGGTTCGCTCATCAGTGGCTCCATGTTGGACAGTAAATACGCCGCGTCCGCGCCCGGACGACCTCGAATCTCAACACCTACTCTTGCGCGATAGGCTCGCCCGGCGAGCCCGCCCCCATCCCATATGACCCTATCGCGATTGCCGCATATGTATACGCTGTGAATGCACCTTCCGTCAAATGGTCCCGAAACGCGGGTCGAGCCGGTCCACTCCTGAGAGCGCCATCAGGC
>JBHHWB010000035.1:0-36358 GCA_046756305.1 Gemmatimonadota bacterium
CGCCCAACGCCATGACGGACATCATCTTGCCTGCTCGTGGGTTGGGGCGGCACGGTCCCATTCCGGTCGTTGGCTCCTCTCGACGTAGCCTGGGCTATGCCTTCGAGTCGCCGCCTACGGCCTGGGGCCGTGGCGTCCCCAACGCGGCCCGCTGCATTACTCGGACAGGCTCCTAGACCGCCGCCTCCGGCGCTACCTCAACGCCACACCCAATGGGGGCTTCGAGCATTATACCGGCGTTTCGTACGGCCAGCTCTCGTGCATCGGGTGCCACGCTCCCGCCAAAACGGGCGGCTGCGAGGCCTGCCATGATACCCCCACGCCTCAACTCGGCGCTCAAGTCGATGCGTCCCTGGATGGGGCGTGCGGCAAGTGCCACGGCCGACAGAAAGCCGAAGTGGCCATGGGCTATTCGGATGTGCATAGGGACGCGGGGATGAAGTGCATGGACTGCCACACCAGCCTGGCAAGCAACACCTATCATACCGTCCACTCCAGCACGGTGGACTGCACGGCCTGCCACACGCAGAGCGTGGTCACCTGCTACAACTGCCACTTCGAGACCGAGCTGGAGCTGCAGACCAAGAAAGCCCACTCCAAGTTCAAGGACTGGCTCTTCCTGGTGAACCGTGACGGAAAGGTGCACACGGCTGACTTCCAGAGCGTAAAACACGACACGGCCACAATGGTGGGCATGGCACCCTTCTACGCCCACACCATCGCCCGGGACGCGCGCTCGAGCTGCTCCGACTGCCACGGCAACGCCGCCGTAACCGACTGGTTTGACGACAACGTCATGGATGTGGTGGTGTGGGACAGCGCCCAGAGCAAGCTCACCCACCTGGAGGGTGTGATCCCCGTGCCGCCCAACTTCGCGTCCGGGGGAATGCGCCTCGACTTCGTGGATCTGGACCAGCCCGGAGGAAGCGTCTGGTCCTTCCTGAAGAGCGGAGCGGATCGCATCCAGCTCCTCTTCGGCGAGCCTCTCACCCAGGCTCAGATGGACAAGATCAAGCACTGATCCCCATCGCCTGAAGAGAAAACGGCCGCTCCGTCCGCGTCAGGGCGGGGCGGCCGCGTACGTTCCGCCGGATGAGAAGGCGCCGCGTCGGGGACCCGGGGCCGGAGCCGAGGTCAGAGGATGACGGCCAGGGGAAGAAGGACCACGTAGGCCAATACCAGGAGGAGGGGCGCTGCGGTCACCGAGCCCTGAGCCAGGAGCCAGTACCCCAGGACGAGGGTCGCCAGACCGGCGCCGCCCAGGACGCCGTTCACGGCCGTGAACTTGAGCGCAGCGGGCGGGGAGGAGGTGCTGTTCTTTCGGGTCTTGGTCGCCATGGTACTCCGTTTCGGTACGGCGCGGCCGCAGGATGCCGCTTCACACTAGCTCTTTTCTCCCGTAGAGGTCAACGCCAGGCGCCGCCGTAGCTCCTTGCGGGTGATCCCCAGGAGCTTCGCCGCCGCCAATTCGTCTCCCCCGGTCAGACCGAGAACGCGGCGGATGTGACGCTCTACGGCCGTCTCCAGCGACAGATCCTCCCGGGGGCTCGCCGCGGCCTCCACAGGCCCCAGGATGAGATGGTCCGCACCGATGACCGTCCCCCGCGCCAGCAGTGCGGCCCGCAGCAGAACGTTCTCCAGCTCACGCACGTTCCCGGGCCAGGAGTATTCCTGCAGGCGGGCCAAGGCTTCATCGCTGATGCGGCGCACGTCCCTCTGCACCTCCTCCCGGATGCGCGCCAGAAGCGCCTGCGCCAGGAGCGGGATATCGCCGGCTCGCTCCCTGAGGGGCGGGACGGTGATGGCGACCACGTTGAGGCGGAAGTAGAGGTCCTCCCGGAACTTCCCCTCCGCCACCAGCTCCTCCAGGGGCTGATGCGTCGCCGCGATGACCCGGGCGTGGGTCTCCTGGGGCCGCTCTCCTCCCACCGGGAAGAAGATCCGCTCCTGAAGCACCCGCAGCAGGCTGGTCTGGAACTCGGAGCTGGTGTCGCCGATCTCGTCCAGGAAGATGGTTCCCTGACCGGCCAGCTCGAAATACCCCTTGCGGCTCGAGGTGGCGCCCGTGAAGGCCCCTTTCACGTGTCCGAAGAGCTCGGACTCCAGCAGGGTATCGGTGAGAGCGGTACAGTTCACGGCGATGAAAGGCTCGTGGGCGTGGGCTGAATGCTCGTGAATCGCCCGGGCGATGACCTCCTTGCCCGTGCCCGTCTCGCCCCGCACCAGGACCGTGGCCCGGTTCCGGGCCAGCGAGCCGATGGTCTTGTAGATCTCGATCATGCGGGGATCCCGCCCCACCAGGGAACCGCGGGCGGGCGCCGCCGCGGCGGCCGACTCGCCCTCGGTCTCCAGGTCCCGCTCCCGGAAGCAGCGCTCCGCCAGCACCGCCAGCGCCTTGGGATCCACCGGCTTCACCAGGAACTCCACCGCGCCGGCCTTCATGGCCGCCACCGCCGTCTCCATGTCCTCGTGGCCCGTCATCACCACCACGTCCACCCGGGGGAGGGATTCCTGCAGCCGCTCCAGCAGTTCCAGCCCCGTCATGCCCGCCATGCGGATGTCAGTGACCACGAGCCCCGGGTCGAAGGCGCTCACCCGGGCCAGGGCCTCCTCGGCGCTCTCGGCCGTCTCCACCTCGAAGCCGCCATGCTCCAGGCGGGTGCGGTAGACCTCCAGGGCGTCGGCGTCGTCGTCCACGATGAGAATGCGCTGACTCATGGTCCTCGTATACCTGCGTCCCCGGGGTTGGGTCCGTCCTCCTCCTCTCCGTCCCGCCAGAATGCCGGCTCCTCAGGGAGCTCGCCGGCGCGAAGGCGCGCCATGCGGTCCCGGTTGTAACGCACCCGGATTCGTACCATGACCAGGAGGACCAGCGCCATGATCATCCAGAAGACGGCCGAGTGGGACAGGGCCAGCAGCCACCCGTAGCGGCGTTTGACGTGCCTGCGCCAATCTTCCTCGAACTGACTCGACGTGACGCCGAAGGTGTCGCGGAACGCCGCTTCGAAGGACCGCATCTCCCGCCAGCGCCGCAGAAAGAGCTCCAGCCCCTTGGTCCCGCTCCCCTCGAGGAGGTACGTCACCGAGCTGGCCGCCAGGAGGTACGCCGCCTCCGCGGAAGCGCGTCGGCGGGGCCACGAAAGGGTGAGGGAATCCAGGGGCGGCGCCCGCCCCAGAGCCAGCAGCACACGCAGCCGCCACGCCTCGGAAGCGTCGAACCCCACCGACGCCCACTGTGCGTAACCCTCGTCGAACCAGCGGGGCACGCGCAGGTCGCCCAGGAACTGGTGGAGACCCAGGTGAGCCCATTCGTGACGCAGCGTCACCCGACCCTCCCGGCTGAGGAGACCCTTCCCTTCCCGGGCGGGCACCACCAGGAGATTCAGCGCCGGCAGAGCCACGCCGGCCCGCCACTCGGGGACGCGCCCACCGGTGATCTCGTCGAACGCTGCCGCGGAGTGGGCCAGTACCACGCGCACCCCTGCGGGAACCCCCGGGGGGAGGCCGGAAAGGGGCGGCGCTTCCTCGAGCACGGTAAGGACGCGGGCTGCCAGAAGGGAGTCGGAAGGGGCGAAGCGGATCTCGACGCCGGGGGTGGCGACCTCCAGGTACACCTCACCCGCCAGCGTGTCGGGCAGCTCGGGCCGGGTCGGCAGCGCCTGCCCGGGGGCCGCTCCCGGCAGGGCCGGGAGGAGCACCGCCACGGCGAGGAAGCCGACGGGCCCCATGCCCCTCAGGAGGCGGATCCGTTCCCCTCCAGCATCTCCAGATTGGCCCGCACCATCTCGTTGGCCGGGTTCAGATCCAGAGCCCGGCGCCAGAGGAGCAGGGCTACGTCCCGGTCGTGGTCCTTGTAGGCTATGGTACCCAGGCGCAGGTAGACATCGTCGCCCAGGCGGGGCGCCAGCTTCACCGCCTTCTCGTACTGTACGCGGGCACCCTCCACGTCCCCCCGGGCATAGGCCTGGTCGCCCAGGTTCTTGTGGGCCTGGGGAGGTGCCGGCGAGACGGCCACGGCCCGCTTGTAGAGGGCTTCCGCCGCCTCCATCTCTCCGCGTCGCTCCAGGACCGCGCCGGCGTTGACCAGGATGGGACCCGATTCGGGGTAATGGCTCAGCCCCTCCCGTCCCACCGCCACCGCGTAGTCCAGGTCTCCCGCCACGGCAGAAGCGAGTACCGTATATGCGTAGTACAGCTCCGACGGCGTCCTGGTCTTGGGGGAGGTACGGTACGCCCGCAGCGCCTCCAGTGCGTGGGCCGCATCCCTGGCCTTGAGATACGCCATCCCCTTGAGGAGAAGGACATCGGGATCGTCGGGTCGAGCCGCCAGGGCCGCATCAAACGCCTGAATCGCCTCCGGATAGCGCCCCAGGAGGTCCAGTACCACACCCCGGTTGCGCTGCACGGCGTAGGTATCGCGCATCTCCTCGGGCATGGCGCCCCAGTGCTGGAGGGCTTCGTCGAGACGGCCCTGTTTGCACGCCATGAGGCCCAGCATGAAGTTGGCCCGGCCCTGGCGGGGATCCACCTCCAACGCCGCCTCGAACTCCCGGGCGGCGTCCTCCATCATGCCGGAACGGTAGAAGGCTGTGCCCAGGTTGAGATGCTCCTGGAGCGCCTCGTCCCCCCCTGTCTCATCGGCCGTGGTTCGCTCGCCGGCACGGCTCACGAAGCCAGCCTGGATGAGCCCGTAGAGGGCCTTGCCGGTGTCGAACTCCACCAGCCCCGCCTCATTCATGATTTCACGAACGGTGCGCACCCCGTCGATGAAGGGGAGGACCTTCTTCTGGTCCCGGGTCAGCTCCACCTCCTCTTCGCTGTCCTCAGGGCTCTTGTCGAGCTGAAAGACCACGTCGAAGGAGGGGATCTTCTTCTCGATGAGGGACCATTCGTCCACCCGCCGCGCCCCCTCCATGAGGAGGGACTCAGGGGGAATGTCGACCAGGAACATCCCTTCCTCGTCGGGCATCTGGTCGGGATCGAAGTGGAAGGAGCCCTGGCTCCAGGTGAAGAGGTTGTAGACCGCCTCCTCGATCTGCATCTGGATGTAGTGCTGCAGCTTCTCCTGATCGATGCTCCCCTGCTCCACCAGGATCTCGCCGAGGCGCTGGCCCTTCTCCAGCGCCTGACGCTCCATGGCCTGGGAGAGATCCTTACGGGTGATGACGTGATTGCGCACGAGGAGCTCACCCAGGCGGTCGGGGCGATTCAAGACCGAAGCGTGGATGACGCGCCCGTTCTTGAAGTAGATATACCCGAAGTTGGACCGGTCGGTGATGCTCAGGCACCCCGTCTTGCGGCCCATGCCCAGAAGCTGGCAAATGTCGGCCAAACTGACGTCCTGAAGTGCGCCTTCGATGGCCATCAGATCTTTCCGCCCGTCATCAGTCCAGCTCCTCCTGGAGGAGGTCCTCCAGGCGCGGCCAGTAGATCACCACCGACTCGGGCGAGGGGAACCATCCTCGGCTCGCCGCTCCCGCCCCGGCCGTTCCCACCGCCGCCTTCTCGCCGGGGGCGGGACCCACGCCTCCGGCGCTCTGAGCTACGCTTTCACTTCCCGCGGCCGGGGCGGCCGGGGCGGCGCCTTCCTTCCCGGCTGCAGGGGCCGCCGGGGCGGCGGGGGGCGGCTGGGGCGGCGCCCCGCCGGACACGAAGAGCCCCGCCCGGTCGCCGACCTGGATGTCCTCCAGGGGAGGGATCTCGGGCCCAGGCGCCGCTTCCGGCACCGAGCCTTCCACCAGTTCCAGCGCCTCGGCGCCCTGCCCCGCCTCGATCTCGAGGACAAGGCCGCCTTCGAAGCGCGAGCGCAGCCGCTCATCGATGTTGGCGATGTCGGCAGGGGCCCGGTCCGCTGCCAGGAGCACTCGGGCTCCACGGCGCTTGAGCGCCTCGAAAAGGTGAAAGAACTCATCCTGAGCCCGCTCCGTGTCGGCAAGGGCTTCCAGGCCGTGGACCAGAAGGAAGTCCACCGTCCACCAACGCTCCCTCCACGCGCCCGCCACCCCGGAACCCAGGGCCCGGATGAAGTCCTGGGCGAAGTCCTCCACGGAGGTCACCGCCATGCGCCCTTCGGCGTGGACGGCCCGGTAGCTCCGCCCCGCCGCACCCAGGAGCGCCTTGCCCCGCCCCGCGTCCGCCGACCAGACGTAAAGGGGGTTGTACTCGGGCTTTTCCGCGCTCACCAGCTTCGCCGCCGCTTTGACGGCAATGGGCGGAAAGCCTTCCAGCGCCTCCAGGTCCGGGCCGGGGCCGATCTCGGGGAAGGGCCGCTGCCGTTCCTGAACCGAAGTGAGGAGCGTCTCCGCCTCCTCCAGACGATCCGGGTCCTTGAGGAGTCCCTCGGCGGCCTCGGGCCAGGGATTGCCCATCCGATCCAACTCGGCTTCGATGGCCCGCAGGCGTTCCACGTCAGCGCGGAACGAATCCAGGATCCCCTGCCAGTCGTCGGGCTCTTCTCCGGCCTGGTAGGCCACCAGACGCGCGGCCGAATAACCCTCACGTTCCGCGCGGTCCACCGCCTCGCGGAATTCTTTGCGCCACTCTTCCTCCTGAGCCGCCACCGTCTCGGCCACCGTCTCGACGATGTCTTCCAGGAAGCTGCCGAACTCGTCTTCCTGGGGTTCTCCTTGCCCCGCCAGCCCTTTCAAATCCCCGAGGATCTGGCTCAGCTCGTCCGGCGTGACCTTCCGCTCCTCCAGGTCCTGGACCGCGAAGATCTTGTTGAGGGCCCCCCCGAGCTCACGCACGTTCTTGAAAGGGATGCGGGCGACGGCTTCCGCCACTCCCGCAGCGAGTTCCTGTCCCCGCTCCTTCGCCTTGGTGCGAATGATGGCCACCCGGGTTTCGAATTCAGGGGGGCCGATGTCCACGATGAGGCCGCCGGAAAAGCGGGAAAGAAGCCGCGCGTCGAGCCCGTTGATGTCCGCCGGGGGGCGGTCGCTGGCAAGCACCACCTGCCCTCCCGACGCCGCAAGGTGGTCCAGCGTGCGCAGAAGCATCTCCTGGGCCTGGGGCTGTCCCGCCAGGAACTGGACGTCGTCGAGGAGGAGTAGATCGAAGTTCGCGTACCGATCCCGGAAATCGTCCCGCCGTCCCGCCTCCAGCGCCGCCGTCAACTCTTCCAGGTACCCCTCCAACGCCATGTACTGAACCGTGAGCTCAGGACTGTTCTTGAGAACGGCGTGGGCGATGGCGTTGAGAATATGGGATTTTCCCAGCCCCGACGCGGAATACACGAAGAGGGGGTTGTAGCTGGCCCCGGGAGATTCCGCGGCACGCCGAGCCGCCGCCGCCGCCAGACGATTGGCGGGGCCGACCACGAAAGAATCGAACGTGAGTTTCGGATCGAGGTCCGTCATAGGTGGGCGCCCTCGGGGCTCCCCCTCTCCATTTCCGGGTGCACGGTGAAAGGCTCGAGGTCCGGCGTCGCGGCGCGCACGCCCGAAGGGGCGCACGGCGGTCCGCTAAGTATCGGAGACTTTCCCATCGAAAAAAAGGGGCTGGCCTCAGGCACTTTCCTCTCCCGCTCCCGCGCCGTCGATCATTTCCTTCACCCAATCCACCACGGCGGACAGATCCGCCGGGAGCGGCACGGTGAAGACCATCTCCTCCCCGGTGCGCGGATGCGCGAAGGCGAGCTTTTCGGCGTGGAGGAACTGGCGGGGAACGCGCCGGGCCAATTCCATGGCCCAGGCCCGGTCCGGCCCGCCCATCCCCCGCTCCCAGTGGGCCCCGTACACCGCGTCTCCCAGAACAGGGTGCCCGCAGTGGGCCAGATGCACCCGGATCTGGTGGGTGCGCCCCGTCTCCAACGCAATTTCCAGGAGGTCGGCCCTGAGCCAGTGCTCGCGCACGCGCACGTGAGTCACGGCCCGGCGCCCCCCCTCCACCACCGCCATGCGCTGCCGGTCGCGGGGATCCCGGGCGATGGGCGCATCGAAGGTCATGACCTCCTCGGGAAGGTGCCCCCATACCGCCGCCACATAGCCCCGCCGGATCTCCCGGCGGCGAAGGGCGTCGGCCAGGGCGTGGTGGGCTGCGTCGTTCTTGGCCACCAGGAGGAGCCCTGAGGTGTCCCGGTCCAGGCGGTGGACGATGCCGGGACGCAGCCTCCCTCCCACCCCCGAGAGGTCCTGGACGTGGTGGAGGAGGGCGTTGACCAGTGTCCCTCTTCGGTGTCCTGGGGCGGGATGTACCACCATGCCGGCAGCCTTGTTGACCACCAGGAGATCCTCGTCCTCGTAGACCACGTCCAGCTCCAACTCCTCGGGGAGGATGTCCACCTCCTCGGGAGGAGGGACGACGACCTCCACCGACTGTCCGGGCTCCACCCCCTCGGATTTCCGGGCCACACGCCCGTTCACCCGCACCTGCCCCTGGGCGATGAGCTTCTGCACCCGGGTCCGGGAAAGATCCAGGGTCCGGGCCAGGTAGGTGTCCAGCCGTCCCGCCGCATCGGCGGGGACTTCCAGCACGTGTCGTGTGGCCGTCACGCCATCGCCGCCGGGCGCGGATCCCGCTCCCGGGGGTGCGCCGCCGTCCCGGCCGCCGTCCCGGCCGGCGTCCGGGCCTGGGTCCGGGATCAGGAGCCGGCCTCCTCCAGGGCGATCTTCACCGCGGCGCCGTCCAGGTCCACCTCCCGGACGTGGGCGAAGCCGTCGCACCCGCCTTCTCCGTCCACCGCCACCTCGGTGGCCAGCGTCTCGCCGGCGATGAATGCCCCGTGGGCGCGGGCGGCGGCCGCCACCTCCTCGGGACCGCAGATCCGCAGCCGGATTCGATCCGTCACCTGAAGCCCGGCGTCCTTGCGCAGCCGCTGGATGCGGTTCACCAGCTCGCGGGCCAGACCTTCGGCCCTCAGCTCGTCGTCCAGGGTGGGATCCAGGGCTACGGTGAAGCGCCCCTCCCCCTTCACCACCAGATCGCCGGCGGCCTCTTGGACCACCTCCAGGTCCTCCGCCTCCAGGGTGTGCTCCGAGCCGCCCACGGAAAGGGTGACGGGGCGCCCCTCCCGGAAGTCGGCCAGCGCCTCGGGCTCCAGGGCCCGGATGGCGTCGGCCGCCTCCTGGGTCTGCTTTCCGAAGCGCCGTCCCAGGGCACGGTAGTTGGGACGCGCCGTGAAGCGCACCAGCTCCTGGGCGTCGGAAAGAAAGCGCACTTCCTTCACGTTGAGCTCGTCGCGCACCACCTCCAGGAGATCCTCGTCGAGAGTACGCCCCCCCGGCAGCACGGCGTGCACCGTGCGCAGCGGCTGCCGCACCCGGACCCGCACCTCCTCGCGCGCCGCGCGTCCCAGGGAGACGAGGGTGCGGGCAGCTTCCATGTCCTCTTCCAGCCCCCGATCCGCCGCCCCCGAAGGCGCGGGATAGCGCTGCAGGTGAACGCTCTCGCCCGTCAGCGCCCGGTGGAGCCAGTCGGCGGTGAACGGCACCGCCGGACCCGCCAGGAGAGAGACCTCCCTCAGCGCCTCCCACAACGTCCGGAACGCCGCCCGTGCGTCGGCATCCTCCACGTTCCCCCAGAAGCGGGACCGGCTCCGCCGCACGTACCAGTTGGAAAGATCCTCCACCACGAAATCCCCGAGCGCCCGGTAGGCGCGGGTGATCTGGTAG
Source organism: Gemmatimonadota bacterium (assembly GCA_046756305.1). GTDB lineage: Bacteria > Gemmatimonadota > Gemmatimonadetes > Longimicrobiales > Gaopeijiaceae > JBHHWB01. The sequence goes on from JBHHWB010000035.1 coordinate 9,612, forward strand.
TCGTCCAGCTCTTCGGTCACCTTCCGGACCAGGGAGTTCAGCCGCGAGAGGAGCCACCGATCCAGCACCGGCCGATCCGCTGCGGGCGGGTCGTCGTCGGACGGCGCCCACCCCTCCGCACCGGCATACAGGGCGAAGAAGCGGTAGGTGTTGAAGAGGGTGTCGAAGAACTTGCGCGCAGCCTCCTTCACCCCGGCCGGGTCGTAGCGCTTGGGCACCCACGGATTGGAGGAGGTGATGAAGTACCAGCGCACGGCGTCGGCGCCATGTTCCGCTACCGCATCCCAGGGGTTGACCACATTCCCCCGGGATTTGGACATCTTCTGTCCCTCTGCGTCCAGGACCAGATCGTTGACCACCACGTTGAGATAGGCGGGTCCCATGTCCAGCATGGTGCTGATGGCCAGAAGGGAGTAGAACCACCCCCGGGTCTGGTCCAGTCCCTCGCAGATGAAGTCGGCGGGAAAGTGGCGCCGGAATTCCTCCTGGTTCTCGAAGGGATAGTGCCACTGGGCGTAGGGCATGGCGCCCGAGTCGAACCACACGTCCACCACCTCGGGGGAGCGGCGCATGGTTCCGCCGCACTCGGGGCACGGCCAGGTGAGCTCGTCGATAAAGGGCCGATGGGGATCGAAATCCTCGGGCAGCTCGCCGGCGCGCTCCTCCAGCTCCGCCAGGGAGCCGATCCACTGGACGTGTTCCTCGTGGGCGTCGCACACCCAGACGGGGATGGGCGTGCCCCAGTAGCGGTCCCGGGAAAGGGCCCAGTCCACATTCCCCCGCAGCCAGTCCCCGAACCGCTTCTCGCCCACCTCCGGCGGATGCCACGAGATCCGCTCGTTGTTGGCCATGAGCTCATCGCGGAGCGTGGAGGTGGCGGCGAACCACGAATGGCGCGCCACATACAAAAGAGGAGAATCACAGCGCCAGCAGTGGGGATAGCTGTGCACCATACGCCCGATGTCCCATAGCACCTCCGCCTTCTCCAGCTCTTTCACCAGAAGGGGATCGGCGTCCTTGGCGAACATACCGCCCACCACGGGAATATCGCTCCGGAAGTGCCCCGCCTCGTCCAGGGGGTTGAGCATGGGAAGTCGGTGGCGCTGCCCCGCCTGGTAGTCGTCGGAGCCGAAGGCAGGAGCCATGTGGACCACGCCGGTCCCCTCCTCGGCGCTGACGAAGTCCTCGGCCACCACCGTCCACGCGTTCATGGGATCTTCCGGCGCCGGCACGAGGTCCAGAGGGCGTCGGTAGCGCAGCCCCGCCAGTTCGTCGCCCCGGAAGCGGGCTGCGACGCGAGGATTCTCCCCAAAGAGGGCCTCGGCACGCGCCTCGGCCACGATGAAGCGGCCCCGCTCGTGCTCCACCTCCACATAGGTGAGCCCCGGGTGTACGGCCAGCCCCACGTTGGACGGCACCGTCCACGGAGTGGTGGTCCAGACCAGGAAGGCGCGTCCGTCGGGCTGGCCCTCCTCGTCCAGGATGGGTGCCATGAACGTCAGCGAGGGATCTTCCGTATCCCGATATCCCTGCGCGACCTCATGGGAGGAGAGAGCCGTGCCGCAGCGGGGGCAGTAGGGCACACTCTTGTGCCCCCGGTAGAGGAGCCCCTTGTCGGCCAGCGTCCTGAGAATCCACCACACCGATTCGATGTATTCCGTGTGGAAGGTGACGTAGGGGCGCCAGTACTCCAGCCAGTATCCGATGCGCTCCGAGAGGTTTTCCCACTCCTCCTTGTACGTGAATACCGACTCCCGGCACACCTGGTTGAAGCGAGCGATGCCCAGCGCCTCGATCTCGGGCTTGCCGCTGATTCCCAGGCGTTTTTCCGCCTCGATCTCCACAGGAAGGCCGTGGGTGTCCCACCCGGCGATGCGCGTGACGCTCCTCCCCTCCATGGTGCGGTGCCGGCATACCAGGTCCTTGATGGTGCGGCTCAGGATGTGGTGCAGGCCCGGACGCCCGTTGGCCGTGGGCGGGCCCTCGTAAAAGACGAAGGGCTCGCCGTCTGCGGTGGCTTCCAGGGTGCGACGGAAGAGGTCCTCCTCCCGCCAGCGGCGCAGGGTCTCCTCTTCGAGCTCCCCTAGAGTGGGGGGAAGCTGGGGGTAGGTCATGGCCGACTCGGTCTCTATAGCTGGCCCACCACCCGTGCGATGAGCCGGGTAAGGTGGGGCTCTGCGTTCATTGCGGTTTCGATGATGGTGGGCACGTCCACCGGTTCCAGGGCATCGGCGAGGCACTGATCCGTGATGATACTCACCGCCAGCACCCGCATGCCCATGTGGCGGGCCACGATGACTTCCGGGACCGTGGACATGCCCACCACGTCGGCGCCCATGCCGCGGAGCATCCGGTATTCGGCCCGGGTCTCCAGGTTGGGGCCCGTGACGGCCACGTACACGCCGCGGTGCAGGGGGATCCCCATCTCCAGCGCCGCACCCATGGCCAGGCCCTGGAGCTCCCGGTCGTACGGCTCGGACATATCGGGGAAGCGGGGCCCCAGCGCGTCGACGTTGGGGCCGATGAGGGGGTTGTCCCCCAGAAGGTTGATGTGGTCGTCCAGGAGCATGAGCTCTCCCGGGCTCCACAGGGGATTCATTCCCCCGCACGCGCCCGACGCCACCAGAACCTCGGCCCCGAGGCGCTTCAGCACCCGCACCGGGTATGTCACCTCCTGGAGGGAATAGCCCTCATAGCGGTGAAAGCGTCCCTGCATGGCCGCCACCGGTGTGCCCTCCAGATGCCCCAGGATCAGGCGTCCGTGATGGGATTCCACCGTGGGCTCGGGGAATCCGGGGATCTCCTCGTAGGGGACGGAGGCCGTTCCCTCGATGACGTCGGCCACCCCCCCCAGCCCCGTTCCCAGGATGAGGGCCACCCGCGGCGTGAGGTCGGTATGGGCCCGCACGACCTCCACCGACGCATCCAGGCGGGAAAGGAAGTCGTCCGGCGCTGTCACGCCTCCCCCTCCTTCGAGTCCTCCCCAACCGCACACCTCACCCGCATCACGCTACCCGGCCCCATTCTACCCCTCACTCCCACCGGTCCTTCTCCTCCTCGGGGCGGCCGTCCTCGAGACCCAGGAAGAGGTTCTCTTCTTCGGCTTCGAGACGCGCCATGGCCTCCCGCACCTCCTCGGCGGCGGCCTCCACCCCGCCAGGAGCGGGCGAAGGTGCCTCCGGAGCGGGTGAGGGCGCCTCCGGAGCGGGCGGCTCGGACACCGGAGCGTCCACCGGCGCGGACGCTTCGGAAGCTTCAGGCTCCGGGTCCTCGGGGGTCAGAGTCGTTTGGGGTTCCAAGGCCATGGGTGCTTCAGACTCCAAAGTTTCCGCGGCGATGGCCCGGTCGGGAGCCGGCTGGGGTACGGACTCAGGCGCAGGCTCGGGAGCCAGGGAGGCCACATCCACCGCGTCTTCCGCCGCCTCCCCTTCCGACACCCATCCCCCGGTGAGATCCAGGTCGATGGGCTGCTCGTCCAGGGGCGCCCGACCCTCCTCCACCTCCACGCCGTCCAGTTCCCGCTCCAGGAGCTGGCGGAAGGCTTTGAGAAACCTGCTCCTGCGGCGCTCCAACTCCTCCAGACCGTCGCGGGCCTTCTCCATGCGCCGCTCGGCATCCCGCAGGAGGCTCTGCACCCGGGCTTCGGCTTCGGCGACGAGGCGGCGCGCTTCCTGGCGCGCTTCCTTGAGGATCAGGTCCGCTTCCCGCTCCGCCTGGCTCCGGATCTCGCTACGCAGCTCCTGGGCCGTCACCAGAGCCTCCTGAACGGCCTTTTCCCTCCCGGTCTGGGAACTCACCTGCTCCTGGAGCATGGCGGAGCGCTCCTTCAACTGAAGGTTCTCCATGACCAGCTGCTCCAGCCGCTCGGCCGCCAGCTCGAGGAATACGTCCACCTCCTGGGGATCGTAGCCACGGAGATGCTTCTTGAAGTCGCCGCGCTTGTTACGCACATCCAACGGTGTCAGGTCGATCATTGGACCCTCTCTCCAAAGAGTGCCGTGCCGATCCGGATCATGGTGCTGCCCTCCCGGATGGCTATTTCCAAGTCATTGGTCATTCCCATGGATAGCTCCCGCCCCACCGGGGCCCCGGCGCGGTGCAGAGCTTCGAGCAGCTCCCGCAACCGGGCGAACGCGGCCCCCAGCACGCTCTCGTCGCGCACAAAGGGCGCCATGGTCATAAGCCCCTCCACCCGCAGGCCCGGAAGCTCGGCCATGCGGTGGACCGCCTCCACCGCCTCGCCGGGCGCAAGCCCGCTTTTCGTTTCCTCGCCCGAGGTATTCACCTGGGCCAGCACCGCGATTTCAACCGCGCGCTCCACCGCCACCCGCGACAGGCGCCGGGCCAGCCGTTCGGTGTCCACCGAGTGGATGAGGTCCGCCACGGCCGCCGCCCGCGCCGCCTTCCGCCTTTGAAGATGGCCGATCATGTGCCATTGCACACCCTCCCGGCCCACCTGCGCCACCTTCTCCTCCAGTTCCTCGACTCGATTCTCCCCGAGATGCGTCAAGCCCGCATCCAGGGCGGCCCGCACCGCATCCAGAGGATGGGACTTGGTCACCGCCACCAGGAGCACGTCATCCACGCTGCGGTGGGCAGCCTCCGCCGCCCGGGCCATGCGCTCATGCACCCGGGGCAGCGTCTCGGCCAACCTCACGGCATAGGGATTCTCGGAAAGTACACGCATGGCGAGCGTCCTGCAGGCTGTGGACTCACTCCCGGGAACGCGAAAGGACCCCGCCGGAGCTCCGGCGGGGTCCTTCCCCGGGATGGGGCAGCCTTCCGGGCTCCGTCAGCGAACCTGGAAGGTAATGGGGAACGACACCCAGACGGGAACCTTCTTATCCCGGTTCAGCGCCGGCGAGAACTTGTAGATACTCGCCACCTTGAGGGCCGCCTCATCCAGGGCCTGGTGTCCCGAGCTCTGGTCGATGCGGTAGTCCTGAACCTTCCCGTTCTCATCGATGAAGAAGTAGACGCGCACCGTTCCACCGATCCCCGCATCCCGCAGGAGGGGCGGATACTCCCGCTCCATGGCCTGAATCACCTCGCGGCGGTTCAGGATGGAGGGCGCCACCGTGAAGGGTGTGAAGGTGGGCGCCGAAGAGATGTCCGTCGCCTGATCGCTGGGCGGAGGAGGCAGCTCTTCCACCGGGTTATCCTCAAAGGTGGTCGGCGCGATGGTGATGTCCTCCTCCACGTCCGCCGTGGCGATCACCGGACGGGCGGGGCGGGCAATCTGCTGGGGCGGCGGCGGGATCTCGATCTCCGGCGGAAGCTCGATGGCCTCCAGCTCATCCGCCGTGTAGGAAATGTCCTCGGCGGTCAGCTCGGGCCAGAACGCGAACAGGGCGAAGTGCACCACGGTAGCCGCGATCATGGAGCCCCAGAACCAGGCACTGAACGACCGCTTGAGCCGGTCGTTGGCCGTGTCCTTCAGGGCGGGGGTTGGTGTGGCCTGTGCGTTCATCGTCTCGCCCTCTGCATTTTCTGCTCCAACTGGGCCGCGAAGACGACGCGCACGACCCCCGCCGCCACCAACTCTTTCTGGAGCTGGTCCATGTAGCGGTAGGGTACGTCCCTGTCTCCGCGGATGGAAATGACCAGAGCCCGATCCGACTTGGCGTAGAGGGGAGCCACGACCTGAGACACTTCGTCCATGGCATACTTCTGGTCATTGATGTAGATGGAGCCGTCCTTCTCCACCCAGATGTTCAGGATGTTCTTGCTCTTCTCATCGATCTTCTGCGCAGCCGACGCCTCCACCCAGTTGATGGGGCGTTCCCGGTCCTGGGGAAACACGGTGGTCACCATGAAGAAGATGAGAAGCAGGAACGCGATGTCCGCCAGCGAGGAAGAGGGGATCTCCTCCGACGCCTTGGATTTACGCTGAAATCCGCCCTTCATGGCCATACTTCAGTTCTCCAGGATCTGGAGCGAAATGCGCTCCGCGTTAGCCGATTGGAGGGCGTCGAGGACGTCCACCATGTACTTGTACGGCGCATCCGGGTGCGTCTTGACCGCCGCAATGAGGTTGGGGTTGGCGGCGACTTCCTGGCGCCACAGCCCCTCGATCTCTTCGGGGCGCATCTGCTGCACCTGCTGACTCTCCCCGCGCTTCACATCCACGATTCCGTTGGGCTGGACGATGAGGTGCAGGATGTTCTTCTGGCTCACCGCCACCTCTTCGGACTCCTCGGGGAGGACGATGGAGAGCCCCTTGTCCTTGGGGAAGACGGTGGTCACCAGGAAGAAAATCAGGAGAAGGAACGCGATGTCCGCCGTGGAGGCCATGGGGACATCCCCGCTCACCCTGGTCTTTTTCTTTTCCAAAACAGCCATGTGGGCCTCAGCGCGCTTGGAAGAGGGTCTCTAAGAAAGGTACAGAACGCCCGCCGCAAATGTTCCTACGCACCACCCCCGGCGGGTCCCGACGCGGTCCCGGCCGGGGCGTGCTCGTCATCCGACTTCTTGGTGAACTTCACCTCTCCCTTGCGCTCCAGATCCCAGGCCAGGTTGACGATGCGCTGGGCACCCTGCTCCATGTCCACGATGAGCTGGTCGATGCGGGAGACGAAGAAGTTGTAGGCGATGTTGACGGGAATGGCCACGGTCAACCCCGCCGCGGTGGTGAGGAGAGCGACCTTGATGCCCCCGGCCACCAGAGCGGGATCCACGTCGCCCGCCTGCTCGATGGCGCCGAAGGCCAGAATCATTCCCGCCACCGTTCCGAGGAAGCCCATGAGGGGCGCCACGTTGGCGATAGTGGCGAGAATCACGAGGCCGCGTTCCAGGAAGCCGAGCTCGATGACGCCGGTGGTGGCCACCGCCTTATCGAGCTCACTCTGGTTCAGGACCCTTTCCCGGATGCGGCGCAGGCCGACGAGAAGGATGGCCGCTGTGGGTCCCGGCGTCTCCGCCGCGATGCGCATGGCCTCTTCGAAGTCGCCCGCCTCGGCGACCGAGGCTACCTCTTCGATGACCCTCTTGGAGCCCTTGTGCGCCACCCACAATGTCCACGCCTTGGCGATGATGACGCCCAGGGCGATGAGGGAGCAGAGGACGAGGGGATACATCATCCACCCACCGTCCGCGAAGAGCGTCAGCAACTGATACTGAGTGCCCACGAGAGGCTCGCTCCTTTGATTTCGGGCCGTTTCGACCGTTTCGGGCCGCAGGGGCCACCGTGCCGGAGAATGAGAACCCGCGGAATCTACGGGCCCCTGCGGGAATGTGTCAACGCACGCCGCCCCATTCCTACGCGGAGGCCCTTCGAGCCTTTCAGCTCTTCGCTCCCACCGCCGCCGAACGGCCGCCGCCGGAAGCGGGAAGAGCTCCGGTGAGAATCTCTCTCAGACGTTCGGGCGTCACGTCCCGTTCCAGCCTTCCGCCCTGGGCCACGGAGACCTGGGAAGTCTCTTCGCTCACCACGATGACGGTGGCGTCGGTCTCCTCACTCAGCCCCAGTGCCGCGCGGTGACGCGTGCCCAGGGAGCGATCCGGCACCGAAGACTGGGTGAGAGGCAGGATGGCCCCCGCCGTCTCGATGACATCTCCCCGGATGAGTACCGCCCCGTCGTGGAGAGGGGAGTAGGGCGTGAAGATGGTGGTGAGCATCTCCGCCGAGACCCGGGCGTGAACCGGGCTTCCCGTCTCGGCGTATTCGTCCAGGCCGATCTCCCGTTCCACGGCGATGATGGCGCCGATGCGGCTGCGGGCCAGGCGTTCCACCGCCTCTACGATCTCGTCGACCACCGCCACCCGTTCCATGCCCTGGAAGACGCGGATCATGCGGGTCTGCCCCAGCCGGGCCAGGGCGGCGCGCAGCTCGGGCTGAAAGACCACCAGGGCGGCGATGGCGCCGTACTGGAAGAAGGCCTCCAGGAGGGTACGGATGAGGATCAGATCCAGAAGCCGGGCAACACCGTAGCTCAGAGCCAGGAGGATGAGGCCGAGGAGGATCTGCATGGCGCGGGTGCGCTGCAGCACCAGGAGCACCCGATAGAGGAGGAAGGCGACGATGAGGATTTCGACCAGGTCGGTCCAACCGGGCCGCAAGAACTGGAGCTGCTCCCAGATCCTGTTCAACCTTCTTCCTCCCCTTCCCCGATGGCGCGGGCGACCTGCAGCGCCTGCACCGTCTCCTGAACGTCATGCACGCGAAAGATCCGTGCTCCTTCAAGATAAGCCATTACGCAGGCGGCGATGGTCCCCGCCAGCCGTTGCTCCGGCCGAGCCCCGGTGACATGGCCGATGAAGCTCTTGCGGCTGGGACCGACGAGGATGGGCCTCCCCAGAGCGCGTAGAGGACCGAGATCCCCCAGGAGGGCCAGGGACTGACGTGCCGTCTTGGCGAACCCGATGCCCGGATCCACTACAATGGCCTCGCGCGGGACCCCTCTCTCGCAGGCGTGCTCCACCGCTGCGCCCAGCGCCCGGGCGACGTCGGCGCGCACGTCGGCGTAGGCGGTGCGCTCCTGCATATCGGCGGGCTCGCCCCGCATGTGCATGAGGACCACACCGGCCCCGGCCCGGGCCACAATGTGCGCCATGTCCGGATCGTGGGCCAGGCCCGAGACGTCGTTGATCACCGCCGCTCCCGCCTCCAGGGCGTCGGCCGCGACCGCCGCCTTACGGGTGTCCACCGACAGGGGAATGTCCAGGTGCCGCACCGCCTCACGGACGAAGGGGAGGACCCGACGCCGCTCCTCCTCCAGAGGTACCGGCGAAGCCCCGGGTCGGGTGGACTCGCCGCCCACATCCAGCATTCCCGCCCCCGCCTCCACCATGGTCTCGGCCCGGCGCAGGGCGTCATCCACGGTGGCGAGGGCACCCCCGTCGAAAAAGGAGTCGGGGGTGAGGTTCAGGACCCCCATGACGAGGGGGTCCTCCAGGGAAAGGGAGCCGGCGGCCGTCTTCCACACGCCGGCCTCCCCTTCAGCGTGCGGGTCCTGCGGGATCCTCACCGCCGCCCGTCGGCGGAGCGTATCCAGGGGCCGGGCCGGGGAGGGGCCCTTCGGCTCCGGGAAGTCCCAGAGGCGGACGTTCCGCCGCCTCCTCTTTGGGCTCGGCCGCCGACGGCTCGGGTCCGGCGGGGGCCGCCTCCGGCGGTGCCATGGGGGGAAGGGTGTCCCCCCGCTCCAGGGCTTCGATCTGCTCGCGGTCCAGCGTCTCCCGTTCGAGAAGGGCCTGCGCGATGCGCTCCAGGAGATCCCGGTGCTCCTGGAGGAGCGAGCGGGCCCGATCATGGGCCTCGTCGAGGATGCGCTTCACCTCCTGGTCCACGAGGCGGGCGGTGTGCTCCGAGATGAGGGTGCGCTGCACCAGCTCCCGGCCCAGGAAGACCTCGTGCTCCGCCTCGCCCACCGCCACCAGGCCGATGACCTCGCTCATGCCGAACTGGGTCACCATGCGCCGGGCGATGGAGGTGGCCCGCTCGATGTCGTTGCCCGCACCGGTGGTCACGTCCTCGGGCCCGAAGATCATCTCCTCGGCGACGCGGCCGCCGTAGAGCATGGCCAACTGCCCCTCCATCCAGTCCTTGGTGTAGGAATGGCGGTCCTCTTCGGGGAGGCTCGCCGTGATTCCCAGGGCCCGTCCCCGCGGCACGATGGTGACTTTGTGCACCGGGTCCAGCCCGGGGATCTTGAGCCCCAGAACGGCGTGCCCCGCCTCGTGGTAGGCCGTGAGCTTGCGCTCCCGTTCGGTGAGGATGAGGCTCTTGCGCTCCGTGCCCAGCATCACCTTGTCCTTGGCCCGCTCGAAGTCGTCCATGGCCACCTTGTCCGCCCCCCGCCGCGCCGCAAGCAGCGCCGCCTCATTGCAGATATTGGCCAGGTCCGCCCCGCTCATCCCCGGGGTTCCCCGGGCGATGATGGCCAGATCCACGTCGTCGGCCAGGGGAAGCTTTTTCGCGTGGACCCGCAGAATGCCCTCGCGACCTCGCACGTCGGGAGAGTCCACCACCACCTGGCGGTCGAAACGGCCGGGGCGCAGAAGCGCCGGGTCCAGGACGTCGGGGCGGTTGGTGGCGGCCAGAAGGATGACGCCCTCGTTGGACTCGAAGCCGTCCATCTCCACCAGGAGGGCGTTGAGGGTCTGCTCCCGTTCGTCGTGGCCGCCGCCCAGTCCGGCACCCCGATGTCGCCCCACGGCGTCGATCTCATCCACGAAGATGATGCAGGGCGCGTGGGCCTTGCCCTGCTCGAAAAGGTCCCGCACCCGGGATGCGCCCACCCCCACGAACATCTCCACGAAATCGGAACCCGACATCTGGAAGAAGGGGCGCCCGGCCTCGCCGGCCACCGCCTTGGCCAGGAGCGTCTTTCCCGTCCCCGGGGGCCCCACCAGGAGCACACCCTTGGGAAGGCGTCCCCCCAGGCGGGAGAACCTCCCGGGATCCTTGAGGAATTCGATGATCTCCTGGAGCTCCTCCTTCGCCTCGTCGGCGCCCGCCACGTCCTCGAAGGTCACCTTGGGCATGTCGGGGCTGATAAGCTTCGCCTTGGACTTGCCGAACTGAAACGCCCGGTTGCCCCCGCCCTGCATGGTGCGGAAGATCCAGATCCAGAAGGCGATGAAGAGAAGCCAGGGGAGGACACCGATGAGGAAGGTCCCCCACCCCGTCTGGGGATCCCGGGCCTTGATGGTGACGCCTTGCTGCTCCATTTCGCTGAGGAGTTCGGGGCTGGGATCCGCCGGCAGCATGGTGATGAAGCGGACGTAATCCTGCCCGTCCCGCTGTACGGCGCTGGTGAACTCCCCCTCCACCCTGTGCTGGATGATGGTCACCTCGTGGAGGTTTCCCGAGCGCAGCTGGGACAGGAACTCGGTATAGCTCAACTCCAGGGCCGCCCGGTCCTGGCCACGCATGAACTGCACGGCCATGAGTGCGACGAGCGCCATGAGCATCCAGAACGCGGCCGTCTTGGACAGACGTGCCCACCGGTTGTCGGGCTCGGGGCGGTTGGGGTCCTGATCAGGCATTTAACTTGCTCGCAAAAAGGCCGGCGGGAGCCGACCCGCCACGCGCAGAAGATGTGAATTGCGGCCCGGAACGGCGCGGCACTCCGGAGTTCGGTTCGAGGCCTCGTCGAGGGGGCCTCCTAAATGCTGGCGATATACGGTAGATGGCGGAAGTCTTCGGCGTAGTCGAGCCCGTAGCCCACGAGGAACTCATCGGGGGCGTCGAACCCAATCCAGCGCGGTTCAGGCTGCATCTCCACCAACCGCTTATGTAAGAGAGTACACACCTCGAGGCTGGAAGGGTTCCGGGCCTCCAGCCTGGGAAGGAGGCGGTCCAGGGTCGTTCCGCTGTCCACGATATCTTCTACGATGACCACGGCCCGATCCTTCATGGACGCCTCAGGGTCGTAAAGGAGGCGCACGTCCCCCGAGCTGACCTTGTCGGCCCCGTAGCTCGACGCCATGAGAAAGTCCACGTGCAGCGGCAGCTCGATGGTCCGCACCAGGTCCGCCAGGAAGAGGAAAGATCCTTTGAGAAGCCCGATGAGAAGGAGACGGTCCTCCGGGGTGTAGGTGTCGGCGATCTCCCGACCCAACTCCTTCACCCGCGCCTGAATCTCTTCGGCGGTGTAGACGATCCGCCGGATCTTCTGGCCCGCCAGGCGGGCGTCTTCATTCGGTTTCGGCATCCCTTATCCCGATGTGGAAGTCCCGGGTCGGGGGACGTCCTCCGCCCCCCTCCCTCCCGGCCTGGTTCACCTCGCCCTCAATATGGGGCAATTCGCCCGCCTCCGTCGCCGCAACCGCCTTCGCCAGCCCCGGAACCCAGAGGATGCGGCCCCGGGCGTCGGCTACCACCGGCCGTCTGCGCCGCTCCCTTCCCGGAACGCGGGCCTCCAGGAAGAGCTTCTTCAACTTCTTGTGCCCATAGGCGAGGCGGATGCGGTCGCCCGGCTCCCAGCCCCGGACCCGCAGGGGAAACGCGAGATCACGGGCCTGAAAGGCTGCGCGCCACTCCGCATCCACACCCGGAGTCTCGGGGGCGCCGGGGCCCCAAACGACGCCGTAGCTCCGCCCGCCGACCTCCACCCGCCCCTCTCCGGCTTCGGGGCCGGGAATGGAAAGCCCCTCCCCTTCCCGGCCCTCCGCGGGTGTCCCCAGCACCAGCCGATCCAGTTCCCGCCGAAGCTCCAATCCTCCGCCGAGGGGGACCGCACCACCGCTGGTGCCGGTGCTACTAAACGCCACTCCGCGCCGGGTTCCGGCGTGGCCCGGCACCCGTCCCGTGGGCACGGCGAGAAAACGGAGGGCGCGCGCGCGCACCGGCCCGGGAAGCGCCAGAAACGCCTCTCGATCAAAGGAGACCCTTCCCCCTTCCTCGCGCGCGTCCAGAGGTTCGAGAAGCGTGGGAAGAACGGACGCCCAGGCCGCCTCATCCTCTTCGGCCCGGGCCCCGAGCGCCACGAGCGCCTCCACCGCCTGGGACGCCACCGCCTCCCGGACCCGGGGAAGAATCTCATGACGCAGGACGTTGCGGGCCAGGGGGTCCCGGTTGGTGGGATCCTCCCGCCAGGTGATCCCGGCGTTTTCGGCGTACGCCGCCACCGCGTCGCCGCCCACACGCAGGAAGGGGCGCAGGAGGCCCGGGCGCCGCTCCCGGATGCCCCGCAGCCCCCCGATCCCCGTACCGCGCAGCGCCCGGAAGAGGACCGTCTCCGCCTGGTCGTGGGCGTGATGGGCCGTGAGGACCCAGCGCGCCCCCACGCGCCTGCGCACACGGTCCAGAAAGGTGTAGCGCAGGCGGCGCGCCTCGCCCTCCGACGCAGGGGGTGCGGCGGCCCGCTCCATCTCCAGGGAAACGCCCCAGGCGTGGCAGAGATCCGCCACCCAGGCGGCGTCCTCGCCGCTCCCGGGACGCATGGCGTGGTCGAAGTGGGCCGCCACGACGCGGATGTCCTCCAGATCGGGCGAGAAACGCACCAGGTGGAGAAGTGCCACCGAATCTCGGCCGCCGGAGACGGCCACCACCACCGTCTCCCCCTCCTCCAGCCCGCCCAGGGCGCGCAGGTGTGCGGGGACGTGGTCCACGCGGGAGACGCGCTTCCGGGGGCCGCGCTCCCTGCGGCTCATGCCGACGTCTCCTTCGCCAGGCCCGGCGGAAGGGGGCGGCCCACCTCCTCGTGGAGGATGCGCGCCAGGATGTCGGGCCGGTCGGTTTGAATCCCGTCCACGCCCCACGACAGAAGGCGGCGCATGTCGTGGGGATCGTCCACGGTCCACACCTGGACGGGGATGTTGCGGCGATGCGCCGCGGCCACGAAGCCGGGGGAGACGATACGGCGGCCCCGCCACGTTTCGGGAACCTGGAGAATGTCGGCGCGGGGAACGTAGGGCCCGCCCCGGGGGAGCCGGCTGGAGATCCAGAACCGAAAGATCTGGGGACGGCTGGCGCCCCAGGGGCCGGGATATCCCCGCACCTCACGGCGGGAAGCCTCGTGCTCGGCGGCGAGCAGGACGCGGTGCTCCGCGCCGTGCCGCCGCACCATCTCCACCATGGGTTCGGCCGCCCCCGGCTCCTTGGCCTCCACGTTGAGGCGCACGTCGCCGAAGCTCTCCAGGATCTCCTCAAAGAGAGGGATCCGCACGCCCCTTCCGCGATAGGCGTGCTCTCCGGCGGGGTCGGTGAAGCGGTAGCCGGCGTCCAGATCCCGCAGCTCGGCCCAGTCGAAGTCGGCCACCCGCCCCCGCCCCTGGGTGGTGCGATCCACTGTCTCGTCGTGAATCACCACGACCCGGCCGTCCCGGGTGCACCGCACATCCAGCTCCAGCATGTCGGCGCCCCACAGCTCCAACGCCTGGCGAAACGCCGTGAGGGTATTCTCGGGGGCGAGACGGGATCCGCCCCGGTGGGCTACGAGGAGGGGTGCCCCGGCCAGGTACGTCCGCCCCGGCCGCGGACGGAGCCAGGGAAACATTCGGATCTACTCGTCGACGGGCCCACCGGCGCTCACCGCCTCGAACTCCTCCGGGCTGAGCCCGTAGTAGACACGCAGCGTCTGGTCCAGGAGGCGCAGCGTCATCTCCAGGGCCCGTCGCGCCTCTTCGGTCTCGCCGGCTTCTCCGGCGGCCTCTTCCAGCTCCACCACGCGACCCGCCAGGAAGCGGAGAATATCCTCCACCACATCCGGCCGCGGCACGGCGGGGGCCAGAGCGTCGGGCATGGTCTCGCGGAGGAGGAGGCCGCGCACGAAGGCCAGGAAGCCGGGGAAGGCCAGCTCGGCGAGGGGCCCGCCCTCCAGCTCCTCCTCGTCGGTGATGTTCTCCCACTCCAGCTCATTCCAGTAGAGTTCCTCCGCCTCTTCTCTGAGGTAGCTGCGGCTCTGGGGAGAGATGTCAGCATCGCCCCCGGACGCCGGGGGCTGAAGGGAGCGTCCAAGAGCGTGCTCCATGTGCTCCTTGCGTCCCTGGAGCAGGGTGCTGGCGCGGTCGGTCATTTCACATTCCCGAAAAAGACGAAGCGTTCCCGTGATGGAGCGCCCTCTCGAAGATTCATCCCGGCGACGATCCGTCGGTGGACCCGGTCCGGCGATGAGGCGTTCCGGCTCAGTGGCCAAGATAGGTGGGAAAGGGCATGGGTGGAAGCATCTGGCGAAGGCGGCGGCGGTTCCCGAACTTGCCCCCGCCTCGCAGACTTTTCCGGAGACGATCCATGTTCCCGTCAGAGCCCCTTCCTCTCCCCTCCCGCCGCCGGCGCGCCCCGTTCCTGATCCTCGCCCTCCTGGCACCCCTTTTCACCCTGACCGTGGCCCCGGCGAGGTCGGCGGCCCAGGAGGTCCTGCTGCGGCCCGAGCGGGTCTTTGACGGCAGCCGGATGCACGAAGGATGGTCCGTCCTGGTACGCGACGGGCGCATCGTGGCGGCCGGTCCCTCCATTGCCGAGGGAGCCGGCACACAGGTCATCCGCCTGGAGGGCGCCACCCTCCTCCCCGGACTCATCGAGGGGCACAGCCACCTCCTCCTCCACCCCTACGACGAGACACCCTGGACCGACCAGGTGCTCCTGGAATCGCTGGGCGAGCGCGTGGCCCGGGGCGTCGCCCACGCCCGGGCGACCCTCATGGCCGGAGTCACCACGGTTCGCGACCTGGGAAGCGAGGGCGCGGGCTACGGCGACGTGGGCCTGCGCGACGCCATTCGCAAAGGGGTGGTGCCGGGGCCCCGCATGCTGGTGGCGGGGCCGGCCCTGGTGGCGACCGGATCGTACAACCCCAGGGGCGCGCCCGAGTGGCATCTCCCCAAGGGAGCCCAGGAGGCCGACGGGTACGACAACCTCCTGCAGGCCACCCGGGACCAGATCGGGCGCGGCGTGGACTGGGTGAAGGTGTACGCCGACTACCGGTGGGGCGCGGGACGGACGGCCCGCCCCACGTACAGCGTCGAGGAGCTGGGCGTCATCGTGCAGACGGCCGCATCGTCGGGACGGTGGGTCTCGGCTCACGCCTCCACCGCCGAGGGGATGGAGCGGGCGGTGGTGGCCGGCGTACGCACCATCGAGCACGGCGACGGCGGCACGCCGGAGGTCTTCCGGCTCATGGCGGAACGGGGCGTAGCCCTCTGTCCCACGCTGGCCGCGGGCGACGCCATCCTCCGGTACAGCGGCTGGGATCCGGCCCGGGACCCGGAACCCGAGCGCATCCGCAGAAAGAAGGAGAGCTTCCGCATGGCGCTGGCGGCGGGTGTGCCTATGTGCTTCGGCGGGGACGTGGGGGTCTATTCCCACGGGGACAACGTACGGGAGCTGGAGCTCATGGGAGCCTACGGGATGGATCCTGTGGCGGTCCTCCACGCCGCGACGGCGGGGAACGCCGAGATCCTGGACCTTCCGGACCGGGGGCGCATCCACCCGGGGCTCCTGGCCGACCTGATGGCGGTACAGGGGGATCCCACCCACAACCTGTCGGCGCTGCGCAATGTGGTGCTGGTGATGAAGGGCGGCGTGCGGGTGCGGTAAAGGACCCTTGGACCGGTCAGTGGGGCCGCTTGTCCCGATCCTGCGCGCCGGCGACGCGGTCGTAGAGCCACCGCGGGAAGACCTGCCCCAGAAACGCCTGGATCCAGAGGGGCCAGGGAAAGCCCACCCGGCGCCCCTTGCGGTCGATGGCCCGTTCCATGCGGTCCAGGGCGTCGTCCAGCTCCATGAGGAAGGGCATACGGTAGGGATTCACCTCGGTGATGGGCGTCTTCACATACCCGGGCGTGAGGACGGTCACGTCCACCCCCGTGTGACGGAGGTCAATGCGGAGGCTTTCAAAAAACTTGTCCAGCGCCGCCTTGCTCGCCGAGTATCCCGCCGTGAAAGGCAGGCCCCCATAGCCCGCAAGGCTTCCCATGGCGACGATCTGGCCCCGGTCCCGCTCCAGCATGGAGGGAAGCACGGCCTCGGTGGCATACACGGCGCCGAGAAAGTTCACCCGCACCATGGTTTCCACCCTCTCCCCGTCGAACTCCTCCGGGTACACGGCCCAGTCCACCCCGGCGTTGGCGATGAGGAGGTCCACCTCCCCGGCTTCCCTCCGCACATGCTCCACCGCTGCCAGGACCTGCCCCCGGTCGCCCACGTCGCAGGGACAGACCACGGCCCGCCCGCCGGCGGATCGGATCTCCCCGGCCAGGGCCTGAAGGCGGTCCTCCCGGCGGGCGGCCAGGCCCACCGTATACCCGCGGGCGGCGTAACGACGGGCCAGACCTTCGCCGAATCCCGAGGACGCACCGGTGATGAACGCAGTCGATGTCATGGAAGGGAGCCTATCAGGAACAGGGCGCTGACGCCACATTGACCCGACCTATGAGCGCAGCGTGGAAAACCGACTACTCCGGCCCCTGGTGGGCGCGCCTTCCCCTTCTCCTGGTCATGGCGTGGTGGTTCCGGGGGTTCGCCACCCAACCCGACTACCACACCCTTCTGGACGGCGTCACGCTGGGGGTGCATGAAATGGGCCACGCCTTCTTCATGTGGTTCGGGAACCGAACCCTGACTGCGGCGGGCGGGACCCTCTTTCAGCTTGCCGTTCCCCTGGGGGCCGCGATCTATCTCTACCTGAAGCAGAACGACCTCTTCGGGGCCGTGTCCTGCCCCTGGTCTCCCCCTTCGGCCCGGTGGACGTGGACAGCCACGACTGGACTTTCCTCCTCATGAAGTTCGGGATGCTCTCCCGCGACGGAGAAATCGGAGCCTGGCTCCACGCCGGCGGCATGACCGTCATGGCGGGCTCCATCCTCACCGGCGCCTGGGTGCTCCTGGAGATGACCATGACCCGTCGCGCCCACGACCACGCACAGGCGGAGGCGACGCGCCGGAAGCAGATCTGACGGCGGGCTCCCGGGTGTAACGGCACGCCCACGTGGGGGCACACAGGATCCGCCCGGAGCCCACACGCAAGAAGGGGAAGCCCGAGCAGGGCTCCCCCTTTCATGGATGCCGGAGGAGGGACTCGAACCCCCGACACGCGGATTATGATTCCGCTGCTCTAACCAGCTGAGCTACTCCGGCTCGGGCATCAAAGCTCATCCGGGTCCCCGGCCGTGTCAACAGCTTCCGGAGGCGCGCGAAAAATGAAGCGCCCCCCTCCGCGATCCGTATATTGAAGAGATCGTGCGACTCACTTCGTCCCCGTCGGCAGGGAGCATCTCATGGACATGGGCTTGGTACTGTGGGCTGCCGTGGGCCTCGGCGCCGCGGCGCTTCTCACGAGCCTGCGCATCCTCTTCGAATACGAGCGGGGCGTGATTTTCCGGCTGGGCAAGCTGACCCGTGCCAAGGGACCGGGACTCATCTTTCTCGTCCCCTTCGGCATCGAGCGCATGCGCAAGATGGACCTGCGCATCGTGGCGCTGGACATCGCTCCCCAGGATACCATCACCAAGGACAACGTGAGCGTGCGGGTCAACGCAGTGGTGTACTTCCGTGTCGCCGATCCCACCAAGGCCGTGGTGGAGATCGAGGACTACTACTTCGCCACCAGCCAGCTCGCCCAGACCACCCTGCGCTCCGTCATCGGCCAGTCGGAGCTCGATGAGCTCCTGGCCCACCGGGAACGCATCAACGAGGTGGTGCGTGAGATCATCGACGAAGGAACGGACCAGTGGGGCATCGAAGTCACCGCTGTGGAGATCAAGGACATCGACCTTCCCCAGGAGATGAAGCGCGCCATGGCCAAGCAGGCCGAGGCCGAACGTGAACGGCGCGCCAAGGTCATCGCCGCCGAAGGGGAGTTCCAGGCGTCCACCAAGCTGGCTCTCGCCGCCGAGGTCATTCAGCAGTTCCCCGTGGCGCTCCAGCTCCGCTTCCTCCAGACCGTGGTGGAGATCGCGGCGGAGAACAACTCCACCACCGTCTTTCCCATCCCCATCGAACTCTTCCGCAGCATGGTGGAGCCGGGCAAGCCCGCCAGCAAGGAGGCCGCCGCCCGTGCCCTCAAGGCCGCTGCCGAGGCCATGGTGGAGACCCTGCCTCACGAAGGCGGCGACCGCGCCGCCCTGGAGAGC
This sequence comes from Gemmatimonadota bacterium, assembly GCA_046756305.1. Lineage (GTDB taxonomy): Bacteria > Gemmatimonadota > Gemmatimonadetes > Longimicrobiales > Gaopeijiaceae > JBHHWB01. The sequence goes on from JBHHWB010000035.1 coordinate 28,122, forward strand.
GCGGCTCACGCCCTGCTGAGGATGGTTCCGGACACGGAAGAGGGAGTGAAGGCGGCGGAGGAGGATGGCCCGCAGGTGGCCGGGGAGGAGGAGGAGGCGGCGGAAGCGGACCGTGAAGGGGGGCGAGACGCCGGCGACGGAGGAGCCGACGGGTGACGGACCGGGAAGACCCCCCTCCCCCGCACCTCCCCACCCGGCGATTCACTCCCGAAGAGGTGCGACGCATCCTGGAGCGGGCCGCCCGCTCGGAGAGCGCCGCCCTCCTGCCCGGACCCTACGATCCGGATCTTTCCACGCTGATGCATGCGGCGGAAGAGGCGGGACTGGACCCGGCGGCGGTGCGCCGCGCCGCCGCCCTCCGCTCCGGACCTGGAGCGGCCCTCCTTCCCCCCCGCGTGGGCTCCCTCGTCCCGGGCGCACCCCTCCAGTGGGAGGTCCAGGCGAAGCTCGAGGAGGCGCGTCTCCCCACCGACCCGGCCCCGGTGGTGGAAGCCCTGGAGGGAGCCCTGGGACGCCGGGGAACCGAGGTGGAGGCCGGCCCCGGCAACCTCCTCTGGAAGGAGGACCACGTCCTGGGGCGGACGACCATCGCCCTGTCCCAGGACGACGGCGCCCTCTCCCTGCGCATGACGGCCGACCTGGCCGGCCACTTCCTGGCGGGATGGGTGGGGGGGCTCACGGGATGGGCCGTTCTTGCGGCCCTCACGCCCCTGGGAGCGCTGGGGCCGTTCTGGGCGGTCCTCGCCTTTGTGGTGGTTCCCTTCCTCCTGGTGCGGCCCTGGTGGACACGCCACAGCGCGTCGGCCCGCAACAGGCTGGAGCACGCCGCCATGCGGATGCTGGAGGCGTGCGAGGCCGAAGACGGCGGCGGGTAGCCTCCGGCCCGGGCGGGTCGTCTCCGGCTCCGGCGGCTCATCTCCGGCTCCGGCGGCTCATCTCCGGCTCCGACGACTCGTCTCCGGCTCCGACGACTCGTCTCCGGCTCCGACGCCGGACGGCGGCCAGGCGGCGGTGGCGCGACCTCCTCGAGCGTCAGCGCCCCGTATCGCCCGTCGAGTCGGAGGTTTCCCGCCCCCGGGGCTCGGTGAAGCGGTAGAGGACCTCCCCCTCCCGGATCATGCCGAAGCGCTCCCGGGCGATGCGCTCCAGGGTGGCCGAGTCCACCTCCAGGGAATCGGCCCAGGCGCGGAGGGAATCGATCTGCCGCCGCAGTTCCGTCACCTGCGCCCGCTCCCGGGCTTCCCGGGCCCGGGTGCGTCGCAGCTCCAGGTAGGAGTACTCCCCGCCGAAAAGGGCGTAGTACCCCGCCGCCAGGAGAAGGGCGGGAAGGACGAGCTTCTTCAGTCTACCCACATCATCCGCTCCACAGATTCCGGCCGGGGTAGCGGGCGTCGAGCCCCAGCTGCTCCTCGATGCGCAGCAGCTGATTGTACTTGGCGATGCGGTCGGTGCGACTGGCGCTCCCCGTCTTGATCTGCCCGGCCTCGGTGGCCACGGTCAGGTCGGCGATGAAGGTGTCCTCCGTTTCCCCCGAACGGTGGGAGACCACGTTACGGAAGCCGGCGGCCCTGGCCATGCCCATGGTTTGGAGGGTCTCGGTCAGCGTTCCGATCTGGTTGACCTTGATGAGGATGGCGTTGGCAGTGTGCTCTTCGATGCCCCGTTCCAGCATACGGGGGTTGGTGACGAAGATGTCGTCACCCACGATCTGAAGGCCGTCCCCCAGGGCTGCCGTCAGCATCTTCCACCCCTCCCAGTCCTCCTCTCCCAGGGGATCTTCCAGGGAGCGAATGGGATAGCGCCGGACCATCTCCCGCCAGAACTCCACCATTCCGGCGGCGTCCCGCCGTTCGCCGCCGGACCACCGGAAGACGTACTCCCCGTCGTCGTACAGCTCGCTGGCTGCAGCGTCGATGGCCAGGGCCACATCCTCACCGGGCCGGTAGCCGGCCGCCTCGATGGCTTCCAGGATCAGCTCCACCGCTTCTTCGTTGCTGGCCAGGTCGGGGGCGAAGCCGCCCTCGTCCCCCACGGCCGTGTTCTTCCCCCGGGCGCTGAGCACCTTCTTGAGGTGGTGAAAGACCTCCACGCCCATCCTCAGCCCCTCGGAATACCCCTCCGCCCCCAGGGGCATGATCATGAACTCCTGAATGTCCACGTTGTTGGGGGCGTGGGCGCCGCCGTTGAGAATGTTCATCATGGGGACGGGAAGGAGCGTGGCGTCCTTCTCCCCCGCCAGGTACCGCCAAAGGGGAAGATCCAGCTCTGCGGCGGCGGCCCGGGCCGTCGCCATGGAGACGGAAAGAATCGCGTTCGCTCCGAGCCTCCCCTTGTTGGGCGTCCCGTCCAACTCGATCATGGCGCGGTCGAGACCCTCCTGATCTCCGGCGTCGAAACCACGCAGCGTACCCGCGATCTCGGTGTTCACATTGTTCACGGCCTTCAGGACGCCCTTGCCCAGATAGCGGGCGGGGTCGCCGTCGCGAAGCTCCACCGCCTCATGGATGCCGGTGCTGGCGCCGGAAGGGACGGCTGCGCGGCCCCGGGCGCCCGTCTCCAGCACCACGTCGGCCTCCACGGTGGGGTTGCCCCGGGAATCCAGGATCTCTCTCGCGCGGATCTCAACGATGGCCGACACGGTGCTTCTCCTTATTCGATGGTTTCTTCAGGAAGGGACGCCGATTCCAGAAGAGCGGCCACGGCCTCCCGCGTCCGCCGGGCGAGGTCGTTGCGGTCCTCCATGGTGAGCCTCTCCACCGGAACCGGCTCCCCGAAACGGATGCGAATGGTACCGGGATGGATGAGAAGAGAGCCCTTCTTCATCACGTCGCGTGCACCGATGATGGCCGCCGGCACGATTTCTACGCCGGTCTGAATGGCCAGGACGAACGCCCCCTTCTTAAAGGGTTGGAGGCGGCCGTCCCGGGAACGCGTACCCTCCGCAAACAAGATGACGGTCGGACGCTCCTCTTCAAGCCTGCGCTTGGCCACCGCCAACGACTCAATAGCCTTCGCCCGGTCCTTGCGGTCGATGCCGATGTGGCCGCAGCTGCGCCACGCCGGACCGAAGAAAGGCACACGGGCCAGCTCCTGCTTGGCGACGAAGCGGTAGGGCCCGGGCAGATGCCCGGCCAGGGCCGGTACGTCGAACCAGGAGGTGTGGTTGGCCACGAGAATCTGGGGGCGGTCCGGATCGATGACCTCCGGGTTCTCGATCACCACGCGAACGCCGGCGGCACGCAGCACCATCCGCGACCACTTCCTCTGGATCTCCTCGCAGAGGCAGGCGAGGCGCGGGCTCCTCCGGCGAGCCAGCCACATGATCTTCGCCCCGTACCAGATGGTGGCGGGGATGATCACGACCAGAACGCGAAGGAGGGCGATCATTCGGTCTCCTCTTTCCGGAGGAGATGATCGTACCCGCCCCAGACCGCCGGGCGCGGCTCCCCCTCCCCTTCGTCCAGCCACACTCCGCTGCCCTCTTCCACCCGGCCCACCCGAACGAGTTCGACCTGGAAGTGGCGAAGGAAGCGCTCCGGGTTCACCAGCCCCACCGGGGCCGCGAAGAGGAGCTCGTAGTCCTCCCCGCCGTGAAGCGCCAGGGCCAGGGCTTCCTCCCGGCCCACCGCGGCGGCGGCCGCCGGGTGCACAGGAACACGCGCGGCCTCGATGACCACGCGTACACCGCCGGCCGCGGCCAGGTGTCCCGCGTCGCCCACCAGTCCGTCGGAGATGTCGATGAGGGCGTGGGTCCGTTCCTCCTCCACCAGGCAGCACGCCTCACGGATCCGGGGAATGGGCCGGGCAAAGCGGCGCCTCAGCTCGGGCGAGGGTTCACCACCCTCCTTCCAGATGCGCACCGCGGCGGCGGCGGCGCCCAGCGGACCCGTCACCCACAGTTCGTCGCCCGGTTCGGCGCCGGATCTCAGGATGGGCCAGTGGGTCCTGCCCAGGGCCGTGATGTCCACCACCAGGGGCCCCGGCGACCCGGAGAGGTCGCCTCCCAACACACCGGCGTCGAAGATCCGGGCGGCTTCGGCGATGCCCGCCTGGACCGCGTCCAGATCCACGCCCCCATCCAGGGGCGCCGCCACCGAGGCCAGGATCCCCACGGCATTGGCCCCCATGGCGGCAAGATCGGAGAGAGCCGCGGCGGTGGCGCGATAGCCCACCTCCCGGTCCAGGATCCATTCCCGACGGTAATGGACGCCCTCCACCGAGAGGTCGGTGCTCACCGTCCACCCGCCCGAGACGACCGCCGCGTCGTCCCCGGGTCCCAGCCGCACCTCGGGAGGAAGCGGTCCCTGCTGCGCAATGAAGCGCCGGATGGCGTCGAACTCCCGGCCCCGCCCCAGAGGGACGCGCAGTCCCTCCTGCTTGTCCCCGCCCTTCAAGGCGTACCCGAGGCGGACCCCGCGCGGGGGTGGAGCGGCGGCGGATGCTTCATCGCGCCGCATCCTGATCGAAGAGGAGGAAGGGAAAGTCCAACTCCGTCTCCCCCGGACCCCGCTCCTCCAGGGCGGGGGGAAGGTGCTCCACCACATCCCCCGGTGTCAGGCCGGGTCCCAGATCCGCCAGCGCTGCCGCCCGACCCGAGAGGTACAGCGCCACGGCTCCGGCCACGGTGGCCGGCACCTGCTGGGCCAGGAGAGACCCGCATACGCCTGTGAGCACGTCCCCCATGCCCGCCACGGCCAGATCCGAGCTTCCTCCTCCGTCCACGAGCACCGCGTCACGAGGGCGGGCCACCAGGGAGGGGGCACCCTTGAGAAGCACCGAACACCCCCATTCGGCGGCGCAGTCCCGGACGACATGGAGGCGGGCCGACCTGATGTCGTGGGGGTCCTTCCCGGTAAGCCGCGCCATCTCACCCGGGTGGGGTGTCACCAGGAGCGGGCGGTCCGCGGCGATCTCGGGCAGCGGGGGCACCGACCCGGCGGCCACCAGGTTGAGGGCGTCCGCGTCCAGGACGGTGGGCACAGCCGGCCCTTCGAGCACCCGAGCGAGGAGCGCGGCCGCCTGCGCGTCGGTCCCCAGGCCCGGTCCCGCCGCCACCGCGTGAGCCTCCTGCAGAGCGGCATCGAGGGATTCATCGTCGTCGGCATGGATGAAGATGGCTTCGGGGACAGCCGCCTGAAAGATCTCCCTGTTGGAGGACGAAGAGCATATCTGCACCAAACCGGCGCCGGCCCGGAAGGCGGCGCGCGCCGCCATGACGCCAGCCCCCGCCATCCCCTCCCTCCCCGCCACGATGAGGACCCGGCCCACGGCGTTCTTGTGCGTGTCGGGCGGACGCACGGGAAGACGCGCCTGCGCCCACGCCGGGGTGATGACCATACCCGACGCCGCGGCCGCCTCCATGGGAGGGAATGCGATCTCCACGGCCAGAAGGCGCCCCACCCGCGCCCGTCCGGGGTGGAGAAGGCTCCCCAGCTTGGGAGCCCCGAAGGCCACGGTGACGTCGGCGCGCACGGCCTCTCCCGGAACCGCCCCCGTCTCGCTGTCCACGCCGGAGGGGATATCCATGGCCACAACGGGCCGGCGGGCCCGGTTCACCTCAACGATGGCCCGCGCCTGGCGCTTCCGGGGCGCGCCCCGCACGCCGGTTCCCAGGATTCCGTCCACCACGACCGCGGCACGGCCCAGGACCGCCGCCCACCCGGTGTCGTCCAATTCCGTGTCCCGGACCGTGGGGAGGGCCCACGCGTGGAGGAGCCCTTCCTCTTCGGGCCGATCCGCTGCCAGGACGGCCCGCACCTCCCTGCCCCACGCCGCCAGGGAGCGAAGGAGGACCAGGGTGTCACCGCCGTTGTTGCCCGCGCCCACGACGCCTACGACGGGACCTTCGGGATGGAGGCGGTGCAGGAGGAGCGCCGCGGAGCGACCGGCGTTCTCCATGAGGACGGGCTGGGGGACCCCCACGTCCTCGATGGCGTAGCGGTCGAACTCCGCCGACTGGGGACCGGTGGGCGCCGGAACGACGGCCCTTCCAAAGGGACGAAGCGGAACGTACGACATGATCACCCTCCCGGCGGGCGCGCCCTCGAACCCGGGCACCCCCTCACGGAGTGCCGCACGGGTCCCGAGCGCCTCAGACGAAGGCGCCGCTCGACCTTACTTGTAGCTCTGGCCGATGGTCCGGCCCAGGGTCACCTCTCCGTTGTCGATCCGGATATTGAACCCACATTCCGGGTTCGAACACACCCACGCCTTATAGCGGATCGAGGCTCCGTCCCTCCCATAGTCGGAGAGCGGCAGTAGGTCCCCCTTCTCGCACTTCAAGCAGCGAGGGAATCCGCGTTCATCCACCATGTGCTACCCCTCCCAGGGTGTTGCGGCGCAGGGCGCCGTTGGAGCGCCCGAAACGTCGGGCGGGTTTGCGTGACCGGCTCCGGCACCGCGCCGGGGCCAGGGCGTTACGACCGAGCTTCCCAGGGATAGTTGAGCTCGAACGCTTCCTCAAAATCGTACACCTGCGCGAAATCCTCCAGGGAGTCTCCCTCCTGCTTGATGAGAATCCCCTGCTCCACCAGCGCGAACACCACGCCCCCCACGTCTTCGGTGCAGTGGATCCCCCAGTGCCCCAGCACTGTGCGCGCCATGGGCCCGAAGCGCTGCAGGGCCAGGGTACGGACGCCCTCCGCCAGCTCCCGCCCCGAAATGTGCCGCGGTTCTTCAAGGGACTGGATGACGGAATGAAGGGCGGCAAGGACGAAAAAATACGCCTTGGCGTGGAAGCGGGGGTTCCGCTCCTGGAGCTCGTCCAGCACCTCTTCGGCGAATTGCAGGTGTGTCATGAGGAAAATGTGCGCCTCGGGGACGTCCTTCGCCAGGGTCAGGGCGAAAAAATTCGCCGAAAACGCCCTTCCGTCGCCCTCCGTCCCTCCAGGGCGCGACCCTTCAGCCGCCCACCAGCTCCGGATAGAGGGGGAAGGCGCGGCAGAGTTCCTCCACCTGGCGGCGCACCTCGTCCTGGCGGGGCGTGTCGTGGGGCGCTTCCAGAATGTGGGCGATCCACCCCGCGATGGTGGCCATCTCCCCTTCCTTCATGCCGCGGGTGGTGAGCGCCGGCGTGCCGATGCGCAGCCCCGAGGTGACGAAGGGAGAACGGGTCTCGCCGGGAACGGTGTTCTTGTTCACGGTGATGCCCGCCGCCTCCAACGCCGCCTCGGCGTCCTTGCCCGTGAGATCCTCATGGCTGGGCCGCAGGTCCACCAGGAGGAGGTGGTTGTCCGTCCCTCCGCTCACCAGATGGAAGCCCCGCTCGGCCAGCCCCTCTCCCAGAGCTCTGGCGTTGGCCACCACCTGGCCCGAGTACTCCTCGAACTCGGGCTGCAACGCTTCCAGGAGCGCCACGGCCTTGGCGGCGATGACGTGCATGAGGGGGCCCCCCTGCATGAAGGGGAAGACCGCCTTGTCGATGGCTTTGGCGTGCTCTTCCCGGGTCAGAATCAGCCCGCCCCGCGGTCCTCGGAGCGTCTTGTGGGTCGTGGTGGTCACCACGTCGGCGTGGGGAACGGGAGAGGGGTGGTGCCCCGTGGCCACCAGCCCGGCGATGTGGGCCATGTCCACCACCAGGACGGCGCCCACCTCCCGGGCGATGTCGGAGAAGGCCTGGAAGTCGATGATGCGGGGATACGCGCTGGCGCCGGCGATGATCATCCTGGGCCGCTCCGCCCGCGCCTGCTCCCGCAGGGCGTCGTAGTCGATGCGCCCGTCCTCTTCACGCACGCCGTAGGCCACCACGTCGAAGAGACGGCCGGAGAAGTTCACCGGCGAGCCGTGGGTGAGATGTCCCCCGTGGCTGAGATTCATCCCCAGGATCTTGTCCCCGGGCTCGAGGAAAGCGAAGTACGCCGCCATGTTGGCCTGGGCGCCCGAGTGGGGCTGGGCATTCACGTGCTCGGCGCCGAAGAGTTCCCTGGCACGGTCCCGTGCCAGGTTTTCGGCCACGTCCACGAACTCACACCCGCCGTAGTACCGCTTTCCGGGAAGTCCCTCGGCGTACTTGTTGGTCATGACCGAGCCCATGGCCTGAAGAACCGCCGTGGAGACGAAGTTCTCCGACGCGATGAGTTCCAGCCCGCCCGCCTGCCGGCGCGCCTCCGAAATGATGGCCTCGTAGATGGCCGGATCCGCGATCTTCAGTTCTTCCGTCATGGTTCCTTCCCCGTTTCGGGGAGCCGGGGGGACGAACCCCCCGGATCCCGGCCCCACATGGGCCCGCGCTCCGGCAC